>NZ_LWGL01000011.1 GCF_001722485.1 Cellulosimicrobium cellulans | reverse complement strand
CGAGCGCACCGACGAGCGCCGTCGCGGCACCGCCCGCGCGCGCCGCGGCGACCGCCTGGTTCGCGCCCTTGCCGCCCGGCGCCCGGCGCAGCTCGCCGCCGAGCACCGTCTCGCCGCCGTGCGGGTGCCGCGGGACGTCGACGACCACGTCGACGTTCGCGCTCCCGACGACGACGACGCGCCCGCCGCCGTCCGGGCTCCCGGTCGTACCGCCGTCGAGTGACTCGTCCACGTTCATGGGCCCCATCCTGGTTCCTGTTCAGCCCGCGACCCGCGCCCGGCGGCGCGAGGCGACGGCGCCCACCACGGCAGCCGCAGCGAGCGCCCCCAGCAGCGCGCCGCCGGTGTTGAGCACCACGTCCTGCGCGGTCGGCACGCGCCCCGGCAGGAGGTTCTGCGTGAGCTCGATGGCCGCGGACAGCAGCGCGCCCGCGAGCGTCACGAGGCCGACGGCGCGCCAGGGTCCCGGTGCCGCGCCGCGCCGGCGGGCCGCGGTCCCGCGCAGCAGCGGCAGGCCGAGCGCGCCGAACGGCAGGAACATCACGACGTTCGCCGACGCCTCGAGCACGGGCAGGGTCATGGGGATGCCGAGCCCGCGCAACAGGTCGAGGGTCGCGGTGGCCCATCCGGGCGCGGCGGTGGACTGCGGCGAGGGCCACAGCGTCACGACGAGGACGGCGGCGAGGTAGGCGGCGAACGTCCACGTCAGCAGGCGCATCGGGCCAGCGTAGGACTGCACCCGGTGCGGCGTGCGATCCAGCATCGCCACCGCGCCGGACGGTCACGGCACCTGCACGGGTCCCCCCTCTCGACGCGCGCTCCGGCGCGAGGGTCGGTTCACTGGGCGCCATGGTCACCGTCGGCTTCCACGCCTCCCACGAGCAGATCCCGCCCGGTCCCCTCCTCGCTGCGGCACGTCGCGCGGAGGAGGTCGGCTTCGACGCCGCGATGTGCTCCGACCACCTCGCGCCGTGGAGCGCGCGCCAGGGCGAGTCCGGCTTCGCGTGGTCGTGGCTCGGCGCCGCGCTCGCGACGACCGGGCTCCCGTTCGGCGTCGTCACCGCGCCGGGCCAGCGCTACCACCCGGCGATCCTCGCGCAGGCGGTCGCGACGCTGGGCGCGATGTTCCCGGGCCGTTTCTGGGCGGCCCTCGGCTCGGGCGAGGCGATGAACGAGCACGTGACCGGCGACCGCTGGCCGACGAAGGCGGAGCGCGACGAGCGGCTGCGCGAGTGCGTCGACGTGATCCGCGCGCTCCTCGCGGGCGAGGAGGTGACCCATCACGGGCACGTGACGGTGGACCGGGCGCGCGTGTGGTCGCTGCCCGACGTCGCGCCGCGGCTCGTCGGTCCGGCCGTCACCCCGGCGACCGCTCGGCGTCACGCGGACTGGGCCGACGGCCTCGCCACGGTGAACCAGCCCCTCGAGGCGCTGCGCGAGGTCGTCGGCGCGTACCGCGACGCGGGCGGGCGGGGGCCGCTCGCGCTGCAGGTCCACGTGTCGTGGGGCGAGGACGACGCGGCGGCGTTCGCCGTCGCGCACGACCAGTGGCGCTCCAACCTGCTGCCGCCGAGCGTGAACTGGCACCTCGAGACGCCCGACCAGTACGACGCGGTCGCCGACCTCGTGCGGCCCGAGGAGGTGCGCGGCACGGTGCTCGTCGAGCACGACCCGCAGCGGTTCGCCGACCGCGTCGCCGAGATGGTCGCGTGCGGCTTCGACGAGGTGTACCTGCACCACGTGGGGCAGCAGCAGGACGCGTTCCTCGACGCGGCGGGCGCCACGCTCCTGCCCCTGCTCCGCGACACCTTCGGGGGTGCCGCGTGAGGATCCGCGACACCGGCGACCTGTGGTGGAAGAACGCCGTCGTCTACTGCCTGGACGTCGAGACGTTCATGGACTGGAACGACGACGGCGTGGGCGACTTCCCCGGCCTCGTGCAGCGCCTCGACCACCTCGCCGACCTCGGCGTGACGTGCCTGTGGCTCATGCCGTTCTACCCGACGGCCGACCGCGACGACGGCTACGACATCACCGACTTCCTCGGCGTCGACCCGCGCCTGGGCGACCTGGGCGACGTCGTCGAGCTCGTGCGCACGGCGCGCGACCGCGGGATCCGCGTCATCGTCGACCTCGTCGTCAACCACACGTCGGACCGGCACCCGTGGTTCCGCTCCGCACGACGCTCGACGGACGACCCGTTCCGCGACTTCTACGTCTGGCGCGCCGAGGAGCCGCCGCCCACCCAGAACCAGGTGGTCTTCCCCGACCAGGAGCAGGGCATCTGGACGCTCGACGAGCCGACGGGCGAGTGGTACCGGCACCGCTTCTACCGCCACCAGCCCGACCTCAACACGGCGAACCCGCGCGTGCGGGACGCGATCGCCAAGACGATCGGGTTCTGGCTGGAGCTCGGCATCTCGGGCTTCCGCGTCGACGCGGTCCCCTACGCGCTCACGGACGCCGCCGCGAACCCCGACGACGAGATCGACGACCCGCACGACCTGCTGCGCGTCCTGCGCGCGTTCGTGGGGCGGCGCTCGGGCGACGCGATCCTCATGGGCGAGGTCAACCTGCCGTACGAGGAGCAGGCGCGGTACTTCGGCGACGGCAACCCGGCCGACGCCGACCCGGGCGGCGTGACGAGCCACGAGCTGACGATGCAGTTCGACTTCAACGCGATGCAGGCGCTGTACCTGTCTCTCGCGCGGCACGACGCCGGCCCGCTCGCCGGGGCGCTGCGCGCACGCCCGCCCATCCCCCGTGACACGCAGTGGGCGACGTTCGTGCGCAACCACGACGAGCTCACGCTCGACAAGCTCACCGACGACGAGCGCGCGGAGGTGTTCGCGGCGTTCGGGCCCGAGGAGGAGATGCAGCTCTACGGGCGCGGCCTGCGCCGTCGGCTGCCCCCGATGCTGGGCGGCGACCCCCGCCGGCTCCGCATGGTCTACTCGCTGCTGTTCTCGCTGCCGGGCACGCCCGTGCTGTTCTACGGCGAGGAGATCGGGATGGGCGAGAACCTCGACGTGCCGGGGCGCCTCGCCGTCCGCACGCCGATGCAGTGGTCCTCCGGGCCGAACGGCGGCTTCTCCCGGGCGCCGGCGCGGCGGCTCGCGGCGCCCCTGCCCGGCGACGGGTACGCGCCGGAGCACGTCAACGTCGCCGACCAGCGGCGCGACCCGGACTCGCTCCTGACGTTCGTGCGGATGCTGGCGCACCGCTACCGCGAGTGCCCGGAGCTCGGCTGGGGTGACGCGGAGGTGCTCGACCAGCCGAACCCCGCGGTCATCGCGCTGCGCAGCACGTGGCAGGACGCCTCGATGGTGACGCTGCACAACCTGTCGCCGGACCCGGCCGTCGTGGGCGTGCTGCTCGGCGAGCTGCCCCAGGACGCGCGGCTCGTCGACGTGCTCGACGCGGACGACGTCGAGCCCACGCCGGACGGGACCGCCGACGTGCGGCTCGACGGCTACGGCTTCCGGTGGCTGCGCATCACCCACCCGGGGTCGCGTCGGCTGCTGTGACCCTCGGGTGAGCCTCAGGCGTCCGACGGCTCGTCCGGTCCGACGGGCGGTCCGGGCGACGACGGCCAGTCCGGCTCGCCAGGAGCCGGGTCGTTCGGGCGCGGGCCGCCCGGCGCCGGGTCGGTCGTCGGCTCGTCCGGCGGGGTCGCCGGGTCCGGCGGCGGGCCGGGCGACGTCGGTGGCTCGACGGGCGGCTGGGACTGCCGCACCGGCTGCACCGGTCCCGTCGCCCCGCTGGGACCGGCCGGGTCGGCCGGCTCGGCCTGGTTCGCGAACGTGTCGCGCTCGTCGCGCGGGAGCCCGGAGAAGTTCGGGTCGTCGGGCACGGCGGCCGGGTCGGGGATCGTGGACATGACTGCACCTCCGGCGTGTCCTCGACGCCCTCGTCGGCGTCCTTCCCGACGGTAGCCCGGCGGCCGCGCGCTCGCCCGCGGCGGGGCCTCGGGCGCCGCGTCCTACGCTGAGCACGTGACCACGTTCGCCTCGGACAACTACGCACCGGCCCACCCCGACGTCCTCGCCGCCCTCGCCGCCGCGAGCGCCGGCCACGAGATCTCCTACGGCGAGGACCCGTGGACGGCACGGCTGCAGGACGTCGTGCGCGACCGGTTCGGCCCGGACGCGGCCGCGTACCCGGTGCTCACGGGGACCGGCGCGAACGTCGTCGCGCTCATGGCGATGCTGCCGCGCTGGGGCGCGGTCGTCGCGACCGAGCACGCGCACCTCAACACCGACGAGAACGGCGCGCCGGAGCGCGTGGGCGGCGTCAAGGTGCTGACCGTCCCCGCCCCGGACGGGAAGCTCACGCCCGCCGCGGTCGAGCGGTTCGCGGGCGACCTCGGCGACCCGCACCGCGCGCAGCCCCTCGTCGTGTCCCTCACCCAGGCGACCGAGCTCGGCACCGTCTACACGCCCGAGGAGATCCGGGCGGTGGCCGACGCCGCCCACGCCCGCGGCATGCGCGTGCACCTCGACGGCTCGCGGCTCGCGAACGCCGCGGCCGCGCTCGACGTCCCGCTGCGCGCGCTGACCACCGAGGCGGGGGTCGACGTGCTGTCGTTCGGCGGCACGAAGAACGGCCTCGCGCTCGGGGAGGCGGTGATCGTGCTGGACCCGTCGGCCGTCGACGGCGTCGAGTTCGTCCGCAAGGCGACGATGCAGCTCGCGTCGAAGATGCGGTACGTCTCCGCGCAGCTCCTCGCACTGTTCGAGCCCGTGGGCGACCCGGTCGCGGACGTCGACGAGCTGGCCGACGCCGACGAGCTGTGGCTGCGCAACGCGCGGCACGCCAACGCGATGGCGGCGCGGCTGCGGGCGGGTCTGGAGGACTCGGCGGACACCGGGGCCGCAGCGGGCCCGGGCGTGACCTTCACCCAGCGCACCGAGGCGAACGCCGTGTTCGCGACGCTGCCGCGCGCCGTCGTGCAGCGCCTGCGCGAGCGGCACCGGTTCTACGACTGGGCGGCGGGCGAGACGCCCGACCGCGTCGAGGTGCGCTGGATGTGCGCGTGGGACACGACCGTGACGGACGTCGACGACTTCGTCGCGGACGTGCGCGCCACGCTCGCCGAGGTGGAGCCCCGGGTCGCGGGGTAGAGCCGCCGTCCGCGAGGTAGAACTGCAGGCCGCGAGATAGAGCCCCGGAGCTCTACCTCGCGACCTGAGCCGCTGTCTCGCCGGGGAGGGCCGTGCCGACGGCGTGCGCGACCTCCGGCACGGCGAGGTAGCCGGCGGGAGTGCGGCCGTCGAGCAGGACGGCCGCCGCGTGGTGCCCCGGCGCGCGGTTGTCGACGACGAGGTCCTCGATCGGCGGCGAGCCGGGCTCGAGCGGGAACGCCGACGGCCCGAGGTCGTGCAGCGCGAGCGCGTCGCGCAAGTCGCGCGCGGCGACCCAGCGGCGCACCGCCCCGGGGACGCGCAGCGGGGCACGCGCCGCGAGGACGTCGCGCACGGCCCGGACGGCGAGCGGCGACCCGAGCGTGAGGAGCAGGGGCACGTCCCAGCGCGCACCGCCCCGACCGGTGACGTCGCGGTCGTGGTCGCGCAGCACCGCGTACGCCACGACGGAGCCGAGCGAGTGCGCGACGACGACCGCCGGCTCGTCCGTCGGCATCGCGGCGACGACGGCCTCGTCGACCGCGCGCCGCACCGCGGGCTCGTTCACGTACGCCCAGACGTCGCGCACGAGCAGGAGCAGGACGGCGCCGCTCAGCCCGGGCACGTGACGGTCGAGCGCCGACAGCAGCGCGTTCGCCCAGCCGCCGAGGTCCCCGAGGTCGACGCCGAGACCCTGCGCGGCGACCGCGCCGTCCGCCTCGCGCCGCACCTGCGCGTCGTCCACGCCCGCACCGTGCAGCACCTCGCGCGCGACCTCGACGAGGAAGGCCAGCTCGTCCTCGGGCAGGTCGAGCGGCCGACCGTCGGCGCCGTCGGCACCGTCAGCGTCCCGGGACCCCGGCACGGCGTGCACGGTGACGGGCGGCACGACGTCGGCCCGCCCCGTGAGCGCCGCGAGGGCGTCGCCGTAGAACACGAAGGAGGCGTCGTCGTCGGCCAGGTCGCGCGGCGTCCCGGCCGCGTCGAGACCCGCGCGCAGCACCGCGAGCCACGTGCGCTCGAGCTCCTCCGCGTCGAGCCCGGCGTTGTCGCGGCCGTGGAGGAGCACGAGTCGGGTCACGCGGGCGAACCTACCCACGGGCGGTGTGACCCGCCGCACGACCGTCCGGGCTGCCGTGCAGGCTGCGACGGTCTACGGTCGCTCCAGGCCCCACCCCCCAGGAGGTACCGATGACCGGTCACACCACGACCTGCACCGTCCACGTCGCGCGACCGCCGGAGGTCGTGTGGTCGCAGATGGTCCACCCGGGCGCGCGCTGGATGCTCGGCATGAACGTCGAGACGGACTACCAGCCAGGCAGCCCCGTGACGTTCGAGGGCCACTACATGGGCCGCGAGTTCGCCGACTGGGGCAAGGTCGTCGCCGTCGAGCGCCCGCGTCTGCTGCGGTTCACACACTTCTCGCCGACGATGGACCTCCCGGACGAGCCCGAGAACTACCACGACATCTCCATCACGCTCGAGCCCGACGACTCCGGCACGACCGTGCACGTCGTCGAGGAGAACATCGAGACGGCCGACCGCGCGGAGCGGGCGCACGCCCTGTGGTGCAAGGCCCTCGCGACGCTCGCCGGGCACGACGGCGTGCAGTGACCGGTCCGCACCCCGACCGGTCCGCACGCCGACGCCGCGCCACGGGCCGGGTGGGCCGTCACTCCCCCGCGAGACGCGTGCGCATGAGGAACCGGACGAGCGGCACGCCGTCCCGCTGCACCTCCTCCTGGTGCACCACGCGGAACCCCTCGCGCTCGAACACCGGGCGCGCCACGAGGCTGGCGTGCGTGGTCAGCTCGGGCAGGCCCGCGCTCCGCGCCGCCGCGAGCACGGCCGCCAGCAGGGCGCGGGCGACGCCGCGGCGGCCGTGGTCCGGGTCGACGAAGAGCCGGTCCACGTAGCCGTCGTCGTCCAGGTCGGTGAACCCGGCGACGACGCCGCCGACCTCGGCGACGAAGGTCCGCACGCGCCGCCGCTCGGCGCCCCACTGCTCGAGGTCGCGCGAGCCGCCGAGCCAGGCCCGCACCTGCTCCTCGGTGTAGCGGGACCGGGCGGTCCGCGTGATCGCCCGCTCGAAGATACGCAGGGTCGCCTCGGCGTCGCCCGTCTCGTAGTCGCGCACCAGCACGGACCGTTCCTGCACGGGCACGATCATTCGTGCCCGGTCGCCGCCGCGCACGTCCTTTTTACGGCGGTCCCGTCCGGGGCCGCCCCCGAGTCGGCGTCACCCTGCTCGGCTACGGTGTGCGTCGGAGGTGGTCCCGTGGGGAGCCGAGCCCGGACGACGTGGGTCGTCGTCGCCGTCGTCGCCACCGTCGCGGCGCTCGCCGCCGTCGCGTGGTGGGCCCTGCGGCCCGCGGCCCCCGGGGCCGCGCCGCCCACGGAGTCCCCCACCACCCCGGACGCGCCCGCGTCGCCCACGGAACCGGCGCCCTCGCCGTCCACGCCCCCGCCCGACCCCCTCGCCGGGTGGACGCTCGAGCAGAAGGTGGGCCAGCTCTTCATGGTCGGCGTCGACGTGCGCGCCCCGCAGCAGGCCAGCTACGACGCCGTGTCGCAGCTGCACGTGGGCAACGTGTTCCTCGCGGGACGCTCGCAGGCCGGGACCGGCCCGACGGCGGACCTCGTCACCGGGTTCACGGCGCTCGTCTCCCCGGAGTCCACGCGCGGCACGCCGCTGTTCGTCGCGACGGACCAGGAGGGCGGCAGCGTCCAGGTGCTGCGCGGACCGGGGTTCTCCGACGTCCCGAGCGCCCTCGACCAGTCACGGCTCGACCCCGCCGCGCTGCAGCGGGACGCGACGACGTGGGGCTCCGAGCTCGCCGCCGCCGGGGTGAACCTCAACCTGGCGCCCGTCATGGATCTCGTGCCCGAGGGGTCGGCCGCGCGGAACCCACCGATCGGGGCGTTCGGGCGCAGCTACGGGTTCACGCCCGACGTCGTGACGTCGCACGCGAACGCGTTCAGCGCCGGCATGGAGGCCGCGGGGGTCGACGTGACGATCAAGCACTTCCCCGGCCTCGGGCGCGTCACCGCGAACACCGACACCACCGCGGGCGTGACCGACGACGTCACGACGCGCGACGACGCGTCCGTCCGAGTCTTCGCGTCGGGCATCGAGGCCGGCGCGGCGTTCGTCATGACGTCGACCGCCGTCTACACGCAGATCGACCCGAGCCTGCCCGCCGGGTTCTCGCCGGTCGTCGTCGACGGGATGCTGCGCGGCGACCTCGGGTACGACGGCGTGGTGATCACCGACGACGTGTCGGCGGCCGCGCAGGTGCAGGGCTGGTCGCCCGGGGACCGGGCCGTCCTGGCGATCGAGGCGGGCGGGGACATGGTCCTCGCGTCGGCCGACCCGACGGTCGTGCCCGAGATGGTCGCCGCCGTGGTGGCGCGGGCCTCGCAGGACGAGGCGTTCGCGGCGAAGGTCGACGCCGCGGTGCTGCGGGTCCTCGCAGCCAAGGAGCGCCTGGGCTGACCCGGGCGCCGAGAGCTCCACGAGATAGAGGGTTCCCGCCGAGGTAGAGGGGAATCTCCCTCTATCTCGGCGAGAACCCTCTATCTCGCGGCCAGGCCTTTGGGCGGCAGGGCGCAGTCGGTCACGCCGTAGGTCAGTGGCCGCCGCTCGCGAGGAACAGGATGCCGCCCGCGACGGCGAGCACGACGACGAGGAAGCAGACGCCGGCCGCGACGATCCGCGCGTTCGACGCGCGCTCCACCGTCACCACCTCGCCCGACGGCGTGAGCTGCGCGCCCTCAGCGTCGACCGCGGCGGGCGTGGTGCGCCCGGCGGCGAGGCGGACGCCCAGTGCGAACAGGGCGGGCAGGCCGGCGCCGACGATCAGGCCGGCGACGACGACCTTGAGCAGGGAGTCGATCTCGATGAAGGACACGACGGTTCCTCTCAGACGCCGGCGCGCTGACGCGCGCCGTGCGGCTCGGCGGACGGGGCGGCGGTGACCGCACCCTCCTCGGGCGAGGCGGTGGCGGCGACGGCCGGGGTGGCGGCCGCGTCCGCGAGCACGGGCTCGCGGTCGGCGGCGGACGGCGCGGCGTCGTCCTCCCAGTCGTCGTTGACGTTGTTGTGGTCGACCGGCTTGCGGCGCGACGCGACCCAGATGGCGACGGACGTCGCGATGAGGATGCCGAACACGGCGACCGTGCCGAGGGCCCCGCCGATGCCGGCCTGGATCCAGTAGCACAGCGCGCCGACGAGGCCGGCGGCCGGAAGGGTCAGGCCCCACGCGGCGAGCATGCGGCCCGCGACGCCCCAGCGGACCTTCGCGCCCGGCATGCCGACGCCCGAGCCGAGGATCGAGCCGGTGGCGACGTGCGTCGTCGACAGCGAGAAGCCGAAGAAGCCGGACAGCAGGATGACCGCCGCGGAGGACGACTCCGCGGCCATGCCCTGGCGGGTGTCGATCTCGACGAGGCCCTTGCCGAGCGTGCGGATGATGCGCCAGCCGCCGAGGTAGGTGCCCAGCGCCATGAACAGGGCGCACGAGCCGATGACCCAGAACGGGACGCTCGAGTCGGCGGGGACGGCGCCGCCCGCGATGAGCGCGAGCAGGATGATGCCCATCGACTTCTGGGCGTCGTTCGTGCCGTGCGCGAGGGAGACGAGCGACGCGGAGCCGACCTGGCCCCAGCGGAAGGCGCGCGTGCTCGTGCTCTCGGGGACGCCGCGCGTCAGGCGGGCGACGAGCCACGTGCCGACGGCGGCCACGCCGATCGCGACGAGCGGCGCGAGCAGGGCGGGGATGAGGACCTTCGCGGCGACGCCGGTCCAGATGACGCCCGACGTGCCGACCGCGGCGAGCACGGAGCCCACCACGCCGCCGACGAGGGCGTGCGACGAGCTCGACGGCAGGCCGAGGAGCCATGTCAGGAGGTTCCAGGTGATGCCGCCGACGAGGCCGGCGAGCACCACCTCGAGGGTGATCACGTTCGCGTCGACGAGGCCCTTCGCGATCGTCGCCGCGACGGCGAGCGAGAGGAAGGCGCCGACGAGGTTGAGGACGGCGGAGAGGGCGACGGCGGTCTTGGGCTTGAGGGCGCGCGTGGCGATGGAGGTGGCCATCGCGTTGCCCGTGTCGTGGAAGCCGTTCGTGAAGTCGAAGGCCAGTGCGGTCACGACGACGAGCACCAGCAGGAGCGTCTCGGTCACGTACTCCATGGTGGGGGCACGCGAACAGCCCACCCGACCATCCTGTGGATTCTTCTGCCAGTGTTCATCGACAGTTCACCGAGCGTTCGAAGGCTTGTTCGAATGCTGCCGACGGGCGCTCACCGATCCGCGTGGCCGCGCCCGGCGCGCCGTCCGTCGTCCCGCCGCGCCTGCGCCCGCAACCGCCGTTCGCGCGCGCGGAGCACGGCCTCACGACGCTCGCCGATCGCGTCGCTCGTCAGCGCGGTCAGCGGCTCGGCCTCCGTCCGCGCACGGGCCCGTTCGGCGTCCGCCCTCCGGCGGCCGGGCGTCCGGCGGGCGCGTCCCGGGTGGAAGCGCCGGAGCCACGCCTCCCGCAGCAGCACCGCGCTCCACGCGTAGAGCGCGAGGGCGACGCCCGCGAGCGCCGCGCGCACCGGCGTCGCGAGCAGGGGCGACACGGCGGCGGTCGCCGGCGCCCAGGCGAGGCCTGCGGGGAGCGCCGCCACGAAGTCCCGGTCGGCGGGCTGCCAGCCGCAGGCGTAGAAGCGCAGGAGCACGGTCGTGAGCCGGGACTCGCGCACCGGGATCAGCGACAGGGCGACCGGGCCCGGCGTCGGCGGACCGAGCGTCGTCCCCGGCATCGCGTAGGTCGTGCGTGACAGCGGCTCTCCCCGGAACGCCGGGCGCAGCGAGCGCCCGACGTGGACGAACGACAGCGCGGCGAGCGGCCACGTCGCGCACGCCATGTACCAGGCCACCGGGCCCGCGAGCAGGGTGACGAACGGGAGGAGCCCGACCGCGACGCCGAGGCTCGCACCCACCGTGTCGCGGAACTCCCACCACGGCGTCTGGTCCTCGACCGGCTCGGACACCGAGTGCACGCCGAGCGCGACGTACAGGCCGAGCAGGAGGAGCGCGATCGCGAGCCACACGAGGCCGATCGCGAGGTAGCCGAACGGCCGCAGCACGAGCCGCACGGTCCCCGGCGGCGTCGCGTCGCGCGGCGCACGCCCGCGCCGGCCGGCCCCCGCGAACGGGCCCGTCACCGCTCCCCCGCCGCGCCGGCGGCCTCCTCCTCACCGCCCGCGAGACCGAGGACGTCGAGCACCCAGGCGTCCTCGTACGCGATCTCGCGCCAGCTCTCGTACCGGCCGGAGACGCCGCCGTGCCCGGCGTTCATCTCGATCTTCAGCAGAGCGGGAGCCCCGGCCGCGCGCAGCCGCGCGACCCACTTCGCCGGCTCGACGTAGAGCACGCGCGTGTCGTTGAGGCTGGTCACGGCGAGGATGCGCGGGTAGTGCGACGCGTCGTCGGGCACGTTCTCGTACGGCGTGTACCCGCGCATGTACCGGTAGACGTCGGGGTCGTGCAGCGGGTCGCCCCACTCGTCCCACTCGACGACGGTCAGCGGCAGCGACGGGTCGAGGATCGACGTCAGCGCGTCGACGAACGGCACCTGCGCGAGCACCCCGGCGAACAGCTCGGGCGCGAGGTTCGTCACCGCGCCCATGAGCAGCCCGCCCGCGGACCCGCCCTGCGCGACCATCCGGGCGGGGCTCGTCCAGCCGGCCTCCACGAGGTGCCGAGCGACGGCGACGAAGTCCGTGAACGTGTTCCGCTTCGCGAGCGTCTTGCCGTCGTCGTACCAGGCGCGCCCGAGCTCTCCCCCGCCGCGCACGTGCGCGACGGCGAACACGACGCCCCGGTCGAGCAGCGACAGGCGCGCGACCGAGAACGCCGGGTCGATGCTGATCTCGTACGACCCGTACCCGTACAGCAGCAGTGGCGCCGGCTCCGCCCCCGTACCGGTCGCGTCGAGCCCGAGCGCGTCGCGGCGCCACACGAGCGAGATCGGCACGCGCGTGCCGTCCTCGGCGGTCGCCCACTCGCGGCGCTGCACGTAGTCGGCCGGGTCGTACCCGCCGAGGACGGGCTGCCGCTTGAGCAGCGTGAGCTCGCCCGTCCCGACCGCCAGGTCGTAGACGGTCGCGGGCGTGACGAAGCTCGTGCACGACAGCCGGACGGTCGGCTGCGCCCACTCGGGGTTCGGGCCGATGCCGGCGGTGTACAGCGGCTCGTCGAACGCCACCTCCCGCACGCGCCACGGCTCGCCCGGCGTCGCGAGGTCGACGACCGCGACGCGCGACAGCGCGTCCCGGCGGTAGGAGAGCACGAGGTGGCCGGCGAACGCGTCGACGGCCTCGAGGCGCGTGGCCGGGTCGTGCGGCACGACGACGCGCGCCCCCGCCGGCCCGATCGCCGCGGTCTCCGCGGCCTCGAGGTCGCGGGCGGTGCCCGCCCCGCCAGCCCCGGGCACGTCGACGACGGCGAGCTCGAAGTTCTCCGCGCCGTCGTTGTGCAGCACGAGCAGCACGTCGGCCGTCCCGGCGGGAGCCGTGTCATCGGGCGTGCCGTCGAGCGCGGCCAGCCACCCGCTCGGCACCACCGCGTGCTCGACCGTGTACTCGACGCCCTCGCGCCGCGGCCACACGACGCGCGGCGCGGACGTCGGGTCGGCCGCGTCGACCAGCCACGTCTCCGACGTGACCTTGGAGCCGACGTCGATCTGCACGAACCGCCGCGACCGCGACACGCCCACGCCGACCCAGTACCGCTCGTCGGGCTCCTCGAGCACGACGACGTCCTGCTCCGCCGGGGTGCCGACCTCGTGGCGCCACACGCGCCAGGGCCGCCACGCGTCGTCCACGGTCGGGTAGAAGACGTACCGCGCGTCTGGGGAGAAGACGGCGCCCGGGAAGGTGCCCGGCACGACGTCGGGCAGGTCCTCGCCGGACACGAGGTCCCGGACGCGCAGCGTGTACCGCTCGTCGCCGACGACGTCGACCGCGTAGGCGAGGAGCCGCCCGTCGCCCGACACGTCGAACGAGCCGAGCGAGAAGAAGTCGTGCCCCTCGGCCTCGACGTTGTCGTCGAGCAGGACCTGCTCGCCCGGCACGGGGACGCCCGGCTCCAGCACGGGCGGGACCCACGAGGACGGCGCGTCGGGGCCGGACGAGGCGTCGATCGGCGCGCGCGCGTGGATGGGGTACTGCTTGCCCTCGACGGTGCGCGCGTAGTACCAGTGGCCGCCCTGGCGCACCGGCACGGACAGGTCCGTCTCGAGCGTGCGCTCCTTGATCTCGTCGAAGATCCGCTGCCGCAGCCCCGCGAGGTGCGCGAGCTCCGCCTCGGTGTGCGCGTTCTCCGCCTCCAGGTGGGCGAGGACCTCGGGCGACTCCTTGTCGCGCAGCCACTCGTAGTCGTCGGTGACGGTGTCGCCGTGGTGCGTGCGGGTCGTCGGGCGCCGCGGGGCGACGGGGGCGGACGGGAGGGCCGTGACGTCGTCGGGCATCCGGCCAGCGTAGTGCGGGACCGGGGCCCGCACGAGGAGCGCCGTCGCCCGCGGCCCCGCCGCGCGGCGCCGCACGCGACGCGCCGTCGACGCCGCGGGCAACGGTGGGTTGCGAGCACCTGAACACTCGTCGAACATCGGCGTGGACGAGCGTCCAGGACTCCCGCGCGGGCCCGCGCTGCCACGACACTGTGCGCGTGTACGACGCCATCACGCAGCTCGCGCGCCAGACGTCGGCGCGCGCGACGGCCGACCGGACGGGAGTCGTCGGCCAGCTCGCGCGGCCCGTCATGGTCGTCGGCTCGTCCATCCCCGTGGGCCAGCTCGAGGTCGTCTTCCGCAGCCCGGACGTCGACTGCGTCGTCGTGCAGGACGACGAGGGCGCGGACCGTCTCGGCATCGTCATGCGCGCGGCGCTGACCTCGGCCCTGACCGGGCGGCTCGGCTACGGCCGCGCCGTCCTCGAGCGGCGCCCGGCCTCGATCGTGACCGACTGGTCGCCCCTCGTCGTGGACCGGGGCGCCTCGGTCTCCGAGGTGGCGACGCATGCCATGGCCCGGCCCGGGACGCACCGCTACGACGACGTCCTCGTGGGCGGGGCGAGCCACTGGAGCAGCGTCAGCGCCGCGGACCTCATGCGCTCGCTCGTCAGCTCCCTCGCGGCGCAGTCCACACGTGACCACCTCACCGGCCTGGCCACGCGCCGCACGACGTGGCACCTGCTCTCCCAGCGGTGCCGGCTCGTCGCGAACAGCGGCACGCGCGTCGCGCTCGTGCTGCTCGACGTGCGCGGCATGTCCGCGATCAACGCCCGCCACGGCCAGCCGACGGGCGACGCCGTCCTCGTCGAGATCGCCGACCGGCTCGGCGCCGCCCTGCCGCGCGGCTGCGAGGCCGGGCGCGTCGACGGCGACCGCTTCGCCGTGCTCGCCACGCTCCCCGCCATGGACGACATCCAGGCCGCCGCGTCCGTCGAGGCTCTGCGCGAGGAGATCCTCGGCCACCTCGCCGCCCCCTCCGGCGCGCTGCCGGCGGGGGCGTGGCCGGCGGTGGAGAGCGCCACGGTGTGGTCCGTCGCCGGCGCCGCCGACGCCGACGAGCTGATCCGCGAGGCCGAGCACCGCCTCGTCTCGGCGCGGTCCGCGCTTCCCGGCGGCTACCTCAGCGCCTGACCGCCCGCCGACCGGCAGGACACGGCGCGCCAGGTCACCCGAGCCGGGTGACCGACCGGTCCTCCACCACGAGCAGCGACCCCTGGACCGCGAGCGGCCACGCGTTCGCGCCGATCCCCGTGCGCCACACGACCTCGCCGTCGGCCAGGTCCACCGCGACGAGCTGCTGGTCCCGGCCGGACCAGTCCTGCGTCGCGGCGATCAGGTGCTCTCCGTCGGTGAAGGCCGTCGACCAGTCGACCGGGCCCGCGCCGTCCGTCGCGGGGTCGCGCGCCGCCGAGCTCTCGAGGGTCCACAGCTCCTGCCCGGTCGCGACGTCGAGCGCGACGAGGTTGCCGACCCGCGGGACCACGACCACGCCGCCCGCCACCGCGAGCACCCGGTCGGGCGTCCCCCCGGCGGTCGACGACCACAGCCTGTCACCGTCCGCCCCGAACGCCGCGAGCTCGATGCCGTCGCGCACGAGCCGCAGCCCGGCGTCGCGGCCGTCCGAGGCCGCGGGGGTGTACAGGGCGCCGGGCGGCTCCCACCGCACCGTCCCGTCCGGCGCGAGCACCGCGGGCGCGGCGTCGGTCGGCATCGTCCCGCCGTACCCCCACGTGCCCTGGCCCGACGGGTCGCGGTAGAGCGTGCCGTCCGGCAGCGGGGTGACGCTGTCGTGGGGGTTGTCCGGGTCGTCGAGCCGCACGCCGTCCGTGCCGAACGACGCCGACACCCCGCAGCCCTGCACCACGACGACGTCGCCCACCGAGCTCGCCCAGAGGGTCTCCAGGTCGGCACGGGCGTGCGAGGGTCCGGCACCCGTGCCCTCGTCGACGGCCCAGCTGGCGCAGCCCAGGGTGTCGCTGTCTGAGAACGGCAGGTCCGTGCGCCAGCGCTCCTCCCCCGTGAGCGCGTCCTCGAGCACGACGACGACGTCGCGTCCGTGCGGGACGGCCGCCGCCTCCCCCGTGGCCGGGTCGATCTCGAGCTCCGTCCCGTGCTCGGCGGGCACGTCGCCCACGCGCAGCGTGCGCACGAGCCCGCCGCGGGGCCCGGGCACCGCCGCGCCCTGCGCGGGATCGAGGTCACGACGCCCGACGACGGTGCCGTCCGCGTCGAGGACGACGACCGCGTCCGCGACCGCCGGCGCCGGTGAGGTCACCTCGGGCGGCGCCTCGAGCGCGTCCGGGACCCCGGTCAGGCACACCAGCCCGTCCGGGGCCTCGCCGCCGAGGGTGTACCCGTAGGAGAAGAGGGCGCTGCCGCAGTACGCCGTGCCTCCCGTGTCCGTGCGCCAGCGCTCGGCACCCGCCGCGAGGTCGACCGCCACGACGTCGTCGCCGTCCAGCACGACGAGCGCCCCGTCGAGCAGCTGGAGGCCGGCGGGCTCGACCCCGTCGAGCGACCACGCCTCCGCCGGCGCGCCGAGCATCGGCGCCACCCCGCCCGCCGCCTCGCGCAGGCGTGCGAGGTCCGCGCGCGACTGCGCCGCGTCCACCGTCACCATGCCGCCGACGACCACGACGACCGCGGCGACCGACGCCGCGACGACGCGTCGGCGGCGGCGACGGGACGCCACGTGCGCCGGGTCTGGTCGGGCGGCGCCCCCGTCCCCGTCGTCGGTCGCGGCGTCGGTCGCGTCGTCGGTCCCGCCTTGCCCGCCGCCCGGAGGCGCGGCACCGTGGTCGAGGACCGGGTCGGGGACGGCGTGGTCCGCGAACCCGTCGTCGACGAGCTCGAACGTGTGGCGGTCGGCCTGGGCCGCGCGTCGTCGCAGGGGCACGTCCTGATCCTAGGTGTCAGGCGACCCCGAGGTAGGCCTCCTTGATGCTCGAGTCGGCGAGCAGCTCGCGGCCGCCGCCGGAGCGCACGACCTCCCCCGTCTCCAGCACGTACGCCCGGTGGGACCGCGACAGCGCCTGCTGCGCGTTCTGCTCGACGAGCAGCACGGTCGTGCCCTGCGCGTTGATCTCCGAGATGATCCGGAAGATCTGCTGGATGACCATGGGCGCGAGCCCCATGGACGGCTCGTCGAGCAGGAGCAGGCGCGGGCGGGCCATCAGCGCGCGCCCGATGGCGAGCATCTGCTGCTCGCCGCCCGACATCGTGCCGCCCACCTGGTCCTTGCGCTCGGCGAGCCGCGGGAAGAGCTCGTAGACGCGCTCGAGCGTCTCGTCGTGCTCGGCCTTCGAGTCGAAGGTCCGCGCGTACGCGCCCATCTCGAGGTTCTCGATGACGGTCATCCCGGGGAAGATGCCGCGGCCCTCGGGCGCCTGCACGATGCCCTCGAGCACGCGCAGGTGCGGCTTCATCCGCGTGACGTCCTTGCCGTCGAACACGACCCGGCCGCGCGCGAGCGGCCGGATGCCCGAGATGGCGCGCATCGTCGTCGTCTTCCCGGCGCCGTTCGCGCCGATGAGGGTGACGAGCTCGCCCTCCTCGACGGTGATCGAGATGCCGCGCACGGCCTCGATCCGCCCGTACGCGACCGTCACGTCCTGCAGCTCAAGCAGAGGCATCGCCGCCGCCTCCCTCGCTCGTGGTTCCCGGCCCGTCGGCCAGCTCCTCGTCCGGCACTCCCAGGTACGCGGCGATGACCTTCGGGTCGTTCGTCACCTCGTCCGGCGTGCCGTCCGCGATGACCCGCCCGAACTCGAGCACGACGATCCGGTCGGTCACGCCGCGCACGAGGCGCATGTCGTGCTCGATGAGCAGCACGGTGTACCCGTCGTCGCGGATGTGGCGGATGAGGTCCATGAGGGCCTCCTTCTCCGCCGGGTTGAACCCCGCCGCCGGCTCGTCGAGGCACAGCAGCTTGGGCTCGGTCGCGAGCGCGCGGGCGATCTCCAGACGGCGCTGGTCGCCGTAGGAGAGGTTGCGCGCCTTCTCCGTCGCCCGGCCGCCGACCCCGACGAACTCGAGCAGCGCCATGCCGCGGTCGATCGCGTCGCGCTCCTCGCGCCGGTGGCGCGGGAGCCGGAACAGGGCGCCCAACACGGACGTGCGGTGCCGCGCGTCCGTGCCGACGACGACGTTCTCCAGCGCCGTCATCTCGTTGAACAGGCGGATGTTCTGGAACGTGCGGGCGATGCCGCGCTGCGTGATCTGGTAGCGCTTGAGCTTGCCGACCGGGACGCCGTCGAAGACGACCTGCCCCTTGGTCGGCCGGTAGACGCCGGTCATCGCGTTGAAGGCGGTCGTCTTGCCCGCGCCGTTCGGCCCGATGAGGCCGAGGATCTCGCCGCGCCGGATCTCGAACGTCACGTCGTCGAGCGCCGTGAGGCCGCCGAACTGGACGGTCACGTGCTCCATCTGGAGCAGCGGCTCGCCCATGCGCGCGTGCACGGCACGGTCGGGCGCGACCATCGCGTCGACGAGCTCGCGGTTCGCCAGCTCGGGGCGCACCGCCTCGACGTCAACGACCACCGGCTCGTCGAGGACGGCGCCGGGCACGTACCGGTCGGCACGCGACGAGTCCGCGCGCCCGGACGCCGCGAGGTGCTCGTCCCCGTGCTCGCCGCCGGCCCCCATGCCGCCGGGGTCGTGGGTGCTCATCGGGTCTCCTCCCCGGTCGTGGTCGGCGCGGTGTCCCTGCGGGCGATCGTCTGGGCCGCCCGTCGCGCCGCGACGTACAGCTCGCGGCCGTAGGCCAGCAGCTTCTGCCGCACGGGTATCAACCCCTGGGGACGGAAGATCATGAGCACCACGAGCGCGATGCCGAAGAACAGGTAGCGGTAGCTCGCGATGAGGTTGCCGTCGATCGGGATGCCGAACAGCTCGGTCCGGCCGAGGAAGAAGTTCGGCAGGTACACGATGATGAACGCCCCGAGGATGACGCCGAGCTTGTTGCCCTGCCCGCCGAGCACGACGGCGCACAGGAACAGCACGGAGTTGATGACGTTGAAGTTCGTCGGGATGACGAACTGCACCTGGCCCGCGTAGAGCGCGCCGGCGATGCCGCCGATCGAGGCGCCGATGACGAACGCCCACAGCTTGAAGCGGAACGTGGGCACACCCATGATCTCCGCGGCGTCCTCGTCCTCGCGGATCGCGACCCAGGCGCGACCCACGCGCGAGCGCTCGAGGTTCCCGACGAGCAGCAGCGAGATGACGATGAACAGCAGGCTCACCCAGTACCACCACACGCCGGAGTTCAGCGTGCCGCTCGCGTTCCCCGCGGAGAACACGCCGCTCGGCAGGTCCTCCGTGACGCCGAGCCGCGGGTACGCGACCCCGCGCAGGCCCTGGCCGCCGCCGGTCAGCTCGTCGAGGTTGTCGGCGAGGAGCCGGACGATCTCGCCGAAGCCGAGCGTGACGATCGCGAGGTAGTCGCCGCGGAGGCGCAGCGTCGGGGAGCCGAGAATCAGGCCGGACACGGCGGTGATCGCGACCGCGATCGGCAGCACCGACAGCCAGGCCCACTCGCGGGCGAGCCAGCTGCCGTCGCCCGCCTGGTTCCACGGGCTGTCCGGGCTGGTGAGGATCGCGACCGTGTACGCGCCGATGGCGTAGAAGCCGACGTACCCCAGGTCGAGCAGGCCGGCCTGGCCGACGACGACGTTCAGGCCGATGGCGATGAGCGCGATCATGCCGAACTGCGCCATGACGCCGCCGAAGTTGGTCCCCACGGTCGTCAGCACGGGGATGTCCAGGATCGGCACGAGCGCGACGAACAGCAGGAACGGCACGCCGACCAGCCACTGGGTCGGGCGCGCGAGCGCGTCCCACCAGAGGCGCAGGCGGTCTCCCACCCCGCCGTGCGGCCGGTCCTTGGTCGCGACCCGTCCGGCGGGCGGCAGGGTCGGCGGGGCGGACGAGCCGCCGGGGCGGGGTGCGGGTGTCGAGGTGGTCATGCGCGGGCCCTCCCCAGCGACTCTCCGAGGATGCCCGTCGGGCGGAACATCAGGACGACGATGAGGAGCACGAACGCCACGACGTCGCGCCACTCCGTACCGAAGACGACCTGGCCGTAGTTCTCCATGACGCCGAGCAGCAGACCTCCGAGGAGGGCGCCGCGCAGGTTGCCGATGCCGCCGAGCACCGCGGCGGAGAACGCCTTGATGCCGAGGATGAAACCGCCGGAGTAGATGATCCCGTTCGGCACGCGCAGCGTGTAGAGCAGGGCGGCGGCGCCGGCCAGGATGCCGCCGATGAGGAACGTCAGCATGATGACGCGCTCGCGCGAGACGCCCATGAGCGTCGCCGTGACCGGGTCCTGCGCGACGGCCCGGATGCCGCGGCCGAACTTCGTGCGGTTGATGAACATGTCCGTCGCCAGGGCGAGGAGCAGTGCCGACAGGATGATCACGAGCGTGACGTTCGTGACGGCTGCGCCGCCGACCGTGAACTGCACCTCGGGCTGCACGAGCCGGATCGGCTGCTCGGCGTTGACGCCGCCGAGCTCGCCGCCGGTGAGCCGCGGGAGCACGAAGTGCACGAACTCCTGCAGCACGAAGGACATGCCGATCGCGGTGATGAGGAAGACGAGCGCCGGGGCGCCGCGCTTGCGCAGCGGCCGGTAGGCCACGCGCTCGAGCCCGACGGCCGCGCCGCCCGCGACGACCATGCCGCCGAGCATCGCGACACCCAGGTAGAACACGGTCAGGCCGATCCCCATGTCCCACGCGTCGCCCATGGGGTAGAAGCCGAGGAGCAGGAGCGTCGCGTACTGCCCGAACATGCCGAGCATGAAGACCTCGGAGTGGGCGAAGTTGATGAGCCGCAGCACGCCGTAGACGAGCGTGTAGCCGACGGCGACGAGCGCGTAGATCGCGCCGTAGGTGAGGCCCTCGATGGTGAGGCCCCAGAAGTTGCGCCCGAGGGCGGCGAGGTCGAAGTCGATGAGCGACTGGTGGACGAGTGGACCGGCGGTCGCGCTGGCCAGCAGCGCGTCAGCAAGGGCGGGCATGGCGCTCCTTGGGAGTCGTTCGCGGATCGTGCGAGGTTCGTGGTCCCGCGACGGGCGCCCCGCCCACCGTCGCCGCGCCGGGTGGCGCGACGCGGGGCGGGGCGCCCGGTCGTCGTCGGACTACTGGACCTCGTAGATCCAGATGAGCGCCGCGGACAGCTCGCCCGTGTCGTCCCACTCGTAGGTGCGGGCGAGGCCCTCACCGGAGTAGTTGGCGACGTAGTCGATCATCCCGGCACGGTCCGTCACGCCCGAGGCGATGCCGGTGAGCATGATCGTGGCGAGGTCGTAGCCCTCGACCGAGTAGACGCCCGGCGCCTGGCCGTTCGTCTCCTCGTAGGTGGCCGCGAACTCGTCCGGGGCCGGGCCGCACGGGCAGGACAGGATCGCGCCCTCGGACGCGCCGCCCGCCTGCGAGACGAACTGCGGGTCGTTCGTGCCGTCCGCCGAGACGAACGGGATGTCCACGCCGCCGTCGCGCAGGCCCTGGACGAACGGCGCGGCCTCCGCGTAGTAGCCGGCGTAGAACACCGCGTCGGCGTCGGCGCCCGAGATGATCTGGACGGCGGCCGAGAAGTCCTTGTCGCCCGTCTTGACCTCGGCCGCGCAGTCCGGGTTGGCGGCGTCGCCGAGACCGGTCGTGATCTGCTGCGCCAGGCCGATGCCGTAGTCGGAGTTGTCCGTGACGACGCAGACGCTCTCGTACCCGAGCGTGCCCGTCATGTACTTGGCGACGGCCGGGCCCTGCACGGCGTCGTTGGCCAGACCCCGGAAGAAGTTGGTCCAGCCGTTCTTCGTCAGGTCGGGGTTCGTCGCCGACGCCGTGAGCGAGAGGAGGCCCGCCTGGTTGAAGACGTCGCCCGTCGCGGCGGTCTCGCCCGAGAACGCCGGGCCGAGGAGGCCGATGACGCTCGCGTCGCCGACGATCTGCGGCGCGACCTGCGTGGCCTTCTGCGGGTCGCCCTCGGTGTCGAACTGCTTGATCGTCACCTGGCAGCCCGGGTTGGCCGCGTTGAACGCGTCGACGGCGACGGTGGCGCCGTACAGGATGTTCAGGCCGAGCGCCGCGTTCGGACCGGTCAGTGCGCCGGCCATCGCGATCGAGGTCCCCTCGGCGCACTCGGCGCTGCCGTCGCCGGCCGGGTCCGCCGCACCCGCCGACTCCTCGGCGGGCACCTCGGCGCCCTCGGCGTCGATCTGGACCGAGGGGACGATGCTCAGGTCCCCGCCGCCGCCGGAGCCGCCGGTCTCGGTCGAGGTGCCGGTCGTCTCCTCGTCGCCACCGCCCTGGGACTGGGGTCCGCAGGCGGTCAGGACGAGCGTCGCGGCCAGGAGCAGCGCAGCACCCCCGCTCGCCCGTCGTGCTGTGCGATGCATGCCAACCTCCGTGGTCCAGATCCCCGAGGGCACGGCCGTGGCCGTCCGCGGTGGATCGCCGAAATCACCGTCGAAATCGCGTGCTGAATAGTGACACAGGTCACGGATCACCGGAACCCGTCCCCAGGTGCGCCGTCCGGGGGTCTCCGCGGCATCTCGGAGACCCCCGGCCCACGAATCCGCGGGAAGGGGCGCTCCCCGCGTTCCTGGGTGACGCGAACGTAGGCGGGACGGGTTTCGCGGGTCGTCCGCAGTTGTTACCGACCTGTAACGCGACGGTCTCGCTTCGGCGCCGAACCTGGTACGCCCGTCCTGATATAGGCCTGTCGACGAGCAGGCCCGGCACGGCCACGCTGCCGCTGCCGCTGCCGCTGCCGCTGCCGTAGCGTGCCTGCATGGGTCTCGCCTCCACCGTGCTCCGCACCCGGTGGCTCGTGCGCTCCCCCGTCGCGCTTTTCCGCACCGGGCTCGGCGGCGTCTTCGCCGGCCGGCTGCTCCTGCTCGTGCACCGTGGCCGGTCGAGCGGGCAGCCCCGGTACGCCGTGCTCGAGGTCGCGAGCCGTCCCGCACCCGACCGGTACGTCGTCGTCGCCGGGCTCGGGCCGCGCACCCAGTGGTACCGGAACGTCGTGGCCGAGCCGCGGGTCCTCGTCCGCACGGGAGCACGGCCCGCGGTGCGGGCGTTCGCCTCGACCCTCGACCCCGACGACGCCGCGCGCCTGCTCGCGGAGTACCCGGTGCGCTCGCCGCGCGCGTGGTCGACGCTCGAGCCGGTCCTGCGCGAGTGGGCGGAGCCGCTCGCTGCCTCGCGCGGCGTCGCGGACTGGCGCCGCGTGGTCCCCGTGGTGGAGCTGACGCCCGTCCACCGGGGGCCCGTCGGCCGGGCTCGGAAAGGTCGATCCGATCCGTAGCCAGGAACGGACCCAGGCTGTACCTTGGGTCCCGAGATTGCAGTGCCTCGCTTGTCCTCGCGCTGAGGTGACACCCTCGGGTGCACCCCGGCGGACCTTGTTACCCCAAGAGTTGACGACGAACACCGTGATGTACGCCCCCGCGACCGTGGGGGGTGAAGGTCCACACTCTTGAAGGAGTAACCATGGCTACCGGAACCGTGAAGTGGTTCAACAGCGAGAAGGGCTACGGCTTCATCGCCCCCGAGGACGGCTCGGCCGACGTGTTCGCGCACTACTCCGCGATCCAGTCGCAGGGCTTCCGCACGCTGGAGGAGAACCAGCGCGTCGAGTTCGACGTGACGCAGGGCCCCAAGGGCCCGCAGGCGGAGAACATCCGCGCCCTCTGATCTCGACGGACGCCGGCACGCCGGCGTCGTCCGATCTTTCCCGAGCGCCCCTCGACCGTCACGGTCGGGGGGCGTTCGCGCGTCCGGAACCGACGACCGCCCGCGGTCGTTGCACGGGTGAGGGCCGCCGTCGCGGTGCCCCCGCACCGCGACGGCGACCGTCCCGACAGCGACACCACCCGGAGGGCGAACCATGGGATTCCTCGACCGACTTCTCGGCCGCGAGCCGCGCGACCCGCAGGGCGCCCCGCACGGGCAGGGACCGTACCCGCAGGGCGGCTACGGCTCGCCGACCCAGTACCCGTCCCCCACTCCGGGCGCACCCGCGTACGGCACGCAGGACGCGCCGCCCGCCCAGGGTTCCTACCAGCAGCGCACGCCGGACGAGATCGCCGTGGACCGCTACCGGTACATGCTGCGCACGGCGCCGCCGGACGCCGTCGAGCAGGCGCACGCCGAGGCCTTCGCGCGGCTCACGCCGGAGCAGCGTCGCCAGGTGCTCGCCGAGCTGGGGCAGTCGGTGCCCGCCTCGGAGCGGGCGGCGTCCGACTCGCCGCAGGACCTGGCCCGCATGGCGACGCGCGCGGAGATGCGGCAGCCCGGGACGCTCGAGCGGTCGTTCTCCGGCCGCGGCGGCGCGCCGAGCTTCGGCTCGATGGTCGGGTCGAGCCTGCTCGGGACGATCGCGGGTGTCGTCATCGGCTCGGCCGTGGCCAACGCGCTGTTCGGCCCGGCGTTCGGCGACCCGTCGCAGCCCGTCGCCGAGGACGCCGCGGCGGGCGGCGAGGACCCGGGTGCTGCGGAGGGCGGTGACGCGGGCGGCGCGGACGCCGGCGACCCCGGCGCGGGCGACCCGGGTGTGACGGAGGCCGGTGCGGCGGACGCGGGCGACGGCGGCTTCGGGGACTTCGGCGGGTTCGAGGACTTCGGCGGCTTCGGCGAGTTCTGAGGCACGCCCGGCTTCGCGGCGTCAGGCGCCGCGGGGCCCGGCGTCGTCGTCCGGCGCCGGGGCGGCCAGGCCGAGGAAGGCTCCGAGCTCTTCGACCCCGCGCGGGGTCCCGGGCAGGTGGTCGGTGAGCGCGGGCGACCGCACGACCACCGCGGTCCACTGCGCGCGGGAGACCGCGACGGTGACGCGGTTGCGGGAGAGCAGGAACCCCAGCCCGCGCGCCACGTCGTGCCCGGACGACGCGGCGAGCGTGAGCACGACGACGGGCGCCTCCTTGCCCTGGAACCGGTCGACGGTGCCGACCTCCACCTCCGTCAGCCCCGCTGCGGCGAGGGCGGAGCGCACCGCCCACACCTGCGCGTTGTAGGCGGCGACGACGAGCACGTCGCGCTGCTCGAGCGGACGCGGTGCGCCGGCGCGCTCCTCGGTCCAGGCGCGGCCGAGGAAGCGCTCGACCTGCCGGACGACCTCGGCCGCCTCCTGCGTGGACCGGACCGCGTTGCCGGTGTGCTCGACGAGGACTTCCTCGACGCCGGGAGGGACGCCGTCGAGGTGCCGCGCGGCCGCGACCGGGTGCGCCCCGAGCCTGCCCTCGTACGACAGCCGGGAGACCGCCGCCGCGAGGCGGGGGTGCATGCGCCACGAGACGGGCAGGAAGTAGCCGCGCTCGTCGGGCAGGACGCCGTGCCCGTCGGCGAGCCAGCCGAGCGCGGAGCGGTCGACGGGTTCGGGGTGCGTGCCCTGGCTGACCTGCGGGAGCTGCTGCGGGTCGCCGAGCAGGAGGAGGCGCCGCGCGGCGCGCCCGACGGCGACGGTGCTCGCGAGCGAGAGCTGTCCCGCCTCGTCGACGACGAGCAGGTCGAGCGTGCGCTCCGGGAGGCGGTCGGCGGCGAAGTCCCACGCGGTCCCGCCGACGACCCGCGGCCCGGGCTCCGTCGCGAACGCGGCGAGCGCCGCGCCGTCGAGCTCGGCGCACACGGCGCTCGGTGACGGACCGTCGCCGGCCCGCTTCTTCGCGACGATCCCGGCGGGGACGCCGGCCTTCTCGACGACCGCGCGCAGCATGTTCTCCACGGTCGCGTGGGACTGCGCGACGACGCCGACGCGCCACCCCTGCCGGACGAGCCGGGCGACGACGTGCGCGCCGACGTGCGTCTTGCCCGTCCCGGGCGGGCCCTGGACCGCGACGTACGAGTCCTCGAGCCGCTCGACGGCCGCGGTGATGGCCTCGACGAGGTCACCGTCGACGACCGCGGGGAGGCTCGCCGGACCGTGCTCGACGCCGCGCGGGGACGCCGAGGCGTACCGACCCTCCGCGGTCGGCGGGTGCAGCCGCGGCGGCCGGCGCAGGAGGACGTCGGTCACCGCGTCGCGGGGCAGGTCCCCGGTGTCGCGCCAACTCTCCAGGGCTCGGCGCGCGGCGGTCGCGATCGCGGCCTCGAGCGGCGCGGTGCCCGGGCCGGGCGCGGGGGTGAGCGCGATCGGGAGCGCCTCGAACGGCTCGGCGCCGCGCGGGAGCTGTTCGCGCACGCGGAGGACGTCGCGCTCCCCGCCCGGGCCGGCGCGGCGCCCGGCGTCGAGGATCGCGCCGCCGGTGAGCCATCCGCGCACCCCGTCGGCGGACGTGCGGGCGCACGGCGGCAGCGGCGGGTCGTAGAGGACGTACGGGGCGACGCCGGCGCGCAGGTCGGTCCCCTCGGGCAGCCGCCCGACGAGCTCGAGCCGGCGCGACCACGTCTGCCGCCCGGGCTCGACCTCCCAGTCGCCGACGACCTCGGCCGCCTCGACGACGAACGCGTTGCGCCGCCCGAGCCACTCGTCGACGGGCAGCGTGAGCCGCAAGTAGTGCTCGTGCCAGAACGGCTTCGCCTCGCGCCGGTGGTACCCGACGGCCGCCCCGTACATCGCGAGCGCCTGCGCGGCGGCGTCCCGCCCGGCCCGCTCCTCCCCCACGACCCCCCGAATCTCGGCCTCGAGCGCGAGCGCGACCTCCCGCGGCCCCGAGGCAACACCCTCGGACCCGCCCGTCCCGGCCGCCGCCGCCCGGTCCGCACCGACCGAGGTGACGCCGCCGGACCCACCCGGGCCGGCCGTCGTCGTCTCCGTGCCACCACCCGAGGTGACGTCCACGGCGGGGTCGGAGGGCGTGCGCGCCGTCGTGGCGGGCCTGGCGGGAGCGTCCGAGGCACGAGGACGCGGATGGTGGACGGCGCGCGCGCCCTCCGACCCCGCACCCGACCCGACAACGACTCCGGTACCAGAACCGGAACCGACGGCCCCCCGCAACCACTCGAGCAGCCGCAACGTCGACACGCAGTCGTACCGGTTGTAGTCCTCGATCCCCCGCAGGAGCTCGGCGGCCTCGGCGTCCTTCCCGGCGTCGCGCAGCGCGGTGTACTCGGCGTACGCGACGACGGACGCGGCGGCGTCCTTGACGTCGCCGGTGCGGAGGTCGTCGCCCATGTAGAGCGGTTCGAGCTTCTTGATGGACCGTGACCGGTCGGAGACGCGCAGCGCCTGGCGCACGACGGCGTAGAGGTCGACGAGCACGCCGTCGCGCAGCAGGTCGTCGACCTCCTCCTCGTACACCCCGTGCCGCGCGGCGATGGAGAGCAGGTGCGTCTTCTCGTACGCGGCGTAGTGGTAGACGTGCAGGTCGGGGTGCTCGCGGCGGCGGGCGTTCACGTGGTCGACGAACGCGACGAGGGCGTCGCGCTCGGCGGCGAGGTCGTGGGCCCACAGCGCGTGGAACGGCGGTTCCTCGCCGGGCTGCGCGGGCCGCCCGACCCAGCCGAACAGGTAGTCGATGCCGCGGCTCCTGCCGTCGGCGTCGGCCCAGAGCGGGTCGCCCTCGAAGTCGAAGAAGAGGTCTCCGGGGCTCGGGGCGGGGAGGGCGTGCACGGGCGCAGGGTCGTCGATGCGCCAGGACAGCTCGTGGGGGCCGGCGGCGTCGGCCCAGACGACGGTCCCGTCGGCGCGCCCGGTGCCGAGCTGGAGCGCGGCCTGGTCCCGGACGCGTTCGAACGCCGACGTCGACATGCCCTCGGGGGCCGTGGTGGCGGCGGCGAGCTCGTCGATGGTGCGGATGCCGGCGGCGTGGAGGCGCGCGCGCTGCGTCTCGTAGACCCCGCCGACGAGGAGGACGTCGCGGCGCACCTCGACCTGCGCCCGGCAGTCGGCGCAGCGCCCGCACGCGCGCACCGCGGGGTCGTCCCAGGGGGCGCGACCGTCGCGCGCGAGGTGCTCGCCGGTGAGCCGCAGGAGCCGGGCGCGCCGGTCGCGGTAGACGGGCAGCAGGTCGGCGAGGCGGTGCGTCGTCCGCGCCCGGGTGCCGAGCACGAGCGAGACCTCCGGGTCCACGGGCACGCCCGCGGCGAGGAGCTGGTCGGCGTGGGCGGCGAGCTGGATCAGCGCGGGCACCTTCGCGCGCCGCGCGAGGCGCATGCCGAGGACGGCGTAGCGCGCGTCGTCGGCGGACGTGCGGACGAGGAGGTCCGCACGGCCCTGGACGGCGCCGTCGAAGAGGACGGCGCCGTGGACGACGTCGACGCCGGCCTCGAGCGCCGCGAGCGTGCGGGCGTGGGCGGCGACGAGATCGTCCCAGCCCGGGTGCCGCGGCGCGTCGAGCCGCAGGACCCCGCGGCCCGTCGTCGGCGAGTACGCCCCGTGGCGGCTCTCGTACTGCGCGAGGACGGCCTGCTCGTGGCGGGCGCCGAGCGCGGCGACGCGGTCGAGCATCGCGTCCGCCGCGTCCTCGCGGCGCGGCGCACGGCCGAGCTGCTCGTCGAGGCGGCACAGCAGCTGATACTCGCACGCGGCGGCCACGACGAGGTCGCGGGGAGCGTGCACGAGCAGCGGTGTCGTGACCGGCGCGGTCGCGGCGCCCTTACCCACGGGCTCGTCGACGAGGAACACGGCACCTCCGCGGTGGCGACGCCGCCGGGACGGCGGGGCCGGTCGGTCCGGCTCCCTGCCGTTCTACCAGCGGCCACCCACGACGCGGTCGGCGCCGCGCGCGGCGACGCCGGTGCCCGCGCTCAGTCGAGGCAGAACTCGTTGCCCTCGACGTCCTGCATCACGAGGCACGACTCGTCCTCCCCGTCGGCCTCCAGCAGCCGTACGCGCACCGCGCCGAGGGCGACCAGACGCGCGCACTCGGCCTCCAGCACGGCGAGGCGTTCCGCACCGACGAGGCCCGTGTCCACGCGCACGTCGAGGTGCACCCGGTTCTTGACGACCTTGCCCTCCGGGACGCGCTGGAAGAACAGGCGCGGGCCGACGCCGGCAGGGTCGCTGCACGCGGCCCACGTGTCCCGCTCCTCGGGCGGGAGCGTGCGGTCGTGGTCCTCCCAGGTGGCGGCGCCGTCCGGCGGCGGTGCGGCGACGTACCCGAGCACCTCGCACCAGAAGCGCGCGACCCGCCGGGGCTCCGCGCAGTCGAACGTGACCTGGACCTGCCTCACGGACGTCATGCGCGATGGTAGGGGCGGCCGGACCTCCCCGTGCGACCGATTTTCCCGGGCACCGCCGTGGGGCCCGGGCCGCCCCGCGGTCGGGGCCGCCGATTCGTCCCCCGGTGGCCCGCTGCTCCATAGTGTTCCCCGTCCACCGCGCCTCGTGCGTCCGCCCGAAGGAGGTCCCCCATGGCCGTCCGGTTCGTCCCGCCGCCCGGGTGGTCCGTCCCGCCGGGCTTCACGCCGACGACGGACTGGCACCCCGACCCGTCGTGGCCGCCGCCGCCCGCCGGGTGGGTGTTCTGGGTGGACGACGACGCCGCGCCCGCCGTCCCGGCCCCGCCGCCGGCCGTCACGCGCGTCCCCAGCCGGCGCTCCCGGCGCGAGGGAGCTGCACCGGTCCCGGTCGGCGGCGACCCGGCGCACGCGGTCACGAGCTCCACCATGGTGCTGCCGAGCCTCGCCCCGGGCCCGGCACCGGCACCGGCATCGGCACCGGCACCGGCACCGGCACCGGCACCGGTCACCGAACCGCGCCCCGCGCCCGTGCTCGGCCCGCTCTCGCTCCCGGTGGCGGACGACGACGCCGAGGACGCGCCCCGTCGCCGGCGCTGGCTCGTGCCGTCCGTGATCGGGCTCGCGGGCGTCGCCGTCGGGCTCCTCGTGGGCATCGGTCTGACGCTGTCCGCGCAGGCCGAGGCCGAGGAGGCGACCGCCGCGGC
Source organism: Cellulosimicrobium cellulans (assembly GCF_001722485.1). Taxonomy (GTDB): domain Bacteria; phylum Actinomycetota; class Actinomycetes; order Actinomycetales; family Cellulomonadaceae; genus Cellulosimicrobium; species Cellulosimicrobium cellulans_A. The sequence goes on along the minus strand of NZ_LWGL01000011.1, from coordinate 14,328 downwards.
GCAGCGCGTCCAGGAGGAGGTCGCGGCCGAGCGCGAGCAGCTCGAGGCCGAGCGCGCGGACCTGGAGGCGCAGCGCGCCGAGGTCGACGCCGCGCACGCCGACCTGGCCGCGCGCGAGGCGGCCGTGACGCAGTCCGAGGAGGAGCTCGCGTCGCGGACCGAGGAGCTCGACGAGCGGGCAGCCGAGCAGGACCGGCGCGAGCAGGAGGAGCAGCAGGACCGCCCCGTCCGCGGTGACCAGGGCGGCGGCGACCAGGGCGGCGACCAGGGCGGCGGCGACGAGAGCGGTGGCGACCAGGGCGGCAGGGACGAGGGCGGCTGGGACTGGGGCGACTGGGGCTGGGGCTGACCGGGGCTGACCGGAGGGCGAGTCCTTCACCGTTCGTCCACATTCGCCTCACGGACACGTCACGATGTTCCGGTCGCGACGGGCACGTCCGTCGCCGACAGTGGGAGGCGTGAGCAGGACGGATACCGGCAACGCCCCGAGCGACACCCCCATCTACGACGAGCTCGTGACCGAGCACGAGAACCAGCTCCCGCTGGTGCACCTCGGGCGCGCGCTGAGCGGGGAGCTGGTGACCGTGGCGCGTCCCACGGGCCTCGACCCGCGGATCGAGCCGTCGACCGACGTCCCCGTGCTGCCGCGCCGCCGCGCCTCCTGACGTCGCCCCGGGACCGACACAGGACCGGCCCGGGACCGGCCCGGGACCGGCCCGGAGCGCCCCGTCCTCGGCGAGGACGCCGACGCGCTACAGCACGTGCGCGAGGAAGGACTTCGTCCGGTCCTCCCGGGGGTCGCCCAGCACCTGCTCGGGCGTGCCGCGCTCGACGATGACGCCCTCGTCCATGAACACGACCGTGTCCGCGACCTCGCGCGCGAACCCGATCTCGTGCGTGACGACCATCATCGTCATGCCGGAGCGCGCGAGGTCGCGCATGACGGCGAGCACCTCGCCCACGAGCTCGGGATCGAGCGCCGACGTCGGCTCGTCGAACAGCATGAGCTCGGGGTCCATCGCGAGCGCGCGGGCGATCGCGACGCGCTGCTGCTGACCGCCCGAGAGCTGCGCCGGGTAGTGGTCGGCGCGGTCGCCGAGACCCACCCGGTCGAGCAGCTCGAGCGCGCTCGTGCGCGCCTGCGCCCTGCTCAGCCCGCGCACCTGCACGGGCGCCTCCATGACGTTCTCGAGCGCCGTCATGTGCGGGAAGAGGTTGAAGCGCTGGAACACCATGCCGATGCGCGATCGCTGCCGCGCGACGACCTTGGGGTGTAGGCGGTGCAGCCGGGAGCGCCCGTTGCGCACGACCTCGCGGTAGCCCATGAGCTCGCCGTCGACGAGGATGCGCCCGCCGGTGATCTCCTCGAGCTCGTTGACGCATCGCAGGAGCGTCGACTTCCCCGAGCCGGACGGCCCGAGCACGACGCACACGGAGCCGCGCGGCACCTCGAGGTCGACGCCCTTGAGGACGTGCAGGTCGCCGAACATCTTGTGCAGCCCCTGGACCTGGACCATGGGGTGGTCCTTCGTCGTGGTCGCGCTCACGGGGTCACCTCCAGGAAGGGGTCGTCCTTGGTCGTGCCCGAGGCGGCGATGAGGTCCTGCCGGTTGGGCCTGCGGCGTCCGCCGCGCCCGCCCGGCCCGCGCCCGCGCCGTCGGCCGCCGTCGGACCCGTCGCCGAAGCCGCGCCCGTAGTACCGCTCCACGTAGTGCTGGCCGACCATGAGGATGCTCGTGATGAGCAGGTACCACAGGGCGGCGACGATGAGCAGCGGGATCGGCAGGAACGTGCGGTTGCCGATCGCGCCGGTCGCGTACGTGAGGTCGAGGGTGAACGGGACGGCGAGGACGAGGGACGTCGTCTTGAGCATGGAGATCGTCTCGTTGCCCGTCGGCGGCACGATGACCCGCATCGCCTGGGGCAGCACCACGCGCGTGAGGATCTTCGAGTCCTTCATGCCGAGCGCCTTCGCGGCCTCCGTCTGGCCGCGGTCGACGGAGCCCAGCCCGGCGCGCACGATCTCGGCGAGGTACGCCGCCTCGTTGAGCGCGAGGCCGAGCAGCGCGGCCCAGAACGCGGTGATGACGTCCTGCGTGCGGAACTCGAAGAACTCGGGCCCGAACGGGATGCCGAGGCTGAGCCGGGGGTACAGCACCGCGAGCAGGCCCCAGAACACGAGCTGGGTGTAGATCGGCGTGCCGCGGAAGAACCAGATGTACCCCCAGCTCACCGAGCGCATGACCGGGTTGTCCGAGCGCCGCATGACGGCGAGCGCGACCGCGAGCACGATGGCGATGACCATCGACCCGAACGTGAGCAGGAGCGTCCAGCCGACGCCGCGGATCACGACGACGTCGCGCAGGTACAGCCAGACGACGTCCCAGCGGAAGTTCTCGTTCGTGACGAGGCCGTGCACCGCCATCGCCGCGAGGACGAGCAGCACGACGGCGGAGATCCACCGGCCGGGCCGCGGGACGGGGACCGCGTGGATGCGGTCGGGCACGGGGTCGTCGGCGGCGTCGGGTCCGGACATGGTCACCTCGTGGTCGGGTTCGGACGGCGTCAGCCGACGGAGGGGTTGATCTCCGCGGTGTCGAGCGCGGCGTCGCCGCTGCCCCACGCGTCGAGGACCTCGGTGAGGGTGCCGTCGTCCATGAGCGACTGCAGGGCGGCCTGGATGGCCGCGGCGAGCTCGGTGTCCTCCTTCGCGACGACGATCCCCTGCGGCGCGGAGTCGAACACGTCGCCGAGCTGCTCGATCTTCCCGCCGGTCTGCTCGACGGCGTAGCCGACGACCGGCGAGTCCGCGTACATGACCTGGGCCTTGCCGCCGACGAGGTTGGTCGTCGCGTCGGCCTGGTTGTCGTAGCGGAGGACGTCGATCGGCTCCTCGCCGGCGGCCTCGCACTCGCTGCTCTGCACGGCGATGTCCTCGTCCTGGATCGTCCCGGTCTGCACGGTGACCGTGAGGCCGCACAGGCTCTCGGGGTCGATGTCGTCCGGGTTGCCCGACGCCACGGCGTAGGCCGAGCCGGCGTTGAGGAAGGAGATCATGTTCGACTCCTGCATGCGCTCCTCGGTGATGGTGAACGAGGAGATGCCGGCGTCGTACTTGGTACCGAGCGCGGGGATGATCGCCGGGAAGTCGGCGGACTGGACCTCGACGTCGAGTCCGAGGGTCGCGCCGACGGCGTGGATGACGTCGATGTCGAAGCCGACCGGGGTGCGGCCGTCGTCGGCGATGAACTCCGCGGGGGCGTACTCGGTGTTCGACCCGACCGTGAGCGTGCCCGCGGACGCGACGTCCTCGGGCAGCAGGGCGGCGGCCTCCTCGTTCACCTCGACGGACGACGGGTCGAACGACGGCAGGGCCGAGGAGGTCTCCTCGGAGCCGCCGGTCGCCCCGGAGCCGGACTGCTGGGACGCGTCCGTGCACGCGGTGAGGACGAGCGCGCTCGTCGCGGTCAGCGCGACGAGGCCTGCGAGGGGGAGCTTGCGCGAGGTCGTACGCATGGGGGTTCTCCGATCGGTTTCGGGCCAGGTGGGGCAGCGTAGAGGCCGATCGTCTCCGTCGTGTTACGCGGCGAGGCGTACGGGGAACAGAGGACCCGGCGGTGCGCAGCACCAAGGGGAAGAGTGTGCGGCCTGGACGCTCCGCCCGCCAAACCTCCAGGTGGTCCGATGCCGAACCGTGACCGTCGGCGCTCGTCGCGGCACCGTCCGGCCCCCGCTACGTGTCGCGCTCGGCGGGCGCCGTGTCCTCGCGGTGGTCGTCGTCGCCGCCGGGCGGGAAGTCGGTCCGCTCCGGGTGCGCGCGCAGGGCGAGCGCGCTCGCCACGAGCCCGCCCCAGACGACGAGGATCGCCAGGACCAGGACGATGATCGCGCCCGTGCTCATCGGGTCACCTCCGCGTCGTGCGTACGAGTCGTCGTCCGGCCGGGCGGGAAGGGCGGCCAGGGCGTGAAGTCGTCGGGGCTGCGGCGCCAGCGCAGCGCCGTGAGGACGAGCGCGCCCACCACGATCAGGGCGACCGTGCCCCAGCCGAAGAGCGCGAGGTACCAGCCCGGGTAGCCCTCGTAGCCGTCGACGAGCAGCGTGACGATCCGCGACACGAGCATGTAGCCGAGCACGAGCGGCGCGAGCAGCGCGACGAGCACCTGCCACCACGCGCCGACGCGGAACGTCGAGACGGCGTTGAGGTGGTACTGCAGCTCCGAGCCGCGGCGCCGGACCCACAGGACCAGCACGCACGTGAGGACGGCCGACGCGACGATGCCGATGTTGTTCGCCCACTGGTCGGCCGTGTCGAGCGCGATGAGGCCCGTCGTGGTCGAGAACAGCGCCACGGAGACGACGGCGCACACGACGCCCACCCGGACCGCCGCCTGCCGCGGGGTCCACGAGAACTTCTCCTGGAAGCCGGCGGACACCACCTGGAGGATCGAGAGCAGGGACGTGAAGCCCGCCATCGCGAGCGAGAGGAAGAACAACGCGCCGAAGAACGGCCCGCCGGGCATCTCGGAGACGATCGCCGGGAACGTGACGAACGACAGGATCGGGCCGGAGATCCCCTCGAGCTCGCCGACGCCGACGCCCTGCCGGCCCGCGAGGAACCCGAGGGTCGCGAACACGCCGATCCCCGCGAGGATCTCGAACGACGAGTTGGAGAACGCGACCACGAGGCCGGGCGACGTGAGGTTGGCGCGCCGCTTCCGGTAGGACGCGTACGTGACCATGATCCCGAACGCGATGGACAGCGAGAAGAAGATCTGGCTGTACGCGGCGATCCACACGTTCGGGTCGCCGAGCGCCGCCCAGTCCGGCGTGAACAGCGCGTCCAGGCCCTCCGCGGCGCCGTCGAGGAAGACCGCCCGCACCACGAGCACGAGGAACGCCGCGACGAGCAGGGGCAGGAAGACCATGTTCGCCCGCTGCACGCCCTTGGCCACGCCGGCGGCGAGCACGACGAGCGTCACGACCCACACCGCGACCAGCGGGACGAGGACCGACGGGACGACGTCGACCGAGACGCCCGGGTCGGCGAGCTGCAGGTAGTCCCCGGTGAAGAAGCCGGCCGGGTCGTCGCCCCAGCGCAGGTCGAACGAGTAGACGAAGAAGCTCAGCGCCCACGCGATCACCGCGGTGTAGTACACCGCGATGACGAACGAGATCATCACCTGGAACCAGCCGAGGCTCTCGAACGGCCTCGAGACACGGCGGAACGCCGTGGGCGCGGACCCGCGGAAGCGGTGCCCGATCGCGTAGTCGAGGAAGAGGATCGGGATGCCCGCGGTCAGCAGGGCCACGAGGTAGGGGACGAGGAACGCCCCGCCGCCGTTCTCGTACGCGACGCCCGGGAAGCGCCAGATGTTGCCGAGCCCCACCGCGGAACCGATGGCCGCGACGATGAAGCCGACCTGTCCCGTCCACTGCTCGCGCGGTCGGTGCGCGCCGGGCGCCGCGCCCCGTCCCCCGCTGGTCGTCTCTGCCACGCCACCCTCCGTGCCGTCCGTCGGTCACCCGCGCGTGCGCACGTCGCAGCACGACGGCGGGCCTCACCCCGACCGTACCGAGGCGCGCTGACCTGTGCGAACGGAGAGCGTCAGATCCGCAGCAGCCGCTCGACGAACCCGCCGCGGAACCGGCCCGTCGGGTCGTAGCGGTCCGCGAGCGCCCGGAAGTCGGCGAGCCGCGGGTAGCGCCCCGCGACCGCGGCGAGCGGGGCCGGGTCCGTGGACGTGACCGCGTGCGAGAGCTTGCCCCAGTGCGGGCGCGCGCCGAGGGTTGCGAGCGCGGACTCGAGGTCGGGCAGGAGGCGCGCGACGTCGTCGGGCAGCGGCTTCCAGGTGAGGTGGAACCCGACGGTGGGACCGTCGAAGGGACTGAGCCACAGCGGTTCGGGATCGGCGGCGACCGTGCGGATCTCGCCGACCTGGAGCAGCGGGCCGATGCGGGGCCCGAGCGCGCGCAGCGCCTCGACCGCGGCGAGCGCGTGCCGGCGCGGCACGAGGTACTCGGACTGCAGCTCGTCGCCGTTGCTCGGCGTGAAGTCGAGGCGGAAGTGCGGCAGCCGCTCGTTCCACGGCCCGGGCCGGCCGAGCTGGGCGGTGCAGTGGACGGGGTCGACGCCGGGCAGCGGGTGGCGCTGCTCCCGGGCGGGCGCGGCGCCGAACAGGTCGGCGGGCGGCTCCTCGCCCCGCTCCCCCGGCGCGAGGAGGGTCTTGCGCCAGACCTGCTGGACGCCGTCCGGACCCCAGTCGGTGAAGAGGCTCACCGAGTACGCGGAGGCGGTGATCTCGTCGAGGTGCGCGGTCACGGCGTCCCACGGCAGCCCGAGGTGCACGTCCTGGCGCACGTCGAACGTCGGCACGGTCTCGAGCTCGACGCGCGTGACGACGCCGAGCGCGCCGAGCGCCACGACGGCCCCGGGGAAGTCCGCGTCGCCCCGGCGCAGCGTCCGCAGCTCGCCGTCCCCCGTGACGAGCTCGAGCCCGACGACGGCGCTCGCCAGCGACCCGACGCCGTCGCCCGAGCCGTGGGTCGCCGTGGCGACCGACCCCGCGACGGAGATGTGCGGCAGCGACGCGAGGTTCGCGAGCGCCCGGCCGGCCGCCTGGACGTGGCGCGTCACGTCGCCGTACCGCAGGCCCGCGGCGACGGACGCGACGCCGGTCGACGGGTCGACCTCGACGGGCGGACGGCCGTCGTCGTAGGCGTCGAGCACGACGTGGGTGCCGGTGGTGTCGGCGACGTCGTCGAACGAGTGGCGCGACCCGAGGGCCTTGACGCGCGGCGCGGTGCGCACGGTCCCGGCGAGCTCCTCGGGCGTGCGCGGGTGCACCACGTCCGTCGCCGCGTACGTGAGGTTGCCCGCCCAGTTGGCGGCGCTCGTGCGGCGCGGTCGGCCCGTCGTCGGCGTGGTCATCGGACCACCCTGCCACGACGCCGGGACGCGCGGGGGCGCGGGCGCACGGGGGACAGCCCTACCGCGGTCGGGGGCGGGCCGGGCTCCGCACGCGGCGGGTCGCCGGTGGGATCGAGACATGACGACGACGCCGCCCGCCAGCCTCCCCGCCGCCGCGCCCCGCACGACGACCCGGGGAGCACCTCCACCGCGCGGCGGTCTCGCGGTCTTCTGGGCGCTCGCGTTCGGGCTGAGCTGGGGACCGTGGGCGGCGGCGCTCGCGGTGGGCGGGGACGTCGACGACCCGCTGACGTTCGCGCTCTACGCGCTCGGCGGCTGCGGCCCGAGTCTCGCCGCCCTCGTGCTCGCCGCGACCGGCCGGCGCAGCCCCCGCCTCGCGCGGTGGGGTGCCGTCGGGCGCTGGCTGCCGGCCGCCGTCGGGCTCGGCGCGGTCGCCGCCGTCGTGACGGCGCTGGTCGCACCGCTGCTCGGCGGCCCGGAGGCCGACGTGGCCGGCGACGCCGCGCGGGCGGTCGCGGAGTCCGGGGGCCTGCTCGCGTTCGCGCTGCTGTCGCTGCTCGCCGGGCCGCTGTCCGAGGAGATCGGCTGGCGCGGGTACGCCCAGCCGCGCCTGCGCCGCCTGCTGGACCCGCTCCCGGCGTCGGCGCTGCTCGGTGCCGTGTGGTCGGTGTGGCACCTGCCGCTGTTCCTGCTCGACGGCACGTGGCAGTCGACGCTCGGCCCCGTCGAGACGGCCCTCTTCCTCGCCGCGATGGTGCCGATGTCGTCGGCGTACTGGTTCGTCACCGAGCGGCTCCACGGCGGCGTCCCCGCCGCGGTGCTGCTCCACCTCGTCGGCAACGCGGCGCTCACGCTGCTCGCGATCACCGCTCCCGTGGGGATGGCCGTCTACGTGGGCGTCGTCGTGCTCACCGCGGCGGTGATCCACCTGGTGACGCGTCCGGACGCACGGTGAGGGCCGCGGTCACGACGCGATCAGGCTCCCGGCGGCGACGTCCGTGCCCGAGACCCCGACGCGCACGCCGCCCGCGGCGACGGCCACGGACTCGAGGACGACGCCCTCGGGCAGGTCGAGCGGGATCCGCAGGCCCGTCAGCGCCGCGGCGACCCCGGACGGCAGGTCGTCCACGGACACGACGCCGAGCCCCGTCCGCACGGCCTGCACGTCCACGCCGAGGGAGTCCGGGCCGGCCACGCGGGGCACGACGTCCACGGTGAGCCCGAGGCCGAGGACCGCGACGCCGAGGCCGAGCACGTCACCGTCGGTGGTCAGCTCGACGTCGAGCCCCGACTGCTCGCGCACGACCTCCTGCAGCGACGACGCGGCGATGACGCCCGACGCCGTCCCCGACGCGATGGTGTACGGCTCCGACGTGCTCACCCCGCGCGCGTCGACGCGCACGTCGGACACGGCGTAGCCGGCGAACGTCGCGGTGTCGGCCGAGCCGGTCACGTGGTCGAGCTCGCCCGCCGCGAGCTGGGTGAGGAACGGGAAGCCCCGGATGTCGAGCCGCGCGCCCGAGACGTCGTCCGCCTGCTCCTGGAACGCCGTGACGGCGCCGTTCTCGGCCGCCCGCACCGTGACCCGGTCCGCCACCACGGCGACCGCCACGAGCGCGACCAGGGCCACGAGCCATCCCACGAGCCGCTTCATGCGCCCACCCTAGGTCCGGCGTCCGCGTCTCAGCATGCGATCGCGTCCGGCGTACGGGAACAGCGCCGCCCCGCCGCGGGTTGCCGTACGCATGTCGTCCACACCTGCGTCGAGCGCCGACGCACCCGCCGCGACGCCCGCGGCGCCTGAGCCCGGGACGCCCAGGACCCCCGGGCCCCTCCCCCGCGACGGGCGCATCCCCGCCGGGCTCGTGCTCCTGCTGTCCGCGCTCACCGCGGTCGGACCGCTCACCATCGACCTGTACCTCTCGGCCTTCCCGGCGATCGTCGACGAGCTGGGGACGACCGAGTCGCGCGTGCAGCTCACGCTCACCGCGACGCTCGCCGGCCTCGCGCTCGGCCAGCTGCTCGTCGGCTCGGTGTCCGACGCCGTCGGCCGGCGCGCTCCCCTCCTCGTGTCGCTCGCCGTGTACGTCGTCGCGTCGGCGGGCATCGTCGTCGCCGGGTCGGTCGAGCTGCTCACCGCGCTGCGGTTCGTGCAGGGCCTGTCCGCCGCCGCGGGCATGGTGCTGTCGATGGCGATCGTGCGCGACCTGTTCGACGGCTACCGCGTCGGCAAGGTCATCGCGCGACTCATGCTCGTCGTCGGCGTCGCGCCGATCCTCGCGCCGACCCTCGGGGCGCAGTTCCTGCACCTCGGCTCGTGGCGTCTCATGTTCGTCGCGCTCGCGGTGGTCGGGGCCGTGCTCCTGGTGGTCGTGGCGCTGCGCCTGCGCGAGTCGCTGCCGGTCGAGCGGCGCCGCACCGGCGGGACGGGCCAGGCCCTGCGCTCGTACGGCAGCCTCCTGCGCGACTGGTCGTTCCTCGGCCTCGCGCTCATCGCCGGCTTCTACATGGCCGCGATGTTCACGTACATCTCCGCGTCGACGTTCGTGCTGCAGGAGCAGTTCGCGCTCTCCGCGCAGGAGTACGCGATCCTCTTCGGCGTGGGCGCCGTCTCGGTGACGGCCGGCAGCCAGGTCAACGGCGCGCTCGTCGGCCGCGTGCGCGCGACGTCGATCCTCCAGGCGGCGATCGCCGCGGGCTTCGTGCTCTCCGGCGCCCTGCTGCTGGCCGCGGTCGCCGACGCGGCGCTCCCCGTGCTCGTCGTGCTCATCGTCCTCACGCTCGGCACGGCGGGGTTCGTCATGCCGTCCGTGCCGGCCATCGCGCTCGAGCGCAACGCGCACCGCGCCGGGTCCGCGGCGGCCCTCGTGGGCGCGCTGCAGTTCGGCGTCGGCGCGGTCATCGCCCCGCTCACGGGCGTGCTCGGCGGGACGCCGTCGGTGACGATGGCGGCCGTCATGTTCGGCGTCGTCGTCGTCGCCGGGGTCCTGCTCCTCACCGTGCGGCCCACCTGGGGCGCGCTGCGCGACGTCCGGGGCGACCGCGCCCGTGACGTCGACGCGGCAGACCGGGCGGTCGCCGAGGACGCGCTCACCGCCGTCGACTGACACCTCGCCGGCCCGCCCGCGCGTCCGGACCCTGGACGCGCGGGCCGGCCGGGAGCACCATGAGGGGCGGCGGCGCGGTCATCCCGGCCGTGCCGGGACCCCGGGAGCGACCCATGGACTTCAAGCTCGAGCTCGTGCCCGTCCCCGTCAGCGACGTCGACCGCGCCAAGGCGTTCTACGTCGACCAGGTCGGCTTCCACGCCGACCACGACCACCGCGTGAGCGACACCCTGCGCTTCGTGCAGCTCACCCCGCCCGGATCGGCGTGCTCGGTGGTGCTCGACCTCAACCTCACCGACATGCCCGCCGGCTCGCAGCACGGGCTGCAGCTCGTCGTCGACGACGCCGACGCCGCGCGCGAGCACCTCGTCGCGCACGGCGTCGACGCGTCACCCGTCGAGGACATGCCGTGGGGACGGTTCACGTTCTTCGCCGACCCCGACGGCAACCGGTGGTCGGTCCAGCAGATCGTCTACGCCGGCTGACCCCGCGGAGGTCGCGTCGCACGGCCCCGCGGGGCCGTGCAGGATGGGACGGTGACGCCCGACGACGCCGACTACCCCCGCGCCGTCCGGGACGCCCCGACGCTCGCCGCGCTCGACGCCCACCTCGTCGAGTGCCGCGCGTGCCCCCGGCTCGTGGCGTGGCGCAAGCACGTCGGCGTGGTCAAGCGCGCGTCGTTCCGCGACGACGCGTACTGGATGCGTCCCGTCCCGGGCTTCGGCGACGAGCGCGCGGGGATCCTCGTCGTCGGCCTCGCGCCCGCCGCGCACGGCGCCAACCGGACCGGCCGCATGTTCACCGGCGACCGCAGCGGCGACTTCCTCTTCGCGGCGATGCACCGCACCGGGCTCGCGAACCAGGCGACGTCCGTGCACGCCGACGACGGCCTGCGTCTCACCGGCATCCGCGTCACCGCGCCCGTGCGCTGCGCGCCGCCCGACAACAAGCCCCTGCCCGAGGAGCGGCGGCGCTGCGGGCCCTACCTCGAGCGCGAGGTCGAGCTCCTCGGCGCGACCGTGCGCGTCGCCGTCGTGCTCGGCGGCTTCGGCTGGCAGGCGCTGCTCTCCACGCTCGCCGAGCAGGGCTGGGACGTGCCACGGCCCCGGCCGCGGTTCGGGCACGGCGTCGAGGTGACGCTGCGGCGTCGGGCACCGGCCGCCGACGGCGCCGACGACGTACCCGCCGAGCAGACGCTCACCCTCCTCGGGTGCTTCCACGTCAGCCAGCAGAACACCTTCACGGGGCGCCTCACCCCGGACATGCTCGACGACGTGCTCCTGCGGGCCCGCGAGCTCGCCGGCCTCGACGGGTGAGCGATGCGTCGGCGCGTGAGCGATGCGTCCGCGCGTGAGCGATGCGTCCGCGCGTGAGCGATGCGTCCGCGCGTGAGCGATGCGTCCCTGGACGCAGCGCCCGGTCGGAGACGCAGCGCTCGGTGTCGGGATCAGCGGGCGGCGGTGGTGGGCGACTGGCGGCGCGGCGCGTCCGCCCAGCGACGGCGCTCGAGCACGCGCGGTGCCACGCGCCCCGCGAGGCGGAGCTGCTCGCGCCGCACGATGACCTCCATGCGTCGCAGCTCGCGCTCGAACGCGGACGATGCTGCTGCCATGCTGCTCCCCTTCGCCGTGCGGGCCCCGAGCTGCTTGTGTCGTGAGGGCCGCGGTCCTGACAGCGCGAGCCCCGGTCGTCCGGAGCGTCGCCGCTCGACGGGTAGGGACGGCGCCGGGCGCGGTTCGTGACACGGCGGGCCGACGGCGCGGGAGAGCGCCGGGTCAGGCCGTCGGGCGGGCGGCGTCCTCGTACTGGTCGACGAACTCGCCCGTCGGCGGGATCGGCGTGATGACGTCGATGAGCACGCCGTTCGGGTCGGCCGTGATGAAGTGCCGCTGCCCGAACGCCTCGTCGCGCAACGACCGCAGCACGGGCAGCCCCGCCGCCGTCAGACGATCGTGCACCGCGTCGACGTCCTCCACCTCGAGGTTGAGCAGCAGCCCGCCGGCGCGGCCGCGCCCCGACTCGGGGATCGTCTCGTGGTCGCCGTCGAGCACGGCCAGGTTCACCGTCTCGTCGTGCGCCGACTGCAGGTGGACGTACCAGTCGCTCGTGAACAGCGGCCGGAAGTCGAGGTGCTCGACGTAGAAGGCGGCGGTCCCCGCGACGTCGCCGGTCATGATCACCGGGTACCAGCTCGTGATGCGCATGTCGGTGCCTCTCTGCTCGCGGCGACGGCCTGCGTCGCCCTCTGGCTGTTCACATACAGCCTGCCTGTTTCTTTGAGCATGACGTACAGTCTGTCGGTATGCAAGAGCCTGACGCGCCCCGACGGCGGCGGAGCAACGAGGAGCGGACCCGCGCGACGCGCGGTGCGCTCGTGGACGCGGCGCGCGAGCTGTTCGTCACGAAGGGGTACGCGGCGACGTCCACGCCGCAGATCGCCGCCGCCGCCCGCGTGACGCGCGGGGCGCTCTACCACCACTTCGTCGACAAGCAGGACCTGTTCCGCGCGGTCGTCGAGGGCGAGGCGGCGGCCGTCGCGGCGGAGATCGAGGCACGCGCCGCGGCCTCGCCGGTGGACGGGCCCGACGGCGCGCAGGACGCGCGCGGACAGCTCGTCGCCGGGGCGGCCGCCTACCTCGACGCCATGGCCGTCCCCGGCCGCACGCGTCTGCTGCTCCTCGACGCGCCGGCCGTGCTCGGCGCCGCGGAGGCGGACGCGGTCGACGCGCGCCACGCGCGCCGGACCCTTCGCGCGGGCCTGCAGGAAACGCTCGGGGACCGTGCGTCCGACGACGCGCGCCTGGACGCGCTCACGCTCCTGCTCTCGGCCGCGTTCGACCGTGCGGCGCTCGCCGCCGAGTCCGCGCGCGCGGACGTCGAGGCGCCGGAGGGCGAGGCGCCGGGCGACGACGGTGACAGCGACGGCCACGGTGGCCCGGACGCGGTGCGCTGGGCCGTCAGGGAGCTGATCGAGCGGGTGTGCGCGCCGCCAGCCTCTCGATGACGCCGAGCCGGGTCCGCTCGTGCCGCTCGACGGCGAGCCCGTGCGCCTGCACCCAGCGCATGGGCCGGCGGGCGAAGTACTCGCCGAGGAGCGGACCGGTCACGAGGTCCACCGCGGACTGCGCGAGCCGCAGCGGCAGGAAGGACGAGGCGACGTGGTCCGCGAGCAGCACGAGGCCGCCCGGCCGCGCCACGCGGACCATCTCGGCGAGCGCCGCCTCGTGGTCGGGGATCGTGCACATCGACAGCGTGCTCACGACGGTGTCGAACGCGCCGTCGGGCAGGTCGAGCGCCTGCGCGTCGCCGAGCCGCAGGTCGACGTCGAGACCGAGCTCGGCCGCGCGGCGCCGCGCGTGGCCGAGCATGCCGGGGCTCCACTCGACGCCGGTGAGCCCTGCCGCCACGACCGCCGCGGGGTAGTGCGGGAGGTTGAGCCCCGTGCCGATCGCGACCTCGAGCGTGCGGCCCTCGGCAAGACCGCAGACCTGCTGCCGGACGCCGGGGAACAGCCGGCGCTCGGCGACCGTCATCTCGCGGTCGTAGCGGCGCGACTCCCGGTCCCACCGGCCGCGCAGCCGCCGGGCCCGCTCCCCGTCGCGGCTCCGCGCGCCGCCGCGCTGCTCGTCCACGTCCCCGCCTCCTCGCCCGGCCGGATCCCCCGCGCTCCTCTCACGCTCGCACGGCGAGCGTGCTCCCGCCTCCGGCGCGCGGGCGCACCTCGACGCGCTCGGCGACCGCCTGCTTGAGCGCCTCGACGTGCGACACCACGCCGACGACGCGCCCGCCGCGGCGCAGCCGGCCCAGCGCGCCGAGGACCACCTCGAGGGTCTCGGCGTCGAGGCTGCCGAAGCCCTCGTCGACGAACAGCGTCCCGAGCTCGACGCCGCCCGCCTCGGCGGTCACGACGTCCGCGAGGCCGAGCGCGAGGCACAGCGACACGTAGAACGTCTCCCCGCCCGAGAGGGTCCGCGGGTCGCGCGCCCGCTCGGTGACGTGGTCGAGCACCTTCATCGCGAGCCCGGTGCGGCGCGACCGCACGTCCTCGCGCGTCGTGCTGCGCACGAGCTCGTAGCGGCCGGACGACATCTCGGCGAGGCGCTCGTTCGCGGCGGCCACGACGTCCTCGAACCGCTGGACGAGGACGAACGTCGCGAGCGACAGCGCGTGGGCGTTGTCGCTGCCGGTGCCGGACGCGAGCGCCGCCATGCGCGTCACCGGGGCCGCCTCGTCGCGCGCGGCGTGCCAGGCGTCGACCGCGCTGCCGACCGCGTCGGCGGCGGTCCGGGCCG
>NZ_LWGL01000109.1 GCF_001722485.1 Cellulosimicrobium cellulans | reverse complement strand
CGGCTCTACGCGCCGGCGGCCGCGGCCGGGCGCTGGCGCCACCTGCAGCGGGTGGTCAAGCGACGCACGTCGCGGGGCGCGCTCGGGCCGTTCCCGTGGCCGGCCGCGCTCGGCACGCCGCCGTGGGGCGCGGCACGGATTGCGCGGTACGCGGACGTGCGGTTCACGCACCGGATGATCGGTGCCGACACCCGCGAGGTGCTCGAGACGGCGGTGGACGCCGCCGCGCGCGGCATCCCGGTGCCGCTGTTCACCGGAGGAGACCTGTCGGGCGGCCTCGACGCGGCGGTGCCGCGCCACGTCGTGCTGCTCACCGCGGTCGACCCGGCGCGGCGGTGCTGGCTCTACGAGCCGTCGTCGGGCACGGTGCACCGCATCGCCGCGGACCGTCTCGCGGCCGGGGCCACGGAGCCCGCGGTCCGCCGTGCGCTCGGCGGCTGGCCCCACGTCGTCTGGGCGCTCCTGCCGACCGGTGCGCCGTCACCGGCCGACCGGACTGGCGACGGGGACGGGGCGGCGTGAGGATGGGGGCGCACCACCCCCGGCAGTGAAGGAGTCGCCATGAGCACGGTCCCCGGAGACGACGCCCAGCGTGACGCCGGCCTGGTCGAGCCGGACGACGAGGTCGTGAACCTCGTCGAGGAGGTCGAGACCGGCGACGCGCGGGTGGAGGACCCCGACCACGAGCCGGACGAGTACCGGCCGGGGTCCGCGCGACCGGACCTCGCGGGAGAGGCGAACGAGGCCGACGTCGTCGAGCAGGCGTCGGCCGTGCCGAGCGAGGAGGACGACTACGTGTGAGCCCTCGTGGCGGTGCCGGTAGCGTGAGCGCATGACCACCGACACCCGTCCGCTGACCGCGGACGTCATCCGGTCCCTGCCGAAGGTCGTGCTCCACGACCACCTCGACGGCGGGCTGCGGCCCGGGACGATCCTCGAGCTCGCGGCCGAGGTCGGGCACGAGCTACCCGCCGCCGACGCCGAGTCCCTCGCGACGTGGTTCGCCGAGTCGGCCGACTCCGGCTCGCTCGTGCGCTACCTCGAGACGTTCGACCACACGATCGCGGTCATGCAGACGCCGGAGGCGCTCGCGCGCGTCGCGCGCGAGGCCGTCCTCGACCTCGCAGCCGACGGCGTCGTGTACGCCGAGCAGCGCTGGGCGCCCGAGCAGCACCTGCAGCGCGGGATGTCGCTCCAGGAGACGGTCGACGCCGTCCAGGCAGGTATCGAGCAGGGCGTCGCCGAGGTGGCGGCGTCGGGCCGCACCATCCGCGTCGGCCAGCTCGTGACCGCGATGCGCCACGCGGACCGCTGGCAGGAGATCGCCGAGCTCGCGGTCGCGAACCGCGCGAACGGCGTCGTCGGCTTCGACATCGCGGGTGCCGAGGACGGGTTCCCGCCCTCGCGGCACGTGGAGATCTGGCGCTACCTCGCCGAGCAGAACTTCCCGGCGACCATCCACGCCGGGGAGGCCGCCGGCGTCGAGTCGATCGCCGAGGCCGTGCACCTGGGGCAGGCGAGCCGCGTCGGCCACGGCGTGCGCATCGTGGAGGACGTCGCGCGCGACGAGCGCAGCGGGACCGCGGCGCTCGGGCGCCTCGCGCACTGGGTGCGCGACCACCAGATCCCGCTCGAGCTGTGCCCGTCGTCGAACGTGCAGACGGGCGCCGCGGCGTCGGTCGCGGACCACCCCATCACGTTCCTCAAGGAGCTCGACTTCGCCGTCACGCTCAACACCGACAACCGGCTCATGTCGCGCACGTCGATGACGCGAGAGATGACGCTGCTCGTCGAGCAGGCCGGCTGGACGCTCGACGACCTCGCCGACGTCACGCTCACCGCGGCGTGGAGCGCGTTCGTCCACCACGACGAGCGCCGCGCGCTCGTCGACGACGTGATTCTGCCCGGGTACCAGCTCGTCGAGGGGGCGCAGCGATGAGCGCGGCACCCCTCGACGCCGCGGCGCTCGCCCGGTTCGTCGACCACACGCTGCTCAAGCCCGAGGCGACGCCCGCCGACGTCGCGGCCCTCGTCGACGAGGGGGTGCGCCTCGGTGTCTACTCCGTGTGCGTGTCCCCGTCGATGCTGCCCCTCGACCCGGCGACGACGCGTGAGCGCGGGCTGCTCGTCGCGACCGTGTGCGGGTTCCCGTCCGGGAAGCACCACAGCGACGTCAAGGCGTTCGAGGCGGCGCGCTCGGTGCGCGACGGCGCCGACGAGGTCGACATGGTCATCGACGTCGGCGCGGCGAAGGCCGGCGCGTGGGACGCCGTGCGCGAGGACGTCGCCGCGGTGCGCGCCGTCGTCCCGGAGGACCGCGTCCTCAAGGTCATCATCGAGTCCGCCGCGCTGAGCGACCACGAGGTCGTCGAGGCGTGCCGGGCGTCCGAGGCCGCGGGCGCGGACTTCGTCAAGACGTCCACCGGGTTCCACCCGACGGGCGGCGCGACGACGCGCGCGGTGTCGATCATGGCGGAGACCGTCGGCGGGCGACTCGGCGTCAAGGCGTCCGGCGGCATCCGAACCCTCGCGGACGCCCTCGCGATGATCGAGCACGGCGCGACGCGCCTCGGCCTGTCCGGCACCGCCGCCGTTCTCGCGGGCTTCGACGGCGGCGCGCCGACCGGCGACGCCGGCTCCGGCTACTGACCGCAGCGCGCGGCCGTCAGCACGCAGCGGCCGACGCACGACGGCCCCGGCGCGTACCGCGCCGGGGCCGTCCGCGCGTCCCGCCCCGCCCAGGGTCGGTCAGAGGCCGAGGGCGCGGGTCATGTCGGCCTTGACGCGGTCGAGCCGCTCGCGCGCGAACGCGCGCGCGGCGGTGAGGTCGTCGTGCGACGCGTCCTTCTCGACCGGCACGACGACCTCGAGGTAGCACTTGACCTTCGGCTCGGTGCCGCTCGGGCGCACGATCACCCGAGTGCCGTCCGCGGTGAGGATCCGCACGCCGTCGGTGGGCGGCAGGCCGTCGAGGCCGGCGGACAGGTCCGCGACGTCGGTCACGCCGGCGCCGGCGAGCGTGCGCGGCGGGGCGTTGCGCAGGTGCGCCATCGTCGTGCCGATGCGGTCGAGGTCCTCGAACCGGGCCGAGAGCTGGTCGGTCACGTGCAGGCCGTGCGCCCGCGCGAGGTCGTCGAGGGCGTCGACGAGGGTGCGCCCCTGGGCCTTGAGCCGGTTCGCGAGCTGCGCGACGAGCAGGGCCGCGCTGATGCCGTCCTTGTCCCGCACGTGCTCGGGGTCCACGCAGTAGCCGAGCGCCTCCTCGTACCCGAACGCGAGGCCGTCTACCCGGCTGATCCACTTGAACCCGGTGAGCGTCGTCGTGAAGCCCAGGCCGTGCGCGGCGGCGATGCGGCCCAGGAGGCGCGAGGACACGATCGAGCACGCGAGCACGCCGCCGGGTGCACCCGACGCCGCGCCGCGGACGGCGACGTCGTTGCCGAGGAGCGCGCCCACCTCGTCGCCGTGCAGCATGCGCCACCCGTTCGAGCGCGCCGTCTCGGCGCCCTGGTACGTCCCGACGCGCGGGTCGTAGACCGCGACGGCGCACCGGTCCGCGTCCGGGTCGTTGGCGAGCACGACGTCCGCGCCGGCGTCCTGGGCGTAGGCGAGCGCGAGGTCCATCGCGCCCGGTTCCTCCGGGTTGGGGAACGCGACGGACGGGAACTCGGGGTCCGGGTCGAGCTGCTCCTCGACGGGCACGACGTCGGTGAAGCCGGCCTCGCGCAGCACACGGGCGACGACGGCGCCTCCGACCCCGTGCAGCGCCGTGGTGACGACGCGCAGGCGTCGCGGCGCGCCGTCGGACAGCGCGAGGACCGAGCCGACGTACGCGTCGACGACGTCCCGCCCGAGCACGGTCCAGCCGCTCTCCGCACGCGGGACCGCGCGCGCGGGGCCGACCGCGTCGATCGCGGCGGCGATCCGCGCGTCGTACGGCGCGACGATCTGCACGCCCTGCCCGGAACCGGTGACGACGCGACCGCCCAGGTATACCTTGTACCCGTTGTCGGCCGGCGGGTTGTGGCTCGCGGTGACCATGACGCCCGCGTCGGCGCCGAGGTGCCGGACGGCGAAGGCCAGCACCGGCGTCGGCAGCGCCGACGGCAGGACGGACACGTCGATCCCCGCCGCGGTGAGCACGGCGGCGGTGTCGACCGCGAACGTGCGCGAGTTGTGCCGCGCGTCGAAGCCGACGACGACGTGGGGCCGTTCGCCGCTGCCGAGCGTCTCGAGCAGGAACGCGCCGAGCCCCGCCGCGGCGCGGACCACGACCGCGCGGTTCATGCGGTGCGGGCCGGCGCCCATGCGCCCGCGCAGGCCGGCGGTGCCGAAGACGAGCGGACCGGAGAAGCGGTCGCGCAGCTCGGCGAGCGCGCCCACGCGCACGTCGTGCATCCGGGGGTCGGGGGAGTCGGCGAGGTCGAGCAGGCGGCGCAGCTCGGCCTGGTCGTCGGGGTCGACGTCATCGTCGACCCACGCCGCGACGCGCGCGAGGAACGCGCCGTGGTCGGCCCCCGGGTCGAAGCCGGGGTCGTCGGCGGCCTCGGCGGGGGCGCCGGGACGGGGCTGCGACGCCCTGCGGCGGGACGCGGCACGCTCGGTCATGTCACACCTGCTTCGCGATGTCGGCGAGGAGGGAGCTGATGCGGGGCCCCGCGGCCTGGCCGGCCTCGATGACCTCCGCGTGGGACAGCGGCGTCGGGCTGATGCCCGCCGCGAGGTTCGTCACGAGCGACACCCCGAGCACCTCGAGCCCGCAGTGGCGCGCCGCGATCGCCTCGATCGTCGTCGACATGCCGACGAGGTCCGCGCCGGCGACGCGGGCCATGCGCACCTCGGCGGGGGTCTCGTAGTGGGGGCCGGGGAACTGCGCGTACACGCCCTCCGTGAGCGTCGGGTCGACGCGGCGGGCGATGTCGCGCAGCCGCGCGGAGTAGACCTCGGAGAGGTCGACGAACGTCGGGCCCTCGAGCGGGCTGCGGCCCGTGAGGTTGAGGTGGTCGGAGATGAGGACGGGCGTCCCGGCCGTCCACTCGGTCCGCAGGCCGCCGGCGCCGTTGGTGAGGATCAGCGTCTGGGCGCCGGTCGCCGCGGCCGTGCGCACGCCGTGCACGACGGCGCGCACGCCCTTGCCCTCGTACAGGTGCGTGCGCGAGCCGAGCACGAGCGCGTGGCGCACAGACCCGTCGGCGCGCTCGACGCGGATCGAGCGCGTCACCGTCAGGTGCCCCGCGACCGTCGTCGCGGAGAAGCCGGGGATCTCGTGCGTGGGGATCTCGGCGACGACGTCGCCCAGCAGCTCGGCCGCCCCGCCCCACCCGGAGCCCAGGACGAGCGCCATGTCGTGCCCGTCGACCCCGGTCGCCTCGGCGATGTGGTCCGCCGCCGCCCTCGCGACGTGGAACGGGTCGGTGGTCGGGTCGTCGAGCGAGGGCGTGCTCGCAGGCGTCGTCGTCATGGTCGCAAGGCTAGTCCTCCCGCCCGTCGCAGACCCGGGGGAGCGCCACCGAGCGCGGCGCGCGCGTCTCGCATGGTGACACCGTCCGGCGCGGTCGCCTGCGACAATGGCACCCGTGACGCACGAGACCCTCGACCGCCAGGCCACCCGGATCGTCGTCGTGGGAGGTGGTCCCGGCGGGTACGAGGCCGCGCTCGTCGCACGGCGCCTCGGCGCCGACGTGACCGTCGTGGAGAAGAACGGCATGGGCGGCGCCGCGGTGCTCACCGACGTGGTGCCCTCCAAGACCCTCATCGCCACCGCGGACTGGATGACGATCGCCGACCGCGCCGCCGACCTCGGCATCCGCCTCCCCGCCGAGACGGGGACGACGCAGGACCCGGCCGCCCGGCGCCACATCGTCGACCTCGAGGCCGTCAACTCGCGCGTGCTGGCGCTCGCGGCCGCGCAGTCGGCGGACATCCGTGCGCGTCTCGAGCGCGAGGGCGTGCGCGTCGTCCTCGGCGAGGGCCGCCTCGACGGACCGGAGCGCGTGGTCGTCGAGGGTGCCGGCACGAACGACGGGACCGACGGCGACCTCGTGCTCGAGGCCGACGCGATCCTCCTTGCCGTCGGCGCGACGCCGCGCGTGCTGCCCACCGCGCAGCCCGACGGCGAGCGCATCCTCACGTGGACGCAGCTGTACGCGCTCAAGGAGCTGCCGGAGCGGCTCATCGTCGTCGGCTCGGGCGTCACGGGCGCCGAGTTCGCGGGCGCGTACAACGCGCTGGGCTCGGACGTGGTGCTCGTCTCGAGCCGCGACCGCGTGCTCCCGGGCGAGGACGCCGACGCCGCCGAGCTGCTCGAGGGCGTCTTCCGCTCGCGCGGCATGACGGTGATGTCGCGCTCGCGCGCCGAGTCGGCGGTGCGCACCGAGGACGGCGTGCGGGTCACGCTCGCCGACGGGCGCGTGGTCGAGGGGACGCACGTGCTGCTCGCGGTCGGGTCCATCCCCTCGACGCAGGGCATCGGCCTCGAGGAGGCCGGCGTGCGGCTCACGCCGAGCGGTCACGTCGAGGTCGACAAGGTCTCGCGCACGACGGCGCGCGGCGTCTACGCGGCCGGCGACTGCACGGGCGTGCTACCGCTCGCGTCGGTCGCGGCGATGCAGGGGCGTGTCGCCATGTCTCACGTGCTCGGGGACTCCGTCGCGCCGATCAAGCTCCGCACGGTCGCGGCGAACATCTTCACCGCCCCGGAGATCGCGACCGTGGGCTACAGCGAGGAGCAGCTCAAGGCGCAGAACAGCAAGTACGTCACCACGACGCTCCCGCTCGCGCGCAACCCGCGCGCGAAGATGCTCGGGATGCGCGACGGCTTCGTCAAGCTGTTCGCGCACCCGGAGGCGAGCGTCGTCCTCGGCGGCGTGGTCGTCGCGCCGCGCGCGAGCGAGCTCGTCTTCCCGATCACCCTCGCGGTGTCGCACCGGCTCACGGTCGACGACGTCGCGTCGGCCTTCACGGTGTACCCGTCGCTGACGGGGTCCATCGCGGAGGTCGCGCGCATGCTGCACCACCGGGAGGACTGAGGCCCTCGGGCCGGGCACGCCAGGGCGCTCCCGACGCGGACGGCTAGAGCGTGGCCTCGGCGCGCGCCGTCCCGTCCGCGTACGCGAGGTCGGTGATCTGCACCGCGGGCAGCCGGTCGCCGGCCGCGGACGCGACGAGCGCCTGGACGTCGAGCGCGACGCGGGCGTCGGGCAGGACGCGCAGAGCCTCGGGCGGCAGCCCGCGCGAGCGCAGCACCGCCTTCAGCGGGCCCTCGCCGACCTTGAGCAGCTTGTGCGCGGGCAGGCCCGCCGCGTGGGCCTCGACGGCGACGACCGCCGTCCCCGCGACGAACGACTCGAGGCGCAGCGACGTGCGAACCACGGGGACGACCCGGGCCGCGAGCCTCAGCGCCGACGGCGCGTCGGGCACCTCGCGCAGGTCCAGGGTGACGCGCACCTCCTCGCCCTCGCCCGTCACCGTGCGGACGAACGGGGGGAGCGCACCGGCGGCGCGGGCGAGCTCGACGGCCTCGGTCACGGACAGCTCGATGCGCATCCGCCGACGATAGTCCCCCGGGGAGGACGGGGCGCTCTGGGCGCGGTGCTCAGCCCTCGCCGTCGAGCATCGTGCGCAGCGCCGGCCACGCGTCCGCGAACGCCGGCAGGAGCGGGAGGGCGGCCACGTCGTCGACGTCGACCCACCGGACCTCGACGCTCTCCGGGTCCGTGGCGCGCGGCTCGAGCGGGGCGCCGTCGGCGAGCTCGGCGACGACGGTCGTGTACCGCCACGGGCCGTGGTCGAGCACACGCTCGCCGAGCACGACCACGGTCGCGGGGTCGATGCCCGCCTCCTCGGCGGCCTCGCGCAGCGCGCCCTCGACGGGCGTCTCGTCCGGCCCGACGGCGCCGCCCGGCACGCCCCACGTGCCGCCCTGGTCGCTCCACGGCGCGCGGTGCTGCAGCACGACGTCGCGCACGACGCCGTCCGGGTCGCGCCGCCCGAGCAGCAGGCCGGCCGCGCCGTGCAGGCCCCAGTGCCGGCTCCCGCACGCGCACGCGACCCAGCCGTCGCCGGGCTGCAGGTGGCGGGCCGGGCGCGGTGCGGGCTCGCCCGGGTCGCGGGGCGTGGTGGGGATCGTCACGGGGGCCATGCTGCCAGGTCGGGGAAATGAGCGGGGGTCGGCGGCGCCGGGGACGTAGGCTCTGGCTCTCGTGAGCGAGGTGCGGGCATGAGCATGATCGTCGAGGCGGTCGTCCCCCGGCGGATGGGGACGAGCTTCCGGTGGCTCGTCGGGTCGTCGTGGGTGAGCAACATCGGGGACGGGATCGCGCTGGCCGCCGGGCCCCTGCTCGTCCAGTCGCAGACGGACTCCGCGTTCCTCGTCGCGTTCGCGGCGCTGGTGCAGCGCGTGCCGTGGCTGCTGCTCGGCCTGTGGGCCGGCGCGATCGCGGACCGGGTCGACCGCCGCCGCCTCGTCGTCGTGGCGAACCTCCTGCGCGCGGGCGTCGTCGCGGTGCTCTGCGCGTTCGTCGTCACGGGCCACGTGAGCATCACGGTCGTGCTCGTCGCGCTGTTCTTCCTCGGCGTCGCCGAGGTGTTCGCGGACACCACGACGAGCACGCTCCTGCCGATGCTCGTCGACCGGGCGGACCTCGGGACCGGCAACGCCCGGCTGCAGGCCGGGTTCCTCGTCGGCAACCAGCTCGTCGGGCCGCCGGTCGGGGCCTTCCTCTTCGCCGCCGGCATGGTGTGGCCCTTCGTCGTGCAGGCCGTGAGCATCGTGCTCGCCGTGCTGCTCGTCGCGCGCATCGCGGTGACGCCCCTGCCCGCGCGCGACGAGCGCAGCCACGTGCGCCGCGACATCGCGGAGGGCGTGCGGTGGATCCTCGGCAACGCGCCGGTGCGCACGCTCGCGCTCGTCATCCTCGTCTTCAACGTCACCTGGGCGGCCCCCTGGGCGATCCTCGTGTCGTACGCGCTCGACCACCTGCACATGGGCGAGGTCGGCTTCGGGCTGCTGACGACGGCGTCCGCCGTCGGGGGGATCGTCGCGATCGGGATCTACGGCCGGCTCGAGCGCCGCGTGCGCCTCGCGACCCTCATGCGCGTGTGCCTCACGCTCGAGGTGCTCATGCACGCCGCGCTCGCGCTGACGACGACCGGGTGGGTCGCCATCGTGATCATGGGCGTGTTCGGCCTGTACGCGTTCGTCTGGGGCACCGTGTCGAGCACCGTGCGCCAGCGCGCGGTGCCGACCGCGCTCCAGGGCCGCGTCTCCGCCGCGTACATGGTGTGCGTCTACGGCGGGATCGCCGTCGGGCAGCTCGTCGGCGGCGTCCTCGCGGAGACCTGGGGGCTCACCGCGCCGTTCTGGTTCGCGTTCGCCGGTGCCGGGATCACGCTCGTGCTCGTGTGGCGCCAGCTCGCCCACGTCGCCCACGCGGGCGCCGTCGACACGAGTCCCGAGCCGGCGCTCGACTGACCTCGAGCACGGGCCGCGGCGGCCCGCAGGCCCTGCAGCCCGTGGGGGAGCGGCGGGGCGGAAAAGCGTGGACCGTGTCGGTGGCGCGCGGCACCATGGGCGCGTGAGTCATACGCCGTACGAGAACGACGCGCCCGCCGACGGCACCACGCCGGACGACGCGGGGGCCGCGCCGGGGTGGCGACGGCACGTCGCGGTGTTCCTCACCGGGCAGACCGTCTCGCTGTTCGGGTCCATGCTCGTCCAGTACGCCGTGCTGTGGCACCTGACCATCGAGACGAAGTCCGGCGGCGTGCTCGCGCTCAGCACGCTGTTCGGGTTCCTCCCGCAGGCGGTCGTGTCGATCTTCGGCGGCGTCTGGGCCGACCGGGTCAACCGCAAGGTGCTCGTCGTCGTCGCCGACGCCACCATCGCCCTCACGACGCTCGCCCTCGCCCTGCTCATGCTCGGCGGCGCGGACGACCTCTGGCTGATCTACGCGGCGCTCGCGATCCGGTCCGCGGGGGCCGGGATCCAGACGCCGGCCGTCGCCGCCCTCCTGCCGCAGATCGTCCCGACGAGCAAGCTGCTGCGCGTCAACGGCATCAACCAGTCGATCCAGTCCGCCATGATGCTGCTGGCCCCGGCCGTCGCGGCGGCCGTCTACGCGAGCTCGTCGATCGTCGCCGTGTTCTTCGTCGACGTCGTCACGGCCGTCGTCGGGATCGGCCTGCTCCTGCTCGTCCCGGTGCCCACGCTCGCGCGCGCGGCCGCGGCGGGGGAGCGCGCCGGCTACCTCGACGACCTCGTCGAGGGGTTCCGCTACCTCGGCTCGCACCCGTTCGTGCGGTGGGTCCTCGGGCTCTACGCCGTGGTGTTCCTGCTCGTCGTCGCGCCCTCGTACCTCACGCCCCTCATGGTCGCGCGGACCTTCGGCGAGGAGGTCTGGAAGCTCACCGTCAACGAGGTGGCGTTCTCGGTCGGCATGCTCCTCGGCGGCGTGCTGCTCGCCACGTGGGGCGGTCTGCGCAACCGCGTCGCCATGATGGTCGGCGCCACGTCCGTCTTCGGCCTGCTGTCCGTGGCGATGGGGCTCTCGACGAACATGTGGCTGTTCTTCGCGCTCATGTTCCTGCTCGGCCTGTCCGTGCCGCCGTTCTCGACGACGTCGATGACCGTGCTCCAGGAGACCGTCGAGCCCGACCGTCAGGGCCGCGTGTTCGGGTTCGTCGGCATCGTCATGGCCGTGTCGACGCCGCTCGGCATGGTCGTGTTCGGGCCGCTCGCCGACCGGTTCACCGTCGAGTCGCTGCTCGTCGTGTCCGGGGTGCTGATGTTCGCCGTGATCGCCGTCGCGGTCGCGCTGCCGTCGGGACGTCGCGCGATGCGCGCCGCGTCGCGGGGCTCCGCGCCCGAGGCCGAGCCCGTCGAGCCGGCCGACGCGGGCGCCGCCCGCTGAACCCCCGTCGTCAGTCGACGATCTCGCAGATCGCGGTCCCCGCGCTCACGGCGGCCCCGGCGCTCGCGGCGAGCGAGCGCACGGTCCCCGCGCGGTGCGCGAGCAGCGGCTGCTCCATCTTCATGGCCTCGAGGACCACGACGAGGTCGCCCTCGGCGACCTGGGTGCCGTCCTCGACCGCGACCTTGACGATCGTGCC
>NZ_LWGL01000108.1 GCF_001722485.1 Cellulosimicrobium cellulans | reverse complement strand
GAGCGCCGCGCGGCCCCGCCGGACGGCCGACCGGTCCCACCGGCGCCGGTCCTGGTCGGCGAGCAGGACGGGCTCGCCGTCGGGCCCGGTGCGCGCGGGGAAGCGTGCCGCCGTCAGCTCGAGCAGCGCGAGGAGCGCGTGCGCCTCCGGCTCGTCGGGGACGAGCCCGACGAGCACGCGTGCGAGCCGCAGCGCCTCGTGCGCGAGGTCCGGGCGCAGCCAGTCGTCGCCCGACGTCGCGGTCGAGCCCTCCGTGAAGATCACGTACAGCACGGCGAGCACGCCGCCGAGGCGCTCGCGGCGCTCCTCGCGCGGCGGGACCGCGAATGGGACGCCCGCGGCGGCGAGCGTCTTCTTCGCGCGCGTGATCCGGGCCTGGACGGTCGCGGTCGGCACGAGGAACGCGCGCGCGATCTCGTCGCTCGACAGGCCGGCCACGACGCGCAGCGTGAGGGCGACCTGCGCCTCGCGCGAGAGCACCGGGTGGCATGCCACGAGCACGAGGGCGAGCACGTCGTCGTCGACACGATCGGGGTCCCAGAGCACGCCGGCGTCGTCGCCGCCCGTGCCCGACGGCGCCCCCGCCCCGGTCCCGCCCTCCTCCAGACCGCGGGCGAGGGCGGCGTACCGCTCGTCGAGCGCGGCGCGCCGCCGGAACGCGTCGATCGCGCGCCGACGGCCCACGGTGAGCAGCCAGCCCGCGGGGCTGGCCGGGACGCCGTCGCGCGGCCACGCCACGAGCGCCTCCGCGAGCGCCTCCTGCGCGAGGTCCTCCGCGAGCGCGACGTCGCCCGTGTACCGGGCGAGCGCCCCGACGATCCGGGCGGACTCGATGCGCCACACCGCCTCGACGGCGCGGCGGCCGGGCTCGTCCGCCCGGCCGCCGCGGGTGACCGGCCGCGCGGGTGCGGTCACAGCTGGCCCGTCGACTCGCGCCACGCCCTCTCCTTGCGGATCCACTCGTTGTCCTGCGGGAACTCGTCGATCGTCGGCACGCGGCGGATCTCGACCTTGGTGCCGGGGCCCGCCATGGGCAGGCGCTTGGCCCACTCGACGGCCTCCTCCTGCGACGCGACGTCGAGCACGTAGTAGCCGCCGAACAGCTCCTTGGTCTCGCCGTACGGGCCGTCGGTGACGACGGGCACCTCGGACGAGAAGTCGACCACGACGCCCTTGCTCGCGTCCTCCAGCCCCTCGGCGGCGAGCAGGACGCCCGCGCGGATCAGCTCGTCGTTGAAGCGCCCCATCGCGTCGAGCATCTCCTCGAACGAGACGTTCTCGAACGCCGCGGCGGCCTCGTCGGTGCTGCGCATGATGAGCATGTACTTCATGGTTCGTCTCCCGTGTCGGCGGGTCGGTCCTCCGACCCTCTCACCCAGAGGTCGAACAGGTAAGGGCCGGATCGACACCGACCCCGACATCGCCGGACCGCCGGTGCGGCGCCGGGCGGTGGTGTCCTCCTCCCCGAGGAGGACACGAGACCCGCCTCCAGGAGGACGACGGCGCACGGCACGCCGGTGTTCGCTTGCTGTCGTGACCACCACCCTCTCGCCCGGAGCCGTCGCCGGCTCCCACGTCGCACCTCCCGCGCGACCGTCCGCCCGGACGATCTCCGCCGTGCTCGCCGCGGCGCTCGGCCTCGGCGTCCTCACCGAGTGGCTGCAGGGGGTCCTCGTCGACCCGTGGGCCATGTGGGCGAACTCGGTCGCCTCCTGGGTCGCCGTGGCGTTCGTCGCCGGCGCCCTCGCGCGCCGTCCGGTGGCGGCGGTCCTGCTCGGGATCGGTGCGGAGACGATGCTCATGGCGGGGTACTACGCCGCGCGCACGCTCCACGGGGTCCCGTCCGACGGCCGCATCCTCGCGTTCTGGCTCGCCGGCGCCCTCGTCGGTGGGGCGGTGTTCGGCCTCGCCGGCGCGTGGTGGCGGTCCGACGTCGCGTGGCGCCAGGTCACGGGCGTCGCCCTGCTCGGCGGCGTGCTCGTCAGCGAGGGCCTGATGCGCTGGCAGCTGTTCCCGTGGCAGGGCGCGTCGGGCGCCATCATGTGCGCCGTCGGTCTGGTGTGCGCGGTCGCGCTCGCGCGCAGCCCCCGCCAGCGCTGGATCGTGCCGCTCGCTCTCGCGGCCACCGTGCCCCTCGGGCTCCTCGGGACGGCGGCCGCCAACAGCGTCCTCGGCGTCTGACGCGCCGTCCCGAGACTCAGGGCCGGTGCCGTGGGACCACGACGACCCGCACCCGGTGCTCGCCGCCTCGGGCTGCCAGCGGCGGCGCTCGACCATGGCGTGGACCCTGGCGACGCCCTGACCGGCCCCACAGGGGTCGTGGTGCCGGTCAGGGCCGGGCGCTACCGGGGGTCGGCGGGGGTCACGTCGAGGCCGGCGCGGTCCACCTTGCGGTGGAAGCGCATGCCGGCGAGACCGCCGAGGACGGCGCCGACCAGGCTGACGACCGCGGCCGCGACGAGCGCGATCACGCCCCCGGTCGTCAGGTCGTCCCCGCTCACCGGGATCTGCGGGAACGCGTTGAGCTGCGACAGCACGTTGTACTGGCTGCCCGCCACGAGGCCGAGCAGGGCGAGGAGGATCGCGATGACGACGGCCCACAGCCACACCGCGACCCCCTGCTTCGCGCCGTCGAACCGTGCCATGCGGCCCGCGACGTACCCGCCGCAGTAGTAGGCGACGAGCAGCACGACGAGCAGGACGATGCCGCCCATGATGCCGATGGTCTCCGCGTTCTCCGTCGCCTGGGAGACGGCGTCCTGGGCGTCGGTCGTCGCGTTCAGCCCGAACACGGCACCGGCGGCCGCGGCGAGCGCGGTGAGCAGCACGGCCGTCCCGGTGGCGGTGAGCCACCCGAAGAAGGCCGAGCCGATCTTGATGCCGCCGTACCGCTCCTTCTCGCGGGCCACGACGGTCTCGCGGTCGGTGCGGCCGGCCGTGTCGTGCGCGTCGCGGCCGCGCGTGCCGCGGTCGTCGCGGGTGGGCGGGTCGTTCTCGGGCGGGGTCGCCCCGTAGCTCGTGCTCATCGTCGGTCGTCCTTCCCGGAGATGGTGCCGCGGCCGGAGTCGTCGGGGTCGGTCTCGACCACCTCCTCACGGACGCGTTCGGTGATCGTCCGCTCCTGGCCGGGGGACGCGTCGGCGCCGCCGGTCCCCTCGCCGGGCACGGCCTGCGTGACGTACTCGGTGACGACGTACCGGCGCAGCCGGACCGTGCCCTCCGTGCCCGCCGTGCCCGCCGAGCCCTTCGTGCCCTTCGTGCCCCGGCCGTCACCGCCCTCGTCGCCCGCGCCGTCCGGCGCCTCGCGGTCGGCCGGGCCGGCGGCGTGCCTGCCGACGACGCCCGCCTCGCCGGGGCGGTCGTCCTCGCCCGACGCGCGGGACGCGTCCGGGGAGGACCCGGACCGTGACGAGAGCCGCCCGTAGTAGCGGTAGAGCTCGCCCTCCTCCTCCGGGGACAGGTGACCCCCGTCGTCGTCCACGCGCGGCGCGCCCTTGACGTCGTCCTTGCCGAACGGCACGCGGATCTCGTCGCCCTCGACGTCGGCGTCGCCCAGCGGGACGAAGGACTCGCCGGAGCCGAACAGGCCGGTCCGGACGGTCACCCACTCGGGCCTCCCGCTGCTGTCGTCGAGGAAGACCTGGCCCACCTTGCCGATCTTCTCCCCGGTCCTCGAGACGACCGTGCCGTCCGAGAGGAGCCTCTCGATCTGGTCCGTGCTGATCATGCTGCGCCCCCTCCTGTCGGGGTCCGTCCGGTCGAGCCGACCTGCTCATCGTGCGAGCGCGGCGTGCCGCACGCACCCCGGCGGCGCTCGCGGCTCAGGCCCCGAGACGCTCCCGCAGCCGCGCGAGCTGCTCCCACAGCTCGGCGGGCACGCGGTCGCCGAACGTGCCGAGGAACTCGGCGGTCAGGTCCGCCTCCACCGACCACGCCTCCGGGTCGACCTTCAGCAGGGCGTCGAGGGCGCCGTCGGGCAGGTCGAGCCCGTCGGTGCGCAGCGCGCCGGGGGCCGGCAGCAGGCCGACGGGGCTCTTCACCGCGCCGCAGTCGGTCCGCACGCCGTGCGCACGGTCGACCTGCGCGGCGATCCAGGCGAGCACGCGCACGTTCTCGCCGAACCCCGGCCACAGGAACCGGCCGTCCGCGTCCTTGCGGAACCAGTTGACCTGGAAGATCTTCGGCCGCTCGTCCGGGTCGAGGAACGCGCCGACGCGCAGCCAGTGCGCCCAGTGGTCGGCCATGGTGTAGCCGCAGAAGGGCAGCATGGCGAACGGGTCGCGGCGCAGCTCGCCCACGGTGCCCTCCGCGGCGGCGGTCCGCTCCGACGAGATCGTCGCGCCCATGAACACGCCGTGCTCCCACCCGTACGCCTGCGCGACGAGCGGCACGTTGGACGCCCGGCGCCCGCCGAAGACGATCGCGTCGATCGGCACGCCGTCCGGGTCGTCCCACGTGTCCGCCATGGTCGGGCACTGCGCCGCCGCGACGGTGAAGCGGGAGTTGGGGTGGGCGGCGGGGCGTCCGGCCGCGCCGTCGGCCGGCGTCCAGTCCTGGCCCGTCCAGTCGACCAGGTGGCTCGGCGGCTCGGGGGTCAGCCCCTCCCACCAGACGTCGCCGTCGTCGGTGAGCGCGACGTTGGTGAAGATGGTGTCGCGCGCGAACGTCTCGACGGCGGCCGGGTTGGTGTCCGGCCCGGTGCCGGGCGCGACGCCGAAGAAGCCCGCCTCGGGGTTGATGGCCCGCAGGCGGCCGTCGGGGCCGGTGCGCAGCCACGCGATGTCGTCGCCGATCGTCTCGACCGTCCAGCCGGGGAGCGTCGGGCGCAGCATCGCGAGGTTGGTCTTCCCGCACGCCGACGGGAACGCGGCGGCGAGGTGGTAGCGGCGGCCCTCGGGCGACGTCACGCGGATCACGAGCATGTGCTCGGCGAGCCAGCCCTCGTCGCGCGCCATGGCGGACGCGATGCGCAGCGCGAAGCACTTCTTGCCGAGCAGCGCGTTGCCGCCGTAGCCCGACCCGTACGACCAGATCTCGCGCGTCTCGGGGAAGTGCGCGACGTACTTCGTCTCGTTGCAGGGCCACGCCACGTCGTCGACGCGCGTGGCGGCGTCGCCCTGCGCGTCGCGTCCGCCGACGACGAGCGGCATCCCGACCGAGTGCACGGCCGGGACGAACGGCTCCCCGGCGTCGAGGAGGTCCATGACCTCGCGCCCGACGCGCGTCATGACGCCCATGCTCACGACGACGTACGGCGAGTCGGTGACCTGGACGCCGACCTGCGAGAGAGGACCGCCCACCGGGCCCATCGAGAACGGGACGACGTACATCGTCCGGCCGCGCATCGAGCCCGCGAACACCTCGCGCAGCTCCGCGCGCATCGCCTCGGGCTCGCGCCAGTTGTTCGTCGGTCCGGCGTCCGCCTCGTCGCGCGAGCAGATGAACGTGCGCGACTCGACGCGCGCGACGTCGCCCGGGTCCGAGCGCGCGAGGTAGCTGCCCGGCCGCTTCTCGGGGTCGAGGGGGAGGAGCGTGCCGGTCTCGACCATGAGCCCGACGAGCCGCTGCTTCTCCTCGGCCGAGCCGTCGCACCAGACGACCGCGTCCGGCTCCGTCAGGGCGGCGATCTCGCGGACCCACGCCCGGGCGTCGCGCGGCCGCGGGTCCGTCGCGGACGCGCCGGCCGACGGCGCGGGTGCGAGGTCCGCGCGCTCCGTCTCGACGTCGTCGAGCAGGGCGGCGAGGCGGGTGCGGCGAGGGCTGGTGGTCGCGGTCATCGGTCGGTCTCCCTGCGGGTGGTGGGCGAGCGGACGGGCCGGGTGCCCGGCTTCTCCCAGCCTCGTGGCGAGGGCCGGCCCTTTCCACCGCGGGAGCCGTGAAGATCAGCGGTTCTTGACATACGGTGAAGCGATGACGCCCCGGATGTCGTCCGCCGCCGACGAGGAGCCGCCCGCGAACCACGCGGACCTCATCACGCTCGGCCGCCGGGTGCGGCACTTCCGCACCGCCCGCGGGATGACCCTCGACGCGCTCGGCGAGGCGGTCGGCACCGCGCCGAGCCTGCTGTCGATGGTGGAGAACGGCCGGCGCGAGCCGCGGCTGTCGCTCCTGCAGCAGATCGCCCGCGCGCTCGACGTGCCGGTGCCGGACCTGCTCACCGACGAGCCGCCGTCGCGCCGCGCCGCGCTCGAGATCGCGCTGGACCGCGCGCAGCGCGGACCGCTGTTCGCCTCCCTCGGGCTGCCGTCCGTGCGGGCGAGCCAGAAGCTGCCGCTGCCGGTGCTCGAGAACCTCGTGGGCCTGCACGCGGAGCTCCAGCGGCGCGCGACGGAGGCGATCGCGACGCCGGAGGAGGCGCGGCGCGCCAACACCGAGCTGCGCCTCGAGCGCCAGGCGCGCGACAACCACTACCCGGAGATCGAGGAGCTCGCGGAGTCCATGGCCCGCAGGGCCGGGTACACGGTCGGAGCCTTGACGCACCGGACCGTGTCCCGCATGGCGGAGCAGCTCGGGTTCACCATCTGGCACGTCGACGACCTGCCGCACTCCGCGCGCACCGTGACCGACCTGCGGCACGGTCGCATCTACCTGCCGCCGGCCTCGATCCCCGGCGGCCACGGGCTGCGCTCGCTCGCGCTGCAGGCGATCGCGCACCGCGTGCTCGGGCACGAGCGCCCGCGCTCCTACGCGGAGTTCCTGCGCCAGCGCGTCGAGATCACCTACTTCGCCGCGTGCTGCCTCATCCCGCAGTCGGCCGCCGTCGACTTCCTCGAGCGGCGCAAGCGCGAGAAGGACCTCGCGGTCGAGGACCTGCGCGACGCGTTCGGCGTGACGCACGAGGCCGCCGCGCAGCGGTTCACCAACCTCGCGACCGTGCACCTCGGTATCCCGCTGCACTTCCTGCGCGTCGGCGACGACGGCGCGCTGTTCCGCGGGTACGCGAACGACGGCCTGCCCCTGCCCGCCGACGTCACCGGTGCGATCGAGGGCCAGATGGTCTGCCGGCGCTGGGCCGTGCGCGAGGCGCTCGCGCGGCGCGACCGCGCGACGGAGTCCTACCAGTACACCGACACCCCGGCCGGGACGTTCTGGTGCTCCACCCAGACGGGCACGACGACGACCGGCCAGTTCTCCCTCGCGGTCGGGGTGCCGTTCGCGTCGGCGAAGTGGTTCCGCGGCCGGGACACGACGGTCCGCCGACAGTCCGGCTGCCCCGACGAGAGCTGCTGCCGCCGTCCGGCCGCGGACGCCGCCGCGCGCTGGCAGGACGCGTCGTGGCCGAGCGCCCGCATGCACCAGCACGTGCTGTCGGCGCTGCCGAGCGGTGCCTTCCCCGGCGTCGACGCCACCGAGGTGTACGCGTTCCTGGAGAAGCACGCGCCGCGCGACGCGTGACGAGCGACAGGTGCGCGCAGCGCGCGAACGCGTCGTGGGGCGTCAGAGCGTCGCGGGGCCCGACAGCGCGGCGACCTGGTCGAGCACCTCGGCCGTCTCGATCTCGACCCGCAGCGCGATGCGGTCCAGCCCGACGGCGGCCGTCTCCACGACGGAGCCGAGCAGCGCGCGCAGATCGGCGAGCGCGCCGAGCGCGCGGGCCGGCGTCGACGCGCGCTCCGCGCTCGCCGTGACGAGCCCGAGCGCAAGGCCGAGGTCCTCCGCGACGTCGTCGTGGGGCGACAGCAGGGTGGAGGCGACGCGAGCGAGCGTGCCGGCGCGGCGGCCGAGCTCGCGCGCCGGCAGGTGCGCGTCGGCGAGCTCGGCCGCGCGGTCCGACAGCTCGCGCGCGACGAGTGCCGAGGACGCGTCGCGCAGGTCCTCGACGTAGGTCCGGGTGCCGTCCGCGCCGGCGAGGGGACGGTGCGCGCGGTCGAGCGCCCACGTCGGGTCCCGGTCCTCGGCGTGCAGGTACCGGTCGAGGTCGACCGAGTCGAGCGCGTCGTCGTCCCCGCCGGCGAGCCACGCCTCGACGCGGGCGAGGTCGCGCGGCTCGTCGACGTCGAGGCCGACCGTCGAGAGCACGTCGAGCCAGGTCCCGGTGCGGGCGTCGAACAGGGGGAGGAGGTGGTCGTCGTGCGCGCCGGCCGGGCGCACGTACCGGCCGTGGGCGTGGTCGTGGAGCAGCACCCAGCGGCGGCCCTCGATGACCACGGGGCTCGACTCGGACAGCTCGAGCACGACCCGCAGCGTCCACTCGTCGTACGTCTCGCCCCACGCCTCGCCCGTCACCGGGTCGCGCAGGACGCTCGGCGCCCGGAGCCGGCCGGGCAGCCACAGGAGCGGGTGCCACATCGCCTCGGGGCGCAGCGCCGGCCACCGGCGGTGGCCTGCTGGTACGGTCCACGGCATCGGCAGCGGCGTGGCCGACAGCGGCGAGAGCAGCACCTCGTCGTCGGCGAGGCCCGTGAACGCGCGCCACATCTGCAGCCGCTCGACCGTGTCGAGCGCCGACGCGGGCAGCAGGAGATGTTCTCCCGGCCCGACGTCGAGCGTGCGGCGCCTGTGCTCCACGGGTGTCCTTCTTCCCTCGCGATGTCGTCGGACGGGCCTATGCCGTGCTCGTCACGACGAGCCTGCTCCCGGGGCGGTAGACGCCCGTGGTGCGGCCGCGATGACGGCATGTGACCGACGTCACACAAGTTTCCGGTCGCGAGCGCCCGATTTTCGTGATGCCGCCGCACACACGCATGCCATGGAGATCTTGTCCGCCGCCACTGACACCGCCGTGGTGCGCCCGACGCTGCACGACCGCGCGAGCGACGAGCTCGACAGGACCACCACCGAGCTCGCGCTGCGCGTGCGCGCCGGCACGCTCGCCGAGCGCGAGGCGCGCATGGAGATCTACGAGGCGACGTTCCGCACCGGGATCGTGCGCGCCGAGACGCTGCGCTACTGCCACCGGCACAACATCGCGCGCTTCCTGCACGACGACATGGTCGAGGCGGCCGTCGACTTCTACACGCGCAAGATCCTCGACCTGCCGAGCGTCGACGGGGCCGAGGGCGACTCCACGGGCCGCAACGGCACGAAGTTCTTCGACCTCGAGGTCTTCGCCGACGGCGCGAGCGCGGCCGGCTCCATCCGCCAGGCGCTCGGCGACTACACGCTCATGCACCGCACCCTCCTGCGCAGCGTCCGGTCCGCGCGCAAGGTCGGGCAGATCGTCTCGACCGAGCTCCTCGAGGGCACGATCGACCCCGACGGCCGACTCGCCGGCCTCGTGCACGAGCTGCCCGTCGTGCCGGACCCGTCCGCGGAGGTGCTCGACGCCGGGCGCAACGAGCGGCTCGACCGGCTCTACGACGCGCACAGCAGCGCGGCGGCGCGCCAGCGCGGCGTCCTGCGCACGCACATCGACGCCACCGCGATCCGCGACGCGTTCGACCTGCCGGAGCTCGCGCGGCCGCTCGACCCGGACGTGCGGGCGCGCATGCTCGCGTGGGTCGAGGAGGACCCCGGCCTCGCCCTGCGGTCCGTCGCCGACCGCTTCAGCCCGCAGGACTGCCGTCGCGCGACGGCGCTCGGCCGGCTCTGGGTTGCGTTCGACGACGCCGAGCTCGAGACCGTCGCGGAGCACGAGTACGGCGAGAAGATCGCCGACCTGCTCGTCCGCGACGTCCTCGCCGACCGGGCCCGGCCGGGCCGCCCCGCGGTGTCCCGCACGCGCGTCGCCGTCAAGCGCGCCGTCGCCCCCTGCAAGCTCGACGGCGCGTGGGTCACGGACCTGACCGCCGTCTTCCTCGAGCACGAGCACGAGGCCCGCTCCGCGTGGGACCCGGACCGCGGGTCGGGCGAGCCGACGCGCGACTCCACGCGCTACCTGCGGGCGCTCGCCGCGGCCGCGGCGCTCCCGGGCGCCCCGCTCGGACGCACGCCCGCGCAGGTGCGCGAGACGCTCGCCGACCTCGTCGCCACGGCCCGCCAGAGCACCACCACGCGGCGCGCGGAGGCGGTCCCCCAGGCCGTCTGACCCGGAGCGCGCACCGCAGCACGGAGCGCCCCTCTCCCGCCGCTCGCGCCGGGAGAGGGGCGCTCCGTCTGCATAGGAACACCGAACGACCAGGGCCTCGCACCACGAGGCCAGGAGAGGAGACCCCATGGGCCCCGCCATCCCCGCGCGAGCGCGGACGAAGACCGTCGCGGAGCGCTGTGCGCCCCTCACCAAGGAGCTCGCCCGCCGCCGGTCCGGCAAGCCGCTGACCCCGGTGGACGTGCACGAGCAGATCGCCTCGCTCGTCGAGGAGCTCGTCGTGCAGGGCATGACCCGCGGCGAGGCCGCCGGTCTGGTCAACCGCGCGGCGCAGAAGGCCACCGCCGCGTGAGGGCGCTGCGGCGGCCCTGGGAGGTCGTCGACGTCGCGTGCACCGTCCCGGCGCCCGTCGCCGGGCCGGCGGCGGGCAGCGCCCCCGCGACGCCCGTCCGCCCCGGGTGGCAGCACCGCTGCGACGCGTGCGGCGCGTGGGCGTGCGTCCACGTGCGCGTCGGGGAGCACGGCGCGCTCCTGCTGTGCGGCGAGCACTTCCGCACCCACGAGGCCACCCTCGACGAGCGCGGGTACACCGTCTCCTGGGGCGAGTCCGAGCACGTCGCGTAGGCGGCCGGAAACCACCCGCAACCACCCGCTCGAACTCACCACGAGCCGCGTCCCGCTGCCGACAGTGCCCGGTGATCGACCCGCCACGGCGGGCGGTCGCCGGAGCACCAGGAGGGAGCTCCGGGCCGTTCGCCGGAGCCGGCGACGGAAATGGACGCCAGTGATGGCAGGGGGAGGTTGGCGTGGACGAGATGGACGAGATCGTTCACGAGTTCCTGGTCGAGTCCTACGAGAACCTCGACCAGCTCGACCAGGACCTCGTGGCGCTCGAGAGCGACCCGTCGTCCCGCACGCTGCTGAGCAGCATCTTCCGCACCGTGCACACGATCAAGGGCACGAGCGGCTTCCTCGGTTTCGGCAACCTGGAGCGGGTGTCCCACGTGGGCGAGTCGCTCCTGTCGGAGCTCCGCGACGGCAAGCGCGCCATGGACCAGCCGACGGCCGACGTCCTGCTCGCGCTCGTGGACACGCTCCGCGCGATCCTCACCCGGGTCGAGTCCGGGGCCGGCGACGACCTCGACGTCGAGCCGATGGTGCAGCAGATCGTCGCGGTCCAGGAAGGCACCGCGGCCCCGGCCGCGCCCGTCGACGCCGCCGAGCCTGCCGCCGCGGAGCCGGAGGGCGCCGCGGCCGTGGCGACCGTCGAGCCCGCGG
>NZ_LWGL01000107.1 GCF_001722485.1 Cellulosimicrobium cellulans | reverse complement strand
GGGGCGGCGTCGGGGGCGGGCGGGGTCGCGGGGTCGCTCACGGGTCCACTCTAGGAGCGGGGGCGGTGCGCCCCGGGGCGGCCGGGCCGGGCTCGGCCGGGCCCGGCCGGGCGCGGATTTCGCGAGCGGTCCTCCGGGCTGTATCGTGGGCTCGCCCGCGTGGCCACCAGCACGACGTGCCGGAGGTCCGCCGGGTGCTCCACACGGCAGGTTGCCCGAGCGGCCAAAGGGATCTGACTGTAAATCAGACGGCTCAGCCTTCGGGGGTTCGAATCCCTCACCTGCCACCGGAGCGACGGGGCGTCACCGACAGGTGGCGCCCCGTCGTCGTTCCGCGCCGGGCCGGCGACGGCGAGCACTCCGCCCGCTCGCCTCGCGGGCCCGCAGAACGGCGGAACCGCGCCGATTTCGTGCGGGGCCCGGTTCCGTGTAGAGTTTTCCGCGCTGCCCCGATAGCTCAGTCGGCAGAGCATCTCCATGGTAAGGAGAAGGTCAAGGGTTCGATTCCCTTTCGGGGCTCTGTGGTGACGCGGGGTCGTCTTGCGGAATATCGCGAGACGGCCTCGCGTTCAGTCACGCGGCGGGGTAGCTCAGATGGTTAGAGCGCACGACTCATAATCGTGAGGTCGCGGGTTCGATCCCCGCCTCCGCTACCACTATCGACAACTCCCGTACGGCGGCCGGCGTCGTGCGGCCTGCACAGCACATGCGCCCTCCGGAGGCGCGAGAGGTGGCTCACTACCGTGGCAAGCAAGAGCGCTGACGTTCGCCCCAAGATCACTCTGGCCTGTGTGGAGTGCAAGGAGCGCAACTACATCACGAAGAAGAACCGTCGCAACGACCCGGACCGCCTGGAGCTCGCGAAGTTCTGCCCGCGCTGCGGCAAGCACACCGCGCACCGCGAGACCCGCTGAGCCAGCGGCTCCACCGCGTCGGCGACCTGCTGCGAGCGTCATGAGCGTCAACCCGGCCTACGTCGGCCGCGAGTACCCCGCGAAGGCGCCGTACTCGGTGGGACGCGAGGCGCTGCGCCAGTTCGCCGACGCCGTCGGCTCCACCCACCCCGTGCACCACGACCTCGTGGCGGCGCGGGGTGTCGGCTATCCGGACCTCGTCGCCCCGCCCACCTTCGCGGTCGTCGTCGCGCAGCGCGCCGAGGCGCAGCTCATCGAGGACCCCGAGGCCGGGATCGACTTCTCGCGCGTCGTCCACGCCGACGAGCGTTTCACGCACCACCGGCCGATCGTCGCGGGCGACGAGCTCGTGACCGTGCTGCACGTGGACTCGATCGTCGAGCGAGCCGGCCTCGCGATGGTCACCACGCGCTGCGAGATCTACGCGCAGACGGACGGCGACGCGGGGGAGCGGACGCCGGTCGCGACCGTCACCTCCACGCTCGCCGTCCGGGGGGAGAACGCATGAGCGCCGAGCAGGCCGCCGGGTCGACGGCCGCACGTCCCGTCCTCGCCGAGCTGAGCGTCGGGGACGTCGTCGGCACGCGCACGGTCGAGGTCGACCGGGCACGCCTCGTCCGGTACGCGGGCGCGAGCGGCGACTTCAACCCCATCCACTGGAACGACGCGTTCGCGGCGGAGGTCGGGCTGCCCGGCGTCATCGCGCACGGCATGTTCACGATGGGTGCGGCCGTCGCGCTCGTCGAGGACTGGGCCGGCGACCCGGGCGCCGTCGTGGACTACCAGACCCGCTTCACGCGCCCCGTCGCCGTCCCGAACCCGGGTGTCGCGACGATCGAGGTCACCGGCGCGATCGGGGCGATCGACGCCGACGCCGGCACGGTGCGCGTCGACCTCACCGTGACGTTCGAGGGTGCGCGCGTGCTGGGCAAGACGCAGGCGGTCGTCCGCCTCTGACGCCGGTCCCGCCTCGGAGGCGGGTGACGCGCTGGTCTCGTACCTCGTCGCACGGCAATCTCAGGAGGCCGTCCGGCTCGCACCAGAGACCACGTACGGCGGCGCCGCACCCACCGGGGTGCGGCGCCGCCGTCGTCATGGGTGCGCAGGTCAGCAGGTCTCCCAGTCCACGCAGCCGCTGCCCTCGAGCCGCGGTTCCTTGGGCGGTGCGTCGGCCGGTCCCTCGTCGAGGTAGGTGTTCCTGGTCTCTATCCACTCTTGCGAGGTGCTGCCGTCCTCGTGGCGCTGCTCGGATGCCGTCCTCCCCGAGATCTCGAGGAGTCGGTGTCCGACGGGGTCGTACACGAAGCGCTCGACGAGACCATCACCGACGTACTCCAGCCCCTCGCCGAGACGTCCTTGCGTGTCGTGTACGTCGCCGAGCGGGGAGGTGGTGGGTAGGTCCGTGACGATGGTCCACAGTGCGTCCCGCAGGGCGGGGGGCGCCGGGCTGGCCTTGAGCAGGTTCATCGCGCTACCCAGTACTGCGTCTTCCGGTGTGCGGAATCCCCCGTACAGACCGAAGTTGGCGCGCAGGATCGGTTCGAGCTCTTCCGGGTCGGTGGGGAGCGTGTAGAGGGTGGCCCAGTCGACCATGACGCTCTCTCCGTCGAGGAGCAGCCATTGCCAGGACCCGGGTCCGGCGGCGGTGGCCGACTCGAGGTCGCCGTCCATCACGAGCAGGCTCGGCCGGTCGTTGCCCAGCCAGTTCTCGTGCACGTTGAGGGATGTCTCGCCGTTGCCCACGCTCTCGAGAATCTCGTAGCGCACGTGCCAGTACGGCGCGTCGGGCCAGCCTGGTCCGAGGGCCGAGGCATCGTCGGCAGAGGTGGGGGCGCTGTCTGCCGGAGCGGGCGGGGCGTCGGTCAGGGTGGAGGGCGGCGCCGTGGCGGGTGCGATCTCGGGGGCCTGGTCGGCCCACGGCTGGGTCGCCCAGCCGACACCGACACCGACGAGGGCGACGCCCGCCACGAGGGCGGTGGCCCGGCGTCGGCGGCGAGTGCGCCGGGCCGCCGGGACGACGCGCGCCGTGTGCACCCTGACGTCGGGCGCGGAGGCGTCGATGCGCTCGCGCAGGTGCCGCACGAAGTCCTCGTCGGTGCGAGGCAGGATGTCGGTCATGACGGGCTCCCCTCGGTGGGGTCGACGAGCGGTGACGGTGGGTGGTGCGAGCCGGTGGTGCTGTCGACAGCGCGCGTGTGACGAGGTTCTGCAGCGTCCGCGGCCGACAGCACCGACCGGAGCTGTGCGAGACCACGGGAGGCCGTGGACTTCACGGTGCCGACGGACACACCGAGGTCGTCCGCGACCTCGCGCTCGGTGAGCCCGACGAGGTGGCGCAGCACGACGATCCGGCGCTGCCGGCGTGTGAGGGTCGCGAGCGCACGGACCAGGCGGTCCCGCTCCGCGTGCGTCTCCGCGGTCGCCGACCCGACGGCACTCTCCGGGACGTCGGCGGGCGCGACGAGCACCTCGCGCCGCCGTCGTCGCCACTGGTCGACGCGCGACGTCGCGAGGGCTCTCCGGGCGTAGGCGTACGGGTCGCGTTCCCGCGCCGTCGTCCAGCGCAGGTACGTCTTCGTCAGGGCCTGCTGGACGAGCTCGTCAGCCTGGTGCGCGTCCCCGCAGAGCAGCCAGGCGGTACGCGCGAGCCGGGGCGCGGCATGCTCCATGAAGTCGGTGAACTCCTGCTCGCGGTCTGTCGCGACGCGCAGGAGGGGAACGTGGTCGGGTGGCCCGTCGTCGGGCGCGTCGTCGTCCTGGGAGACGGCGAGGGCGTTCACGGTCATGACTGTGACACGTCCGAGCGACGCGGAAGGTTGAGTCCGACATGCTCCCGCTTCGAACGTCCGTCAGGAGCGGGACGTCGACGGCTCTTCCCACGGTGGGAACGCTCCCACTACGGTGGGCGCGCACGGCTCGACGACGTCGAAGGAGACGCTGATGCCCCTGCCTGATTCCCACGTCCACACCAGCGATGGACGGCCCCCGCGCCCCGGCGGTGCCCTGGACCGCCGCGCGTTCCTCGCGCTCACCGGTGCCGGTGCCGCCGCACTGAGCGGCGTGCTCGCCGCACCCGCCGGGGCCGCGCCCGCGGGCACCGAGATCTCCGCGCGCGGCGGCCCGCACGGCGACAGCCGGGACGCGCGCGAGTCCGTCCGGCGCGCGCACGCGTTCCTCGACGTGGCGACGAACGCCTACCCCGAGCAGAACCCCGGTCCGCGGCTCGCGCAGTCGTACGCCGACCAGCTCGGCCTGTTCTCGACGGCGTTCGTCTACGACAACGCGCTGGCGATCTGCGCCTCGCTCACCGCGGGCCGGGCGCACCTGGACCGCGCGCGGGCGCTCGGCGACGGCCTGGTGTTCGCCCAGGAGAACGACCCGACCCACGACGACGGCCGGCTGCGCCAGGCGTACAACGTCGGGCCGTACGTCTTCCACGACGGCACGCCGCAGCCGCACGGGCTGGTGCTGCTCGACGGCACCGCCAACATCGGGTGGCAGTTCGGGTTCCTCGGCACTGCCGTGGGCGACATGGCGTGGCCGGGGATCGCGCTTTTGCACCTGCACGCCGCGACGCGTGATCGCCGCTACCTGCGCGGAGCGCTGCGCATCGGCGAGTGGATCGTCGCGAACACGTGGTCCACGCGACCGCTCGGCGGGTTCTCGTTCGGCGTCGACGCCGCGAACGCGCCCGTCCCCAACGGCTCGACCGAGCACAACGTCGACTGCGTCGCCTTCTTCCGCCAGCTCGCGGCGGCGACCTGGGACCGGCGCTGGCTGCGCGCGAGCGACCATGCCCGCGCGTTCCTCGACCGCATGTGGGAGCCCGACGGCGGCTTCTTCTACACGGGCACGAACGACGGGACCGAGATCAACCGCGACCCGCTGCCGCTCGACCCCCAGACGTGGGGCTGGCTCGCGCTGCGCGACCGCCGCACCGCGAAGGCCCTGGACTGGGCGTCGCAGGCGCTGGCGACCCGCGACGTCGCGGGCGACGGCGTCTCCCAGCTCCCGGCAGGAGTCGCCGTCGACGGCGTGACGTTCTCGAGCGCGAGCCTCACCTCGTCCGCGTCGTACAACGGGCTCCCCGTCCACCCGCGGGGCGTGTGGCTCGAGGGCACCGCGCAGCTCGCGGCGGCGCTCGCGGACCGTGACGACAAGGGCGGGCGAGGGCGGGGCGGCCGCCGCGGCCGGGGCGACCGGGACCGCGACCGCGCCCAGGAGCTGTTGCGGCAGGTGCGGGTCGCGCAGGACGCCGTGGGCGCGGGCCAGACGCTGGGCGGCGAGCCGCTGCCGGAGCGGTCGGGTGTCGTCGCGGCGTCGAGCCTGCTCGACACCGGCTTCGGCTTCGGGTACTTCCAGGTCCAGCACGTCGGCGCGACGGCCTGGTACGTCATGGCCGCGGCAGGCGCGAACCCGCTCCAGGTCGGCGGCCTGCGCTGACCCTCGCCCGACGCGACCCGACGTGACGCGACCGGGCCGGGCTCAGGCGGGCGCCGGTCCGGTCGTCGTCCCGACGACGAGCTCGACGTCGAGCGTGACCGTGCCCGGCTCCTCGCCCGCCAGCAGCCCGATGACCGCGCGGCCGAGCTCGGCCCCCTTGCGCGCGAGCGGCTGGTCCACGCTCGTCAGCACGTCCGGGGCGAGCCACGGCAGGTCGAGGCCGTCGAAGCCGGCGACGGACACCTCGTCGGGCACCCGCAGGCCGAGCTCGCGCACGCCCAGCAGGGCGCCGGCGGCCAGCAGGTCCGAGTGGGCGATCACGGCCGTGGGTCGCGTCGCGGGGTCGAGGGGCACGGCCGTGCCGTCCTCCGCGGTGCGCCCGAGCAGGGCGATCGCGGCGGAGCGGCCGTGCTCGACGAGCGACGCCTCGGTCTCCCAGCTCGCGACCGGCTCGACGACGTCGCGCACCCCGGCGAGGCGGTTCGCCGTCGGCGTCCGGTCGACCTGGGCGAGACGCGTCGCGTCGAGGGGGCCGCTGCGGTCGGAGCTGTCGAGGGGCAGGGAGATCTCCGCGACGCGCGTGTGCCCGAGGTCGACCAGGTGGCGGACGGCCGCGGCCGTGCCGGCGCGGTCGGCGATGGCGACGAGCGGCGCGCCCTCGGTCGCGCGACCCTCGCCGATGACGACCGGCACGCCGCGACGGCGCAGCGCGGTGAGCGTCGGGTCGTCGGAGCCGACGCCCCACACGAGCACGGCGACGTCCATCGCGGCGCTCTCCACGAGCGGGTCCACCGCGCGCTGCGGGTCGTCGGACGGGATGCCGGGGATGAGCAGGACGCCGAGCCCGTTCTCGCCGAGCGTCGAGACGAGGCCGTCGAGCACCTTCACGGCGACGGGGTCGCGGAACGCGCGCTTGAGCTGGTCCCCGACGACGACGCCGACGACGCCGGACCGGCCCGACCGCAGCTGGCGGCCCAGCGGGTTGGGCCCGGTGTAGCCGAGCTCCTTCGCGGCGTCGAGCACGCGCGTGCGCGTCTCGGGGGTGATGGGCCCCGCGCCGGAGAACGCGAGCGACGCGGTGGAGACGGAGACGCCGGCGCGCTCGGCGACCGTCGCGAGGGTCGTGCGGTGCGCGACAGGGCCGCCGTCGGCGTCGCCGCTCGGGCGTCCGGTGCCGCTCATCACGCTCCTGCCTGCTCGCCTGCTCGTGCGCCCCGCCGCCGGCCCGCCCCGTGGACGGGCGCGCGCGGCATGTCGATTGACGCGCGGCCAGCGTACCCGCACACTTGTCCACATGCCTCGAATCGATTCGAAGCGCCTCTCGTCCCGTCGGATCGAATCGATTCGAGAGAGGCCTGCGCCCCCGCCCTCGCTCCGTCGCGCCCACGTGGCGCTCCTCGGCGTGTTCGCCCTCAGCGGCGTGATGATGTCGAGCTGGCTCGCGCGCATCCCGTCCGTGCGCGACGCCCTCGACCTGACCGCGGCGGACCTCGGTGTCGTGCTGCTCGCCGGCGCCGTCGGCGCCCTCGCGACCGTCACGGCGGCGGGACCGTTCGTCACGCGCTTCGGCGGGCGGGTCGCGTTCGCGGTCTCCGCGGTCCTGTTCGGCGCCGCGTTCCTCCTGCTCGGGCTGGGACCGGCCACCGGCTCCGTAGCCCTCCTCGCGGCGGGCATCTTCCTCAACGGCATGGCGTTCGCGCTCGGCAACGTCCCGATGAACGTCGAGAGCGCCGGGATCGAGCGGCGCGTCGGGCGCACGATCCTGCCGCAGTTCCACGCGGCGTTCTCGGTCGGCGCGGTCCTGGGCTCGCTCGTCGGCGCGGCGTGCGCGCACGCCGAGGTGCCCGTGTTCGTGCAGTTCGTCGCGACCGGTGCCGTCGCCATGACCCTGCGCCTCGCCGCGATCCCGGTGACGGTGCACGACACCGCGGTCGACCGCACGTCGGGAGGGACGCGCGCGCCGTCGGCCGTCGAGTCGCTCGGCGACGCCGTCGTCGACGTCGAGACCGCCGGGCTGCGCGCCCGCCTCGCCCGGCGCGGCGCCCGCCTCGGTGCCGCCCTGAGCGCCTGGCGCGAGCCCCGGACGCTGCTCATCGGCCTCGTCATCCTCTCGGCGGCGCTGTCCGAGGGGTCGGCCAACGACTGGCTCGC
This sequence comes from Cellulosimicrobium cellulans, assembly GCF_001722485.1. GTDB lineage: Bacteria > Actinomycetota > Actinomycetes > Actinomycetales > Cellulomonadaceae > Cellulosimicrobium > Cellulosimicrobium cellulans_A. The sequence continues at coordinate 3,931 of NZ_LWGL01000107.1, read as the reverse complement.
GCTCGCCGTCGTCGACGGGTTCGCCCAGACGGAGGCGGTCGGCGCCGTCGTGTTCGGTGCCTTCGTCGCCGCCATGACGGTCATGCGGCTCGCCGGGACGCGCCTCCTCGACCGGTTCGGCCGCGTCGTCGTGCTGCGCGCGTCCGGGATCGCGTCCATCGCCGGGCTGCTCCTCTTCGGCTTCGCGCCGACGCTCGCCCTCGCCGGCGTCGGCGTGGTCCTCTGGGGCTTCGGCGCCGCGCTCGCCGTCCCCGTCGGCATCGCCGCCGCCTCCGACGAGCCGCTGCGGGCCGCCGCCCGCGTGTCCGTCGTCTCGGCGTTCTCCTCGATGGCGGCGCTCGCCGCGCCGCCGCTGCTCGGCCTCGCCGCCGAGGCGATGGGCGCCCGGCACGCCCTCGTGCTCATCGTGGGCGCGATGGTGCTCAGCGTCCTGCTCGCCCGGCAGGTCGCCCCGCTGCGCCCGTCCGCCGCTCCCGCACCGCGCGGGACGGGGGAGGATGGCACCGTGCCCGACGACGCACCCTGCGCGCCCGCGGCGGACACCCCGGCGCGGGGCAGCCGTCGCCGGCTCGTCGTCCGCCGTCCGCGCTCCACCACCTCGCCCGCGCGCCGCCCCGCCGGGCGCCCGACCCACCGACAGGAGACGTCCGCATGACCACCACCGCGCCCCGCGCCCCGCGCGTCGCCGCGCTCGCCGCCTGGGCGGTCTTCGCGGTGTTCTTCCTCAACGGCTTCAACTTCGCGACCTGGGCGTCCCGCCTGCCCGCCGTGCGCGACGTGCTCGACTTCGCCGAGAACCAGATGGGGCTCCTGCTGCTGTTCGCGGCGTTCGGCTCGCTGCTCGCCCTGCCGTTGTCGGGGCTCGTCGTCGAGCGGCTCGGCGCGGCCCGCGCCGTCGTGGTCTTCGCCGTGGTGAACACGGCGGGTGCCGTGACCACGGTGTTCGCCGTCACCGAGGGCGCCGACTGGGTCGTGCGCGCGGGCCTGCTCCTCATGGGCGTGGGCACCGGCGTGTGGGACGCCGCGATGAACCTCGAGGGCGCGGCCGTCGAGCAGAAGCTCGGGCGCACGATCATGCCGCGGTTCCACGCCGGGTTCTCCTTCGGCACGGTGACCGGCGCGGGCGTCGGCGCCCTCGCCGCCGCCGCGGACGTGCCGCTGCAGTGGCACGTGTCGGTCGCCGTCACGGTCAGCCTGCTCGCGGTGCTCTGGACGGTGCGCTGGTTCCTGCCCGCGGGCGGGGGTGCGCACGGCGCCGACGCGGCGCGCACGCACGCGAGCCCGGACGACGCCCGCTGCGCCGACCCCGCCACCGCGGTCCCCGCACCGTCCGGCACCACGCAGGGCACGGCGCGCCCGGGCGGCGCCCGCTCGCAGCTGTCCGCCTGGACCGAGCCGCGCACGCTGCTCATCGGCCTCGTCGTGCTCGCCGCGGCCCTCACCGAGGGCGCGGCGAACGACTGGGTGAGCCTCGCCGTCGTCGACGGGTTCGGCACCGACAACGCCATGGGAGCGGTCGGGCTCGCCGTGTTCCTCACGGCCATGACCGGCATGCGCCTGCTCGGCACCGGCCTGCTCGACCGCTACGGACGCGTGGCCGTGCTGCGCATCTCCGCCGGCCTCGCGCTCGCGGGTCTTCTCGTGTTCGGGCTCGTGCCGAACCTGTGGCTCGCTCTCGTGGGCGTCGTGCTCTGGGGCCTCGGCGCCGCGCTCGGCTTCCCCGTGGGCATGAGCGCCGCCTCCGACGACCCGCGGCGCGCCGCGGTGCGCGTGAGCGTGGTGGCGACGATCGGGTACTCGGCCTTCTTCGTCGGCCCGCCGCTCATCGGCTTCCTCGCGCACGAGGTGGGGTACCGCAACGCGCTGCTCGTCATCGCGGTGCCGATCGTCGTCGGGCTGCTCGTCGTCGGCGCGGCACGGCCGCTGCCGGCGACGCCCGCCGAGGAGCCCGCCGACGAGGAGCCGGCCGAGGTGGAGGACGGCCGCACGTCGGCCGCCGACCGCGCGAACTAGGCTGTCCGGGTGACCTGCGAACCCTCTTCCCCGCGCCTCGCCGACGCGGGCGCCGCCCCGGACGCCGTCCTCGCGAGCCGGCCGGGGCTGCTGCCCGAGGCCGTCGGCGTCCCGACACTGGCCGAGCTGACGACGCTGCGCGTCGGCGGCCCCGTCGACCGATACGTCGAGGCGCACTCCGAGGCCGAGCTCGTCGAGACGGTACGCGCGGCCGACGAGGCCGGCGAGCCGCTGCTCGTCCTCGGCGGGGGCTCGAACCTCCTCGTCGCGGACGACGGATTCGCGGGCGTCGTCGTGCGCGACCTGCGGCAGGGCGTCGTGGTCGACGCGCAGGACTCGTGCGGCGGCGCGAGCTTCACCGCGCCCGCCGGGCAGGACTGGGACGCGCTCGTCGCACGCGCGGTCGCGGAGGAGTGGGTCGGCGTCGAGGCGCTGTCCGGCATCCCCGGCACGGTCGGGGCGGCCCCGGTGCAGAACGTCGGCGCGTACGGCCAGGAGGTCTCCGGCGTGATCTCCACGGTCCGCGTCTGGGACCGCGCCCGCTCGCGCGTGCGCACCCTCGCGCTCGGCGAGCTCGGGTTCGGCTACCGCACCTCGGTGCTCAAGCGGTCCATGCACGAGACGCCGGAGCCGGGCGAGCACGGTGCCGCGACCGGCCCGTGGTACCCGTCGCCCCGCTACGTCGTCCTCGAGGTCGGGTTCCAGACCCGGCTCGGCTCGCTGTCCGCGCCGATCGGGTACCCGGAGCTCGCGCGGCGTCTCGGCGTCCAGGTGGGGGAGCGCGCGCCGAGCGCCGACGTGCGCGAGGCGGTCCTGGCGCTGCGCGCCGGCAAGGGGATGCTGCTCGACGACCCGAGCGCGCCGGACGTCGACCGGTGGAGCGCCGGCTCGTTCTTCACGAACCCGGTCGTCGCGGTGGACCGGGCCGACCAGCTGCCCGCCGACGCGCCGCGCTACCCGGTGCGGTCCGCCCGGCCGAGCCGCACGACCGGCCCGAGCCTCGGCGAGGTCGACCCGACGCTCGTCAAGACGTCGGCCGCGTGGCTCATCGAGCACGCGGGCTTCCACCGGGGCTTCGGCGTCCACGGGTCCGCGAGCCCTGCGACGCTGTCGACGAAGCACACGCTCGCGCTGACGAACCGCGGGGGTGCGAGCGCCGCCGACGTCGTCGAGCTCGCGCGCACCGTGCGCGACGGCGTCCGCGACGCGTTCGGGGTCGAGCTCGTCCCCGAGCCGGTGCTGGTCGGCGTCTCGCTCTGACGCGACGGCCCCGGGGCCGGTTCAGCAGCCGGGTTCAGTAGACGACGACCGTCGTCCCGGGCGGGGCACCCCAGGCGTCCCAGATCCAGTTCATCGCGTCGTTCGACACCCGTACGCACCCGTGCGACGCCGGCCAGGGCGGGATCGACGGCGACCCGTGGACCGCGATGCCGCCGGTGAAGAACTTCGGGCGCCACATGCTCCCCAGCTCGAGGCTGGACTCGTGGTTCCCGTCGACCTGGCGCCCCACCTGGAACGTGCCGCGCGGCGTGCCGGCGCGGTAGCTGCGGCCGCGGGCCTCGAAGCGCTCGCCGTTGCCCGAGGAGGCGTTCACCACGGTCACGACGCGGCCGTCCTCGACCGCGAGCAGGAGCTGGCGGTCGAGGTCGATCTCGATGACGCGCCCCGAGCCGCTGCGCGCCTGCGGCCGCACGCCCGCGTCCAGCGCCGCCTGCGTGGCGGGGCCGACGACGCCGTCGCGCGCGGTGCCCGCGGCCTTCTGCAGCGCCCACACGGCCTGCTGCGTGCCCGGTCCGAAGTGCCCGTCGGGCGGGCCGATGAAGTAACCGAGCTCGCCGAGGCGTGCCTGGAGGGCGGTCACGCGCTCGCCGGTCGCGCCGCGCTGGAGCTGCTCGGGCTCCGGCGGGGGCGGCGGTGC
>NZ_LWGL01000106.1 GCF_001722485.1 Cellulosimicrobium cellulans | reverse complement strand
GCGCCGTCGCGCCGGCATCGACTACGACGCCGTCCCGCCGTCCCTCGCGGAGCGGGCCGTCGAGCCGGGCGACGCCGCGCACGTCGCCGTCCGGTCGACGTACCTGCGCGGCGGCACGCCCGGCCTCGTCCTGCGCCCGCGCGACACGGCGGAGGTCGTCGAGGCGCTCGCGTTCGCGCGCGCCCAGGAGGTGACGCGGCGCGTCCCGCTCTCGGTCCGCTCCGGTGGCCACGGCATCAGCGGGCGCTCCACGAACGACGGCGGGATCGTCGTCGACCTGGGTGCCCTGGACGCGATCGAGGTGCTCGACGAGCGCGAGCGCCTCGTGCGCCTGGGCCCGGGAGCACGCTGGGGCGACGTCGCCGCGGCGCTCGCGCCGCGCGGCTGGGCGATCACGTCCGGCGACTCCGGGGGCGTCGGCGTCGGCGGCCTGGCGACCGCGGGCGGCATCGGCTGGCTCGGGCGCGCGCACGGGCTGACGATCGACCACGTGCGGGCGGTCGAGATGGTGCTCGCCGACGGGTCCGTCGTCCGCGCGAGCGACACGGAGAACGCCGAGCTGTTCTGGGGCGTGCGGGGCGCGGGGGCGAACCTCGGGGTCGTGACGTCGTTCGAGCTCGTCGCCGCCGAGGTCCCGGCGGTCGGGTTCGCGCAGATGGTGCACGACGCGACGGACACGGCGGACTTCCTCGTGCGCTGGGGCGCGACGGTCGAGGCGACGCCGCGCGACACGACGAGCTTCCTCCTCATGGGCCGCCCGCGCCCCGGGCAGCCCGTCGTCGCGCAGACGATGACGATGGTCGACTCCGACGACCCGGACGTCGTGCTCGAGCGCCTGCAGCCGTTCGCGGCGTTCGCCCCGCTGCTCCAGCAGGCGACGGCGCAGGTCGTGCCCTACGACGCCGTCGTGCAGTCCCCGCCGCGGGGTCCGCACGGCGGCGAGGGGGAGCCCGTGGCCCGCTCGGGCCTTCTGGAGCACCTCACGCCGGCCGCGGCCTCCCGGCTCGCGGGGCTCGTGCTGCGCGGCGACACGTACTTCTTCCAGATCCGCTCGACCGGAGGGGCGGCGTCGGACGTGCCGGCCGACGCGACGGCGTACGCGCACCGGTCGGCGAACTTCTCGGTCGCCGCGATGGGCGCGAGCCATGCGCGGCTCGACGCCCGCTGGGACGCGCTCGCCGACCTGTTCGTCGGCTCCTACCTGAGCTTCGACACGGACCGGCGGCCGGAGCGGGTCGAGGACGCGTTCCCGCCCGCGACGCTCGACCGCCTGCGCGAGCTCAAGAGGCGCGTCGACCCGGGGAACCTGTTCCGCGACAACTTCCCGGTGCTGGGACCGGACGCGCTCGACGTCGTCCCGGTGCCGTAGGAGGCCCGCCTACCAGGTGCCCGGCGGGCGGGCGTGCGGGGCGGGGTGCGCCGGCACGAGACCGTGCGCGCCCCCGGGACCGCCCGGCGCCGCGGGCACGCGCGCGAGGAACGCGCGCCGCGTGACCCCCATGAGCGTGAGCAGGGCGCGGCGCTGCCCCTCGACGCGCCAGGGCTCGACGACGCCGCGCGCCACGCGGTCGTGCAGCAGCGCGAGCTCGGTCGCGGCCTGCTGGTAGTCGCGCATCGCCCGGGCCGCGCCCGCGCCCCCGGTCCGGCGCGCCCACTCGCGTGCCTTCCGGCGCGCGCCCAGGGTCGAGAGCATCGCGAGGTCGGGCGGCGCGACGAGCCCGGTCGGCTGGTAGGGCGCCAGGTGCCGGGCGATGGTCGTGACCATCCGCTTTCGGTCCTTGACGAGCACGACGACGAGCGTGACGAGGACGCCGAACCCGGCGAGGTAGGCGACGCCGAGGCCGACCGGGCCGAACCCGGTGGACCCGTTCCACAGCGCGTGCAGCGCGATCGCGGCGACGAGCCCGCCGAGCGGGGCGAGCACGCGGCGCGGACCGCGCGCCGTCATGGCCGCGCTCGCCACGCCGAGCCCGGTCAGCGCGGTGCACAGCGGGTGCAGGAGCGGGGACACGACCGCGCGCAGGACGAACGTCGGGCCCAGGGCGCCCGTCTGCGCGGCGGTGATGAAGTACGAGACGTTCTCGACGGCGGCGAACCCGAGCGCGACGACCGCCGCGTAGATGACGCCGTCGGTCCAGCCGTCGATCTCGTGCCGGCGGAACCACAGCATCCCGAACAGGATCCCGCCCTTGAGGACCTCCTCGACGACGGGCGCGACGACGGTCGCGACCGCGTACCAGCCGGCCTGCGCGCCGAGCAGCGGCGCGGCGAGGAGCTCGAGGCCGAGCGTGTTCACCAGCCCGGCCACGAGCGTGGCGATGCCCGCGCCCCACAGGAACGCGACGACGAGCGCGCTCGGCGGCTCCGGCTCGAGCCGGTCGAGCCACAGCACCGCGGGCAGCCAGACGCCGAGCGGCACGAGCGCGAGCATGAGCCCGACGCCGAACGACGCGCCGTCGAGCAGCGCGAGCGGCACGAGGCCGAGCAGGAGGCACACGCTCGCGACGGCGATCGTGACGATGGCCGCGACCGGGGCCTTGCCCGGCAGCCGCCCGTCGAGCACCGCGCGCGGGTCGAGGGGCGCGGGGCCGAGGGCAGGCTGGCCGGGCCGGCCGGGGGCGTGCGGGCGGGGCGGCCCGGGAGGGCCGGGAAGATGGTGGGTCACGCGGCGTGATGCTACGCAGTCCGCGTGCCCACGACGAGGTGCGAGGGGCGGGGGAGGGGCTACGCCGCGACGTCGTAGCCGCTGCGGCTCCCCGCCCGGCGACGCACGACCGCGTCGTCGGCGACGACGGTATCCGGCAGCAGGTGGACGTCCGCCTCGACGACGACGCGGCCGCCGACGCGCGCGCCGCTGCCCACGTGCGCGCGGTCGCCGACGGTGGTGCCGGGGCCGACGCGCACGTTGTCGCCGACGCGCACGTCGCGGCCGAGGGTGACGTCCTCGTCGAGCCAGCTCCCGGCGCCGACGCGGCAGCCGGGCTCGACGCGCGCACCGGCCTCGACGTAGGTGCCCTCGCCGACGGGGACGTCGTCGGGTACGTCGGCGCGCGGCGACACGAGGCCGCCGCCGGTGTGACGGACGTAGTGGAGGATCTCGCCGAAGTCGTTCTCGACCTGCACGCGGCGTGCGACGCGGCGGCGGGTTCCTCGGGCAGCCTGGACCATGTGACCTCCTCGGTCGGGTAGTCAGGATCTGCATGACATAACGTCCGGCGGGGCCTGAGGATTCCGACGCACGGGTGCGAGACCCGGGGAAACCGTGACGGTTCCGTGGTGCTCGCGCGCCGGTCCCGTGGTGGTTGGCGGTGCGGTCAGAGCGGGCGGGTGCTCCCGCGCACGACGAGGCTCGTGGGCAGCCGCAGGTGCGCGTCGCGCGGGCGGCCCTCGACGAGGTCGACCACCATGCGCAGCGCCTCCGCGCCCATCCGGTGGATCGGCTGGCTGACGGTCGTCAGCGGCGGATCGGTGAGCGCGGACTCCGGCACGTTGTCGAACCCGACGACCGAGACGTCGTCGGGCACGCGCAGGCCGAGCTCGCGCGCGACCTCCATCGTGCGGATGGCGGAGAGGTCGTTGGCCGCGAAGACGGCGGTCGGCCGGTCGGGCAGCGACAGGAGCTCGTGCGCGGGGAGGTCCGCGAGGTCGGGGCGGTAGCCGCCGACGCGCAGGAGGTCCGGGTCGACGGCGATCCCCGCGGCGCCCAGTGCCTCGCGGTAGCCCTGCTCGCGCAGGCGCGCGGACTCGAGGTCGGGGCGCCCGCCGAGGAACCCGATGCGCCGGTGCCCGAGCCCGATGAGGTGCTCGGTCGCGGCACGCGCGCCGGCGACGTTGTCGGAGTCGACCGTCGGGGGGCCGGACGGGCCGCGGTGCGGGTCGACCGCGACGACGGGGATCGAGCCGCCCGGCGCGACGACCGTCGGCGTCACGAGGATCGCGCCGTCGATGAGCGTGCCGGCGAGCCGCGAGAGGTAGCGCTGCTCCCAGCCGACGCGGTCGTCGCGTCGCAGCCCGCCGGAGTAGGCGAGCAGCTCGTAGCCCGTGTCCTCCACGGCCTCGGAGATGCCCTTGAGCAGCTCCGTGGAGAACGGCTCGAACTCCGCGACGAGGATGCCGATGACGTTGGTGCGCCGGCTGCGCAGGCTGCGCGCGACGATCGAGGACTCGTAGCCGAGCTCCGCGATGACCTCGTGGACGCGGGCCGAGGTCTCGGGCGCGACCCCGTACCGGTCGTTGATGACCTTCGAGACGGTGGCCACGGAGACGCCCGCGCTGCGCGCGACGTCGCCGATGGTCACTCTCCCGGTGGGTCGCATGGAGCAGACCCTAGCGTCTGCTCCGCGCCGCGCCCGGCAGAGGGAGCCGCGAGCCGTCGAGCGTGTCGAAACCGTTATCGACAACGATTGACACGGTATCTCGCCGCGCGCAAGACTCGCGGTGATCCGTCAACGACGACCGAGGAGATCCCCGATGACGAGGAACAGGCGCGCGGCCTCCGTGCTCGCGCTCGGTGCGACAGTCGCCCTGCTGGCCGGGGCGTGCGGCAGCGGTTCCGGAGGTGGCGAGGCGGAGGGCGACGGCGACGTCACCCTCACGTGGTGGCACAACTCCAACAACGAGCCCGGCAAGGGCTTCTACGAGCAGGTCGCGGCGGATTTCGAGGCCGCGAACCCCGGCGTCACGATCGACGTCCAGGCCATGCAGCACGAGGACATGCTCACGAAGCTCGACGCGGCGTTCCAGACCGGGGACACCCCCGACGTCTACATGGAGCGCGGCGGCGGCGAGCTCGCCGACCACGTCGAGGCCGGCCTCACGATGGATCTCTCCGAGGAGGCCGCCGACACGATCGAGAAGCTGGGCGGCTCGGTCGCGGGCTGGCAGGTCGAGGACCGGACGTACGCGCTGCCGTTCAGCGTCGGGGTCGTCGGGTTCTGGTACAACACCGCGCTGTTCGAGCAGGCGGGGATCACCGAGCCGCCGACGACGCAGGCCGAGCTCGACGAGGCGGTGCAGGCGCTCAAGGACGCGGGCATCGAGCCGATCTCCGTGGGCGCGGGCGACAAGTGGCCCGCCGCGCACTACTGGTACTACTACGGTCTGCGCCACTGCTCGCAGGACGTCCTGACCGACGCGGTCACCTCGCTCGACTTCTCCGACGAGTGCTTCCTGCGCGCGGGCGAGGACCTCGAGGCATTCATCGCCACCGAGCCCTTCAACGCGGGCTTCCTCGCCACGCCGGCGCAGTCCGGCCCGACGAGCGCGTCCGGGCTCCTCGCGACCGGCCAGGTCGCCATGGAGCTCGCGGGCCACTGGGAGCCCGGCGTGATGCAGGGGCTCACCGAGGACGGCGAGGGCCTGGGCGAGAACACGGGCTGGTTCGCGTTCCCCGCCGTCGACGGCGGCGACGGCGACCCCGCCGCGGCCCTGGGTGGCGGCGACGCGTGGGCGTGCGCGGCGGACGCGCCCCCGGAGTGCGTCGACTTCATCGAGTACCTGCTCTCCGACGAGGTCCAGACGGGCTTCGCCGAGAACTCGATGGGCCTGCCCACCAACCCCGCCGCGGGCGGCTCCGTCGCCGACCCCGCGCTCGCCGACCTGCTCACGGTCCGTGACGAGGCGCCGTACGTCCAGCTCTACTTCGACACGGCGTTCGGCGAGAACGTCGGCGGCGCGATGAACGACGAGATCGCGCTCATGTTCGCGGGCGAGGCGTCGCCGCAGGACGTCGTCGACGCGATCCAGTCCGCGGCCGGCACCGCGTGATGAGCGTGGCAGACGACGCGCGCACCCTCCGGGGTGCCGACGCGGCCGCTGCCACGCCCGGCACCGCCGTCCGTCCCGCCGCCGAGCGCGCTCCCGCGCAGCCGGCGGCGGGACGGGCCCCGGGCGGGCGCCGCGGCGTGAGCCCGGCGTGGCGCAAGCGGCTCGAGATCCTGTTCTTCGTCACCCCGGCGCTCGCGCTGTTCGCGGTGTTCGTCGTCGTGCCGGTCGTGCAGGCGGGGCGCTACTCGCTGTACGACTGGAACGGCCTCGGACCGATGGACGACTTCGTCGGGTTCCAGAACTACGTGCGCGCCCTCGGCGACGAGGTGTTCACGAGCGCCGTGCAGCACAACCTCACGATCGTCGTGCTGTCGATCGTCGTCCAGCTCCCGCTCGGTCTGGGCATCGCGCTCCTGCTGAACCGGGAGATGTGGGGACGCACGTTCCTGCGTGTCGTCATCTTCGTGCCGTACGTGCTCGCGGAGGTCGTCGCGGGCGTCGTGTGGTTCATGCTCCTGCAGCCGCGCGGCCCGGTCGACGCGCTCCTCGAGGCCGCGGGCCTCGGGAACGTCACGCAGCTGTGGCTCGGCGACCCGGACGTCGCGCTGTACACGGTGCTCGTCGTGCTCACGTGGAAGTACCTCGGCCTCGCGGTGATCCTCTTCCTCGCCGGGCTGCAGGGCGTGCCCGAGGAGCTCTACGAGGCCGCGCAGCTCGACGGCGCGTCGTGGTGGCAGGTGCAGCGCCGGATCACGATCCCGCTGCTCGGCCCGACCATCCGCACGTGGGGCTTCCTGTCGATGATCGGCTCGCTGCAGCTGTTCGACATGGTGTGGATCCTCACCCAGGGCGGCCCCGCGAACTCCACCGTGACCATGGCGACGTACCTCATCAACCAGGGCACCGACCGCAGCCTCTACGGCTACGCGTCCGCCGTGGCGGTGCTGCTGTTCGCCATCTCGTTCGTCCTCGCCGCGCTCTACCAGGTGTTCGTCCTGCGCCGCGACACCAAGGAGGCCACGTCATGACCGCCCCCGTCCTCGCGCCCCCGGCGGGCGCGGCGCCGACGTCCGGCGGCGAGCGGCCCCGGCACCGCCGGCGGGCGAACGCCTTCTCGGGCGGCAACCCGCTCGTCTACGCGATCGCGCTCGTCGTCGTCGCGGTGACGCTCGGCCCGGTCGTCTACGCGATCCTCGGCGGCTTCCGCACGAACGCGCAGCTGGCGTCGGAGCCCGTGAGCCTCCCGGACCCGTGGGTGCTGAGCAACTACACGACCGTGCTCGGGTCCGAGAGCTTCTGGCGGTACGCGCTGAACTCGACGGTCGTGGCGCTCGTGACGACGCTCGTGGTCACCGTCTTCGGCGTCATGGCCGCCTACCCGCTGGCCCGCTACCGCTTCCGCGGCCGGGAGGCGCTGTTCCTCGTGTTCACGCTCGGGCTGCTGTTCCCGCTGACGGTCGCGATCATCCCGCTGTTCCTCATGGTCCGGGACCTGCAGCTCAACAACACGTTCTGGGGCGTGGCCCTGCCGCAGGCGGCGTTCGCGCTGCCCATGACGATCGTCATCCTGCGGCCGTTCCTCATGGCGCTGCCCAAGGAGCTCGAGGAGGCGGCGCTGCTCGACGGCACCTCCCGCATCGGCTTCTTCTGGCGGATCCTCCTCCCGCTGTCCGGGCCCGGCATGGTCACCGTCGGCGTTCTCGCGTTCGTCGCGTCGTGGAACGCCTACCTCCTGCCGCTGCTCGTCCTCAACGACCCGGCGGCCAAGACCCTGCCGCTCGGCGTCGCCGACTTCTCGACCGAGCACGCCTCGGACACCGCGGGCGTCCTCGCGTTCACGTCGCTCGCGATGATCCCGGCGCTCGTGTTCTTCCTCGCGCTCGAGAAGCGCATCGTCAGCGGCCTCCAGGGCGCCGTCAAGGGCTGACACCGCCCCATCGCACCACCGCACCACCGAAGGAGAACCGGTCCCGTGACCGACGTCGTCCCCGCCGCCCCCACGGCGCCCCCGGCCCCCGCGGCCGCCCCGGCCCCCGCCGTCTCCGAGCGCGTCCGCGCGCTGCACGCACGCATGACGCTCGAGGAGAAGCTCGCCCAGCTCGTCGGCTACTGGATCGACCAGAACGGCACGGTCGCCCCGATGCAGTCGGAGATGACCGTGGGCCAGAAGGACCCGGGGCGGCTCGCCGAGATCACGCAGCACGGCATCGGCCACTACACGCGCGTCTACGGCACGCGACCCGTGGACCCGGCCGAGCGGGCCGCATGGCTGTGGGCGGAGCAGCGGCGCCTCGTGCGCGAGACGCGGCTCGGCATCCCCGCGATCGTCCACGAGGAGGCGCTCACCGGCCTCGCGGCGTGGCAGGCGGCGACGTACCCGACGCCGCTCGCGTGGGGCGCGTCGTTCGACCCGGAGCTCGTCGAGGAGATGGCCGCGCAGGTGGGCGCCTCGATGCGTGCGCTGGGCGTCCACCAGGCGCTCGCGCCCGTGCTCGACGTCGTGCGCGACCCCCGCTGGGGACGGGTCGACGAGTGCGTGGGCGAGGACCCGTACCTCGTCGGCACGGTCGGCACGGCGTACGTCCGCGGCATCCAGGGCGCGGGCGTGCACGCGACGCTCAAGCACTTCGTCGGCTACTCGGCCTCGCGCGGCGGCCGCAACCACGCGCCGGTGAGCGCCGGCCCGCGCGAGCTGGCCGACGTCTTTCTCCCGCCGTTCGAGATGGCCGTGCGCGACGGCGGTGCCCGGTCGGTCATGAACTCCTACGCCGAGATCGACGGCGTCCCCGTCGCCTCGAGCCGCGAGCTGCTCACGGACCTGCTGCGCGGGCGGTGGGGCTTCGACGGCGTCGTGGTCGCCGACTACTTCGCGGTCGCGTTCCTCGAGGTCATGCACCGCGTCGCGGCGGACCGCGGCGAGGCGGCGGCGCTCGCGCTCGCGGCGGGGATCGACGTCGAGCTGCCGACCGGCGACGCGTACCTCGAGCCGCTCGCCGAGCGGGTGCGCGCAGGGCTCGTGGACGAGGGGCTCGTCGACGGCGCCGTGCTCCGCGTCCTCGCCCAGAAGGAGGAGCTCGGCCTGCTCGACCCGGACGCCTTCGCCCGCGAGGCGCCGGCGCAGGTCGACCTGGACCCGCCGGCCCACCGCGCGACCGCGCGCCGCCTCGCGCAGGAGTCGCTCGTGCTGCTCGCGAACGACGGTGTGCTCCCGCTGGGCCGGGGCGGCACGGCCTCCCCGAGCGCCCTGTCGCGCGTGGCCGTCGTCGGGCCCAATGCCGACCGCGCCGAGGCGCTGCTCGGGTGCTACTCGTTCGTCAACCACGTGCTGGCCCACCACCCGGGTACACCGACCGGCATCGCGATCCCGACCGTCGTCGACGCGCTGCGCGACGCGCTGCCGGGCACGGAGGTCGTCCACGCGCCCGGGTGCGCGGTCGAGGGCGACGACACGAACGGTTTCGCGGAGGCGGTCGACGTCGTGCGCGGCGCCGACGTCGCGGTCGTGTGCGTCGGCGACGACGCAGGGCTGTTCGGGCGCGGGACGGTGGGGGAGGGCAACGACGTCGAGTCGCTCGAGCTGCCCGGCGTGCAGCGCGCGCTCGTGGCCGAGCTCGTCGCGACGGGCACGCCCGTCGTGCTCGTGCTCCTCACCGGCCGCCCGTACGCGATCGGCTGGGCGCTCGACGGCGACGGCGCGCGCCCGGCCGCGGTCGTCCAGGCGTTCTTCCCCGGCGAGGAGGGCGCGGGCGCGCTCGCCGACGTCCTCACCGGCGCGGCCACGCCGTCCGGGCGCCTGCCCGTCTCGCTGCCGCGCGCGGCGGGCGCGCAGCCGTACACGTACCTGCACCCGGTGCTCGGCGGGCCGTCGGACGTCACGTCGACCGACCCGACGCCCGTGCGGCCGTTCGGGTTCGGCCTGTCGTACACGACGTTCGCGTACGCGGACCTCGAGGTCGACGCGACCGCGCCGACAGACGGGTCCTTCACGGCAGCCGTCACCGTGACGAACACCGGCGACGTCGCCGGGACCGAGGTGGTCCAGCTCTACGGCCGCGACGTCCTCGGCTCGGTCCCGCGCCCGGTCGTCCAGCTCCTCGGGTACGCGCGCGTCGAGCTCGCGCCGGGGGAGTCCCGGCGCGTGCGCTTCCGCGTCCCGACGACGCGGCTCGCCTTCAGCGACCGGCGCCTCGTGCGGGTCGTCGAGCCGGGCGACGTCGAGGTGTGGGTCGCGGCGCACGCGGGCGTGAGCGCCCCGGGGCCGATCGACGACCTCACCGGCGGGGCGATCGTCGCGCAGGGCGCCACCGTGCGGCGTGCCCTGCCGGGCGCGACGACGCGGCGCGCCGTCGTCTCGCTCACGGGCGGGGTGCACGAGGTCGGCGCGGCGGACGCGCGGATCGTCGAGGTCGCGGTCGGGCCGGCGGGCGCGGCGTGACGGTCGCGCGCAACCCGGTCCTCCCGGGCTGCTACCCGGACCCGAGCGTGTGCCGCGTCGGCGACGACTTCTACCTCGTCACGTCGACCTTCGAGTACCTGCCCGGCCTGCCGGTGTTCCGCAGCCGCGACCTCGTGCGGTGGGAGCAGGTCGGCCACGTCGTGGACCGCCCCGGGCAGCTCGACTACGACGGCATCCGGTCGTCCGGCGGCCTCTACGCACCGACGCTGCGCCACCACGACGGCGTCTTCTGGCTCGTGTGCACGCTCGTCGGGCAGCGCGACGGCGCCCCCGGCGGCGACTTCGTCATGACGGCGACCGACCCGGCCGGCCCGTGGTCGGACCCGGTGTGGCTCGACACCCGGGGGCCGGACGGCACGCCCGGCATCGACCCGTCGCTGTTCTTCGACGCCGACGGGCGCGTGTGGCTGCACGGGACGCGGCTGCGCAGCGACCCGGAGTGGTACCACCAGACGGAGGTCTGGGTGCGCGAGCTGGACCGCGCGTCGATGCGCCTCGTCGGCCCGGAGCACGTCGTGTGGACGGGCGCCGTGCGGGGCGCGGTCTGGGCCGAGGGGCCGCACCTGTACCGCGTCGGCGACACGTACCTCCTGCTCGCCGCGGAGGGCGGGACCGAGATCCACCACGCGGTGTCGGTCGCCCGCGCGTCGTCGGTGACCGGCCCGTACGAGGGGTGCAAGGGCAACCCGGTCCTCACGCACCGTCACCTCGGGCGGGGGGCGGACGTGGTCGGGGTCGGCCACGCCGACCTCGTCGAGGCGCCCGACGGGTCGTGGTGGGCCGTGGTGCTCGGCATGCGGCCCTACGGCGGCTACCACTACCCGCTCGGGCGGGAGACGTTCCTCGTGCCGGTGGCGTGGGAGGACGGCTGGCCGGTCTTCGCGCCCGGCACCGGCCGGGTCCCGGACGAGGTGGACGTCCCGTTCGCGCCCGACGACGCGGTGCCGGGACCCGCGCAGGGCGTCGCGTCCGGCGTCGTGCCCCCGGGCGACCCGCGGTGGACGTCGGTGCGCGCGCTGCCCTCCGAGGTCGCGACGCCCCGCGGCGACGGATGGGACCTGCCGGTGCGGCCCGCGACGCTCGCCGGCACCGAGGTCGCGGCGTTCCTCGGCGTGCGGCTGCAGCACCGGGACGCCGACGTGCGCGCCCAGGTGCGCGCCGGCCTGCCCGCCGGCGAGAGCGTCGGGCTCGTCGTGCGCCAGTCCGAGGAGGACCACGTGCGCCTCGACGTCACCGGCGGTGACGCGCCGCGCGTCGTCGCCGTGCACCGCCGCGACGGGCAGGACACCACGCTCGGCGAGGCGGACCTCGGCGCGGTGCCGCCGGGCGCCGTCGTGACGCTCGCCCTCGCGGCCTGC
>NZ_LWGL01000105.1 GCF_001722485.1 Cellulosimicrobium cellulans | reverse complement strand
CCGGGCCGCGGCGCGCTCCCGGGCGCGGGTCTCGGCGAGGTGCACGGCGCCGTCGGCGTCCTCCGCGTCTTCCGCGCCTGCGGGAGCCCCGCCGCCCTCGCGGGCGACCGCCGGGACGACGACCCGGCTCTCGGCCCGGCCGCTCGCGCCGGCGAGCCGGTAGAAGTCGGCGGCGGCCTCGAGCCCGGCGAGCAGGGGGCCGGCGGTCCCGAGGGTCAGGGACGTCGGCTCCACCTCCCAGTAGTCGCTCGAGGGCGGCGGCAGGGGGTCGTCGCCCTCGACGAGGGTCAGCGCGTGATCCGTCGCCGCGTCGACGAGCGGCCGCAGCCGCGTCGCGACGTCCGCGCGGTCGTCCGTCGGGGTCTCGGTCAGGACGACGTCCGCCGCCCACAGGACCCAGCCCGTGCCGTCCGACTGCAGCCCGCGGTCGTCGGGCACCCCGGACCCGTCGGGCAGGTACCGCGCGTGGAAGGCCCCGTCGTCCTCCTGGACCTGGGCGAGGAACTCCAGGACGTCGAGCGCGTCGTCGACGTGGCCGGTGCGCGCGAACGCCGCGGCGGCGAACGACGCATCGCGCGGCCACACGTAGCGCCACTTCGGCGAGGGCGCGGCGAGCGACGCCCCGTTGTCGAGCACGAGCGAGCGCAGGTCGAGCAGGGCCGCCTCGCCGAGATCCTCGAACCGCCCGCCCGCCCCGGGGGCGACGCCCGACGCGAGCCACGCGCGGGACGACGCGGCGGCGTCCTGCGCGGCCGCGTGGTCGAGGAGCAGCGCGGCGTCGATCGGGGCGCCGCCCACCTGGGCGAGCCGGTCGGCCTCGCCGTCGGCGGGGTCGACGCCCTCCGCGAGCAGCGCCGGGTCCAGGCTCGCCGGGTCGAGGACGCGGCTGCCGTCGAGGTACGTCGCGGCCGCGCCGGGCGGCAGGCGCAGGAGCGCGTGACCGGTGACGGCGACACCGTCCTGGTAGAGGTCGATGTGCTCGCCGGTCGGGGTGGCGGCGGCGGTCGCCGCCGTGAGGCCGAGGGCGGGGACCAGCACGAACGTGCCCAGGGCCCCGAGGCGCCACGTCGTTGTTGCGCGGATCACACCGCGCATCCTAGGGGAGCGGCGTCGGGACCCTGGCAGGGCGGTTCGCCGAGGGCGATACGGCCGCGGGGCAGATGCCTTGCACTCGCCGGGCGCGAGTGCCAATAATGGCGTTAGCACTCTCCGAGTGAGAGTGACAGAAGTGACCAGCGCAGGCGGCCGTCCACGACGGCCGCGGCGCACAACACCAGGTCGACAGGTGAGGCCCGTCCGGTGGCGTGACATGAACGCCGCCCGTGCGGGCCGTCCGTCGCGGGCGCCGGCCGACCGCCACACGCCACCAGCGGAGGATCATTCCCCATGGCCAAGATCATCGCGTTCGACGAGGAGGCTCGTCGGAGCATGGAGCGCGGGCTGAACCAGCTCGCCGACACCGTCAAGGTCACGCTCGGCCCCAAGGGCCGCAACGTCGTGCTCGACAAGAAGTGGGGCGCGCCGACCATCACGAACGACGGCGTCTCCATCGCCAAGGAGATCGAGCTCGAGGACCCGTACGAGAAGATCGGTGCGGAGCTCGTCAAGGAGGTCGCCAAGAAGACCGACGACGTCGCGGGTGACGGCACCACCACCGCCACCGTGCTGGCCCAGGCGCTCGTGCGCGAGGGTCTGCGCGTCGTCGCCGCCGGCGCCAACCCGATCGCCGTCAAGCGCGGCATCGAGAAGGCCGTCGACGCCGTGACCGAGCAGCTCCTCAACGCTGCGGTCGACGTCGAGACCAAGGAGCAGATCGCCGCCACCGCCGCGATCTCCGCCGGTGACGCCGCGATCGGCGAGCTCATCGCCGAGGCCCTCGACAAGGTCGGCAAGGAGGGCGTGATCACGGTCGAGGAGTCGAACACCTTCGGCCTCGAGCTCGAGCTCACCGAGGGCATGCGCTTCGACAAGGGCTTCCTCGCGCGCTACTTCGAGACGGACCCGGAGCGCCAGGAGGCCGTGCTCGAGGACCCGTACGTCCTCATCGTCGAGTCCAAGATCTCGAACGTGAAGGACCTCCTCCCGGTCCTCGACCAGGTCATGAAGGCCGGCCGCTCGCTCCTCATCATCGCCGAGGACGTCGAGGGCGAGGCGCTCGCGACGCTGGTGCTCAACAAGATCCGTGGCACGTTCAAGTCCGTCGCCGTCAAGGCCCCGGGCTTCGGCGACCGCCGCAAGGCCATGCTGCAGGACATCGCGATCCTCACGGGCGGCCAGGTCATCACCGAGACGGTGGGCCTCAAGCTCGAGAACGCGACGCTCGACCTGCTCGGCCAGGCGCGCAAGGTCGTCGTCACCAAGGACGAGACCACGATCGTCGAGGGCGCGGGCGACGCCGACCTCATCGCGGGTCGCGTGAACCAGATCCGTGGCGAGATCGAGAAGTCGGACTCCGACTACGACCGCGAGAAGCTCCAGGAGCGCCTCGCGAAGCTCGCCGGCGGCGTGGCGGTCATCAAGGCCGGTGCGGCGACCGAGGTGGAGCTCAAGGAGCGCAAGCACCGCATCGAGGACGCGGTGCGCAACGCGAAGGCCGCCGTCGAGGAGGGCATCGTCGCCGGTGGTGGCGTCGCGCTCATCCAGGCCGGTGCCGCGGCGTTCGAGAAGCTCGAGCTCGACGGCGACGAGGCGACCGGTGCGCAGATCGTCAACGCGGCGATCTCGGCCCCGCTCAAGCAGATCGCGATCAACGCGGGCCTCGAGGGCGGCGTCGTGGCGGAGAAGGTCAAGGGCCTCCCCGCCGGCCAGGGCCTCAACGCCGCGACCGGTGAGTACGAGGACCTCCTCGCCGCCGGCGTGAACGACCCGGTCAAGGTCACGCGCTCCGCGCTGCAGAACGCCGCCTCCATCGCGGCGCTCTTCCTCACGACCGAGGCCGTCGTCGCCGACAAGCCGGAGAAGGCCCCGGCCGCTCCGGGTGCCGACGGCGGCATGGGCGGCATGGACTTCTGACGAGTCCGCCGCTGACAGGCCCTCGGGCCTGACGCGCAGCAGCACGAAGGCCGCCGGCCGGGTCCTCCCGGTCGGCGGCCTTCGTCGTGCGGCGAGGTCAGCGGGCGACGAACAGGCGCGACGCCTGCGCCTCGGCGTCGGCGTAGGTCTGCGC
The DNA here is from genome assembly GCF_001722485.1 of Cellulosimicrobium cellulans. Classification (GTDB taxonomy): domain Bacteria; phylum Actinomycetota; class Actinomycetes; order Actinomycetales; family Cellulomonadaceae; genus Cellulosimicrobium; species Cellulosimicrobium cellulans_A. The sequence continues at coordinate 8,431 of NZ_LWGL01000105.1, read as the reverse complement.
GGCGGAGTTGAGGGCCGCCGTGATGGCGTCGAGCGCCGCCTCGACCTGGGTCTGCGTGCCCTGCCACTGCGTCATGACGCCCGTGAAGGCCGTCGCGGCCCCGCCGCGCCACGACGCCTGGAGGTCGGTCAGGTGCCGCATCATCGCCGCGACCTCCGCGCGGATCGCGGTCACCGACCCGTTCACCGCCGTGCTCGCCTGCGCGACGCGCGCGCTGTCGACCTCGTACCTGCTCATCTCGTCCTCCGTCGTTCCCGGCGGACCGCGCCGGCCCGCACCACCCCGGACCGGTCGCCGGGCATGACGGGGACGCTAGCGACGTGAGCGGGGCCCCGACCGCGAGGACGGTGCTCCTGTGGACGGAGCGTCAGACGGACCGGGCTGTGGACGCCGAGGCGGCCTGTGCCAGCTTGCTCTGCTGCTTGCGCAGGCGCTGCAGCTCCGCGTCCAGGTTCTGCCGTGCGGGCTCCTCCCACGCCGCGCCGAGCGGGCTCGAGAACAGCGACGGGCGGTCGAGCAGCTTGGTGAGGATCGCGATGCGGGCGCGCACGTAGTCCTCGGCGGGGATGTGCGCGTACTCGTCGCGCACGTCCCGCAGGTACTCCTTGTAGCGCTGCGGCTCGGCCGCGAGCATCGCGAGGTCGGCGTCGCACAGCACCGCGCAGTCGAAGTCCGCCGGGTCGGGCGCGTGGCGCACGAGCGCGTTGACGAGGTGGGCGACGCGGCGGGCGGCGTCGTCCGGCACCCCGAGCCCGGTCAGCTCGGCGAGCGCGAGCGCGGCGCTCGCCGACTCGTCCTCCCCGCCCTTGCGCGCGTACGTCGCCCTGCCCTTGGCGTCGAAGATCGCGCCGTGGTACCAGGCGGCGAGCCGCACGAGGTCGGGGTCGTGGGTCTCCCGCGACAGCTCGTCGACGCGACCGAGCACGTCGGCGAGGTGCCGCAGGTTGTGGAAGTGACGGTCTGGCGCGTCCCAGCGGTCGAGGAGACGCTGCCCGACGGCGCGGATCTCGTCGTCCGGCGCGGTCGCGCCGGCGCCTCGGGCGCTGCGGACGAACGAGGAGAGGAACCACTGCGGTGCGTCGACACTGGTGACGCCCATGAACTCAGCCTTCTTCGACGACGTGGCACGTGCCGGGCCGCCGGCGGGAGTGCCTGCGGCGGGCCCGCGTCGCCCGCGGGCCTGCCACCAGCCTAGGCCGGTCCACCGACGACGACCCGCCATGCTAGCCGCCCCGCCGTCACGACGGGTCACGGGCCGGTCACGATGCGAGCGGCAGCTCCACGCGCACGGTCAGGCCGCCGCCGTCGGTCCGGCGCACCGCGACGTGCCCGCGGTGGGCGGCGACGATCGCCGCGACGATCGCGAGACCCAGCCCGGAGCCGCCCGACGCGCGGTTGCGCGAGGAGTCGGCCCGGTAGAACCGCTCGAACACCCGGCTCTCCTGCCCCTCGGGGACGCCCGGACCGTGGTCGCGGACCTCGAGGACGGCGGTGCCGCGCTCCGGTGCACCGCCCGCCGGACCGGGCCCATGGCCGTCGGGCCGGGGCGGCGCGGCGATCGTCCCGAGCGCGATCTGCGCGGACGTGCCCGCGGGCGTGTGCCGCGCGACGTTCCCGATGAGGTTGGCGAGCACCTGCCGCAGCCGGTCCTCGTCGCCGACGACGCGCAGCGCCTCCGGCGCGGCGGCACCGGGCGCGAGACCGACGATCCGGACCTCGCGCGTCGGGTCGAGCGCGTGCAGGTCCTGCGCGGAGTCGCGGGCCAGCGCGGCGAGGTCGACGGGCTCGTGGCGCAGGGGCCGGCCCTCGTCGAGCCGCGCGAGCGCCAGCAGGTCGTTGACGAGCGCGCCCATGCGCGTGGCGGAGTCCTCGATGCGGACCATGGTGTCGTCAACCTTGTCCGTGGTGTCGAGGGCGCCCATGCGGTAGAGCTCGCCGTAGCCGCGGATCGTCGCGAGCGGCGTGCGCAGCTCGTGGCTCGCGTCCGAGACGAAGCGCCGCATCCGCGCCTCCGAGGCCTCCTGCGCCGCGAACGCCTCCTCGATCTGGGACAGCATCGCGTTGAGCGACGCGGCGAGCGAGCCGACCTCCGTCGTCGGCGGAGCGGGACGCACGCGGCGTGCGAGGTCGCCCGCGGCGATCCCCGCCGCCGTCTCCTCGATCTCGCGCAGCGGCCGCAGGGCGCGCTGCACGGCGAGGTACGCGACGGCGCCGCCGAGCAGCGCGATGCCGAGCGCGGAGAGCGCGAGCGCGCGGCCGAGGAACTTGACCGTCTCGTGGATGCCGGTGAGCGGCAGCGCGACGAAGGCTGTGCCGTCCCGCTCGCCGGTGAGCTCCGAGCCGTAGAAGAACGGGACGACCCGCCACTGGGCGGGGTCCGTCCCGCCTTCCGAGGCCACGGTGAACGGCTCGCCGAGGCTCGCCTCCACCTCCGGGTCGGACATCGCGGGGATCTGCGGCGCCCCGTACAGGTTGACCGTCTGCGGCCACCGCAGAGGGATCTCCTCTCCTCCCCGCGGGCGCACGAGCACGAAGTAGTCGGAGGGAAGCTGCGTGGTCTCCCCGAGCCGGTCGTTGAGCGTGACCCGGGCGACTGCTTCCGCAGAGCGTTCGAGCTGGCTGTCGACCTGCCGGACCAGATAGCCCGAGACGACCGTCGACGTGACGAGCGAGGCGATCCCGAGCCCTGCCGCGAGCAGCAGCACGAGGATCGCGACGAGCCGCGCCCGCAGCGGCACGCGCGCGAGCCAGCCCCAGTCACCGGTGGGGACGGGACGGCCGAACGGTCGGGACGCCGTCGGGCGCTGCTCGCCGTGCTCACCGTGCGGGGAAGGCGGTCCGGGGACGCCGGTCGTGCCCGACGCCGCGGGGGCGGCCGGGGCGGCCGCGTCGTCCGGGTGCGCCGGGGTCGGCGGAGGGGGCGCGTCCGGGCGGGCGGCCGTCGTGCGGTCGGGACCCGACGTCATGAGGACCGGGACGTCTCCGCCTGGGGCGGCTGGCGCAGGAGGTAGCCGACGCCGCGCTTGGTGTGGATGAGCGGCGGGAGCGCGACGGGGTCGCCGTCGGGCCCGGGCACCGTGAGGTGGTCGATCTTGCGGCGCAGGTAGGAGATGTAGGACTCGACGATGTTCGCGTCGCCGCCCCAGTCGTACTGCCACACGTGGTCGAGGATCTGCGCCTTGGACAGCACGCGGCCCGCGTTGAGCATGAGGTACCGCAGGAGCTTGAACTCGGTGGGGGACAGGTCGACGTCGATCCCGGCGCGGCGCACCTCGTGGGAGTCCTCGTCCATCTCGAGGTCGGCGAAGCGCAGGACTGCTTCGTCGACAGGCTCGGCGTGGGTGCGGCGCAGCACGGCGCGGATGCGTGCGACGACCTCCTCGAGGCTGAACGGCTTGGTCACGTAGTCGTCGCCCCCGACGGTGAGGCCGGTGATCTTGTCGCGCGTGTCGTCCTTCGCCGTGAGGAACACGACGGGCGTGTGCTGGCCCTTCTCGCGCAGCCGGCGTGTGACGGTGAACCCGTCCATGTCGGGGAGCATGACGTCGAGCACCACGAGGTCGGGGTCGACGTCGCGCACGAGCCTGAGCGCGCTCTGCCCGTCCGCGGCGGCGTGCACCTCGAACCCGGCGAAGCGCAGGGACGTCGCCAGGAGCTCGCGGATGTTCGGCTCGTCGTCGACGACGACGAGGCGTGCCTCGGGAGTGCTCATGGCACCAGTGTGCGCCGCCGCTCTGGGAGCCGCCTGGGAGGCCCCTCCACCCCTGCGCCCCGCGCGCGTGGGCGCGGTGCGGCAGGATGACGGCGTGCGGATCACCGTGGACCAGCGTCGTCGCCTCCTCGTCGCGCGCCAGCTCGCGGTCTCGACGGATCTCCCCGGGACGCCGGCCGCGCGCACCGTCGAGGACGTCGTGGACCGCGTGCTCGCGCTGCACGCGACCGACGCGCCGAGCGTGTACCTGTCGGTGCTCGCGCGGCACCCCGGCCTGACGATCCCCGACGTGCGCGACGCGCTCTACGACCGCCGCACGCTCGTCAAGGTGCTCGCGATGCGCCGCACGATGTTCGTGGTGCGCCGCGAGCTGGTCCCCGTGGTGCACGCCGCGGCGGGCGCGGCCGTCGGGCGGCGCCTCCGGGCGCGCCTGCTCAAGGCGCTCGCGACACTGCCGACCGAGCCGCCGGTCGAGGACGCGGCCGCGTTCCTCGCCGAGGCCGAGCGGCAGGTGCACGCGGCGCTGCTCGAGCACGGCCCGCTCGACGGCGCGAGCCTGTCGCGCGCCGCGCCCGCGCTGCGCACGGCGTTCCTGCCGACGACGAGCAAGTCGTGGGACGTGCGGCGCACCGCGACGAGCCAGCTGCTGTCGATGCTGTCGGCGGAGGGCGCGGTCGTCCGCGGCGAGCCGCGCGGCTCGTGGTCGTCGAACCGGCACGTGTGGTCGCCCGTGGAGAACTGGTTCCCCGACGGCGTCCCGGCTCTCGACGAGCCGACGGCGCGCGCCGACCTCGCCCGGGCGTGGCTCGCGACGTTCGGCCCCGCGACCGAGAAGGACCTGCAGTGGTGGACAGGGTGGAACCTCGGGCACACGCGCGCGGCGCTCGCGGCCGTCGGCGTCCGGGAGGTCGAGCTCGAGGTCGGCGCGCCGGACGGGACGGGGGAGACCGCCGTCGTGCCCGGCGTCGTGCTGCCCGCGACGCTCGACGACGGGTCCCTCGACCTGCCCGCCGGGACGCTGGAGGGCCACGTGGCGCTCCTGCCGTCCCTCGACCCGACGACGATGGGCTGGGCCGCGCGCGACTGGTACCTCGGCCCGCACCGGCCGCAGCTGTTCGACACGATCGGCAACGCGGGCGCGACGGTCTGGTGGGAGGGCCGCATCGTCGGCGCGTGGACCGTGCGTCGCGGCGGCGAGCCCGTCCACCGGCTGCTCGAGGACGTCGGCGCGGACGCCGAGGCCGCGGTCGCGGCGGAGGCGGCGCGCATCGCGGGCCTGCTCGGCGGCGACGGCACGACGGCGTCGTTCCCCACCCCGCTGTACCGCGAGCTGCACGCGTGAGCGCGCGCAGCCCGCGGCGGGCGGTCAGAGGTAGCGCAGCGGGTCGAACTCCTCGAGCGGGATGATGCGCACGCGCGGCAGCACGGCGGTGAAGGCGCCCGCGTGGTCCTCGAGGTCGAAGATCTCCAGGCCGCGCGTCGTCAGCTCCGACAGCCGCACGTTGACGAACTCGCGGAACGCGAGGACGCCGACACGGCGGTCCGCGTCGCCGAGCAGCCCCTCGACCTGCGGCAGGAAGTCGCCGTCGTGGCTCGCGAGCAGCACGTCGCCCGGGCGGTCGCGCAGCGCGTCGAGGGTGCGCTGGATGCCGATGTCGACGACCTTCTCGTGGGCCGAGCCCGCGAGCGGGATCGGCCGGTAGCCCATGGCGAGCAGGGCCTGCACGAACGACATCGGCATCTGGCCGGAGGACGCGTTGAGGAAGAACAGCGGCGTCACGTCCTGGCTCCACGCCTGCCGCGCGAAGTCGACGATCCGGTCCCAGCGCGGGCGCTCCTCGGGCGCCGGGCGGTGGCCGAGGACGTTCATGCCGAGCGTCGCGTCGATGTTCTCCCCGTCGACGACGAGGTAGGTGCGCCGAGGCGCGGGGGCGGCGGCGCTGTGGGGGTCCGACATGCCGCTCAGCCTAGCCGCGGGGCGTGCCAGGACGCCCGGGAACGCGCTGCTCGGGGCCGTCCCTGACGTCGGGGTTTGCACGGGGCGGGGGGCCACTCGGTACGGTCGTCCCTCGTGACACCCATCGACACCACGCCGGGCGCCTCCGGCGACGTGCGGCTGACGGTCGTCCAGAGCTCTCCGGACGTCACGCTCGACACCTACGCCGACCTGCTCGGCGCCGACCTGCGGGTCGTGCGCGCGTTCGACGGCGACCCCCTCCCGGCGCTCGACGAGGTCGGCGACGGGCTCGTCGTCCTCGGCGGCCACATGTCGGCGTACGACGACGCCCGCGCGCCCTGGCTGCCCGCCCTGCGCGAGCTGCTGCTCGCCGCGGCGACGTCCGGCGTCCCGACGCTCGGCATCTGCCTCGGCGCCCAGCTCCTCGCGGTCGCCGGCGGCGGGCGCGTCGAGGTCGCCGCCCCGCCCGGGATCGAGGTCGGCGCGACCCGCCTCTTCTGGCGCCGCGAGGCTGCCGACGACCCCGTGCTCGGTGCGCTCGCCGGCGGCGACGCGCCCGTCGAGCGGGTCGCGAGCGCGCACGGCGACGCCATCGTCGACCTGCCGCCGGCCGCGGTGTGGCTCGCGTCGTCGAACATGTACCCGTACCAGGCGTTCCGCCTCGGCTCGGCCGTCGGCGTCCAGTTCCACCCCGAGGTCTCGTGGGCGGCGCTCGCCGGCTGGTGCGACCGGTACGACGACGTCGACACCGCCGCGGTGCTCGCCGCCTACGACGCCCACGCGGCCGAGATCGCCGACGGCGGCCGCCGCCTCGCCGAGTCGTTCGTCGCCGAGGTCCGCGCCACCGTCGCCCGGGGAGCCGTCTCCGCCTGACGCCTCGCGCGCGGCCCGGCGCCTGCCGGTAGCGACCGTCCGGCGGTCACCTGCGCGAGGGAGGGGCCGGGTCTACCATCCGCCCGCTCGTCCCTCGCGGGCTCCCGCCAGACCCGCCACGACCCGGCCCCTCCCTCGCTCCGGCGCCCGCCTCATCTGGCCTCGGTCCGGTCGCACCGACGACCGTCCTGCCTGAAGTTCGGGCTTGATGCGGCCGCGACCCGTTCCGCCGCAGGTCCGGGCGGGACGCGAGGGCGAGCCGACGACTGAGCGGTGGGGACGACGTCGGATGCGAAGGGCGTCAGAGCCGCGCGCGCGAACCGACGGCCGAACGACCAAGGTGACGGCGCGGCAGCCCGAGCACCGGCGGCGCCACCACCGCGTACCTGGCCGAGGGAGCCGCGGCAGCCCGAGCACCGGCGACGCCCCCACCGCGGACACCACCAGCGTCACCAGCCAGAGGCGGGCGCGTCCTGCGTGCCGGTGCCGATCTCGGGCGTCACCTGGGTGGGGGAGACCTGCGGCGCGGGGGCCGAACCCTGCTTGAGCGCGGCGAGGCGGGCCTCGACCTCGATCTGCTCGCCCGAGGACTCGAGCTCGGCGAACTGCGCGTCGATGCTGGACGCCGCGACCTCGGCCTGGCCCATCGCCATGGCCTCCTCACGGCGCACCATCCCCTCGTAGCGGGACAGCTCGCTCGTCGGGTCGAGCACGTTGATGGAGCTGAGCGCGCCCTGCACGGCCTGCTGCGCCTGCGCGGTCTTCTGCCGAGCGACGAGGGTGTCGCGGCGCGACTTGAGCTGGCCGAGCTTGTCCTTCATGGTCGTGAGGCCGGACTTGAGCTTCTCGACCGTCTCGCGCTGGCTCGCGATGAGCGGCTCGGCCTGGCGCACCTCCTGCTCGGCGGCGATCTGGCGGCCGAGCGCGACCTTGGCGAGGTTGTCGAACTTGTCCGCGCTGGCGGTGTCGCCGGACTGGCGGAACCGGTCGGCCTGGGCCGACGCCGCGGCGGCCTTCTGGCCCCACTCCTGCACGGCGGCGACGTCCTCGTTGTAGTCCTGCTCGGCGAGGCGCAGGTTGCCGATCGTCTGCGCGACGGCCTGCTCGGCCTCGGCGATGTTGTTCGTGTAGTCGCGCACGAGCTGGTCCAGCATCTTCTGCGGGTCCTCCGCGCTGTCGAGGAGCGCGTTGATGTTCGCCCGCGCGAGCTGGGTGATCCGCCCGATGATGCTCTGCTTCTCGGCCATCGTGGTCCTCTCGTGTCGTCGTGCCGTGGCTCGTCTCGGGTGGGCCTGAGCCGCCGTCGTCCGTCCCTGCGGGGCTAGAAGCGGCCCCCGCGTCCTGAGCGGCCGCCGGAGCGCCCGCCCGCGCGACCGCCCGACCGGCCGCCGCCGAAGCCTCCGCCGCCGAACCCGCCCCCGAACCCGCCGCCGAAGGACCCGCCGCCGAACCCGCCGCTGCGGCCTCCGCGGCCCCCGCCGCCGCGCAGGATCGAGTCGAGGAGGATGCCGCCGAGCACCATCCCGCCGATGTCGGCACCGCCGCGCGGGCCGTACCCGCCGCCGTAGGTTCCGCCGTAGGTCGGAGCCTGCTGGGCGTCCCAGCGCGACGCGTCCTGCTGTGCGAGCTGCGCGGCCGCCTGCGCGAGACCGTCGGCCTGCTGGGCACGCTGCAGGGCTGCGACCGGGTCCGTCGGCTGGAGCGCCCGCGCCTCGCCGACCAGGCGGATCGCCTCGGACAGCCGGGTCCGCGCCTCGGGCCCGACGGCGCCGCGCCGCGTCTGGACGAAGTCGCTCGTCGCGCGGACCTGCGACTCGACGCGGCCGAGCGTGTCGCGCAGCAGCGCGTTGGCGCGCGCGGCCTGCTCGGCGCGCTCGCGGAACGGGGCG
>NZ_LWGL01000104.1 GCF_001722485.1 Cellulosimicrobium cellulans | reverse complement strand
CCGGGCCCCAGGGCCGGCGCGTCGCCCGCGCGTGCCGTACCGGCGTCCCGGTCCTCCGCGCCGCCGTTCCGCGAGACGGCGCCCGCCGGGACGTCCGCCACGACCCGCAGCACCACCGGGGCCTGCGGCGACGCGCCCGCGACGTCGGCGGACCGCACGGCGTACCCGTCCATCGCGGCCGCGTCGAACGCCGGGGAGTCGAGCAGCGACGGGACGTCGGCGGCGAGCACGAGGCCCAGCGCGTCGTCGAGGCCGCGGTGCTCGACGGGCAGCGGACGCACCAGGTCGAGCACGTCGTCGACGTGCCGGGCGGTGGTGCGCCGGGGCGCTGGAGGGGCCATGCCCGCACGCTACCGAAGCCCGGATGCCGTCCGCCGACCCCTGGGTTACGTTGGTCGCAGGAGTCATGAAGCGGCCCGCCCCCCTGGACCCAGGAGGACTGACATGGCCTCGATCTCCGTGACTGCCGACACCCCCGAGCGCACCGCACCCGTGCGTCCCGCCTCCCTCGCGGAGGTGCTCGCCCTGGGCACGCACCTCCTCGTGGGGCAGTACCGCGTCGAGCTCGGTTCCGGGTCGTGGTGGTGGTCCGACGAGGTGTACCAGATGCACGGCTGGGCGCCGGGCGACGTCGAGCCCGGTCTGGACGCGCTGCGCTCGCGCAAGCACCCCGACGACCGCGCGCGCGTCGTGCGCGCCGCGACCGAGGCGCTGCGCGCGGGCCGTCCCTTCTCGTGCTCGCACCGCATCGTGGACGGGCACGGCAAGGCCCGCTGCGTCGTCATCACCGGGCAGGGGCGCCGCGACGCGCGCGGTCGCGTCGTCGAGATCGCCGGCTACGTCGTCGACATCACCCCGGCGCAGCGCGAGGCGCTCGACCGCGAGGCGAACCGCGCCGTGACGCGCGCGTTCGTCACCGCGGCGTCCGTCGAGCAGGCGAAGGGCGTGCTCATGGCCGTGCACGGCGTCGACGACGTCGCCGCGTCCCACCTGCTGGCCGAGGCCGCGGGCGCGGCCGGGGTCCCGGTGCAGGAGACCGCCGCGCAGGTCATGGCGGCGCTCGCCAAGGCCGGCGGCATCGGCCCGACGGCGGAGGCCACCGTCGCCGGCGCCCTCGCCGCGGTGAAGCCCGTGGCGCGCCCCCACGCCCACGAGGCCCAGCTCGCCCGCCGTCGCGAGCCCGCCCGCCGCTGAGCCGTCGACCGCACCCACCGCACGACCGCACCAACCTCACGGACGACGACAGGAGGACCCGATGCCCGACGAGACGCCCGCCTTCCCCGCCCAGCAGCAGGAGCCGCCCGGCTCCACCGCCGCGATGGACCCGACGCCCGACCACGGCGAGCAGTCCTACCGGGGCAGCGGACGGCTCGAGGGCCGGCGCGCGCTGATCACCGGCGGCGACTCCGGCATCGGCCGGGCGGTCGCGATCGCGTTCGCGCGCGAGGGTGCCGACGTCGCCATCGGCTACCTCGCGGAGGAGCAGGACGACGCCGAGGAGACGGCGCGCTGGGTGCGCGAGGCCGGCCGCCGGGCCGTGCTCCTGCCCGGGGACCTCACCGACGAGCAGACGGCGCGCGAGCTGCCGCGCCAGGCCGCGGCCGAGCTCGGCGGGCTCGACGTGCTCGTCAACAACGCCGGCTTCCAGTACGCACGGCGCGAGTCGTTCGCGGACGTCGCGACGGACGAGATCGACCGCGTCCTCAAGACCAACCTCTACGCGCTGCTGTGGGTGACGCAGTCCGCCCTCGAGCACCTGGGGGAGGGCGCGAGCATCATCAACGTGTCGTCGATCCAGGCGTACCAGCCGTCGACGTCGCTCGTCGACTACGCGTCGACGAAGGCCGCGATCAACAACCTCACGGTCAACCTCGCGGCCGAGCTGGGCCCGCAGGGCATCCGCGTCAACGCCGTCGCCCCGGGACCGATCTGGACCCCGCTGCAGCCCGCGACGCAACCGCCGGAGAAGCTCGAGACGTTCGGCACGGACACGCCCCTCGGGCGCGCCGGGCAGCCCGCTGAGGTGGCGCCCGCGTTCGTGTTCCTCGCGTCCCCCTCGGACGCGGGCTACGTGTCAGGGACCGTGCTCGGGGTGACGGGAGGCAAGCCCGTGTTCTGAGCAGCCAGACCTCCTCCCGCAGGCGCGCCGGATCGGCCGACCGTCGCGCCGGGCACCGGGAGGAGTGGAGGACGGGCGACGGCCGCCCGTCCGGGAGCGGGTCCGTCGCGAGAGCGACGGCGCCCACGGTCGGGACACCAGCCGCCACGCCTTGTGCGGGCGAGACGGCCACCGCTCCCGGTCCCGCCCGGGTCACGCCCGGGCGGGACCTCCGCCATCGATCTCGCCCGTCCGGGAGTCGTCCCGTCGCCGGAGACGTACGCTGTCCGGGACGAGAGGACGCGAGATGACGAGGATCGAGCCGGACCCGGTCGGTGCGGGCCGAGCCCGCGCGGACGCGGCCGTCGCCGCCGGCCAGCTCGTCGAGACGATCCGGGAGCTCGAGGACCGCGGCGTCGCCGGCGCGGTCGCGGACGCGGCCCGGGCGCTCGCGGAGGAGCCCACGCTCCAGCAGACCCTCGACCGGGTCGTCGAGCTGGCCATGGTCATGGTCCCGGGCTGCGAGTCGGCCGGCATCTCTCTCGTGTCCCGCGGCCGGATCCGGAGCGTCGCGGTGTCCTCCCCGCTCGTCGCGCGCGGGGACGCGCTGCAGTACGACCTCGGAGAGGGCCCGTGCCTCGACGCGATCCGCGAGGCCACGGTCGTCGAGTCCGCGGACGTCGAGAGCGACCCGCGGTGGCCGCGGTGGGCGCCGACGGCCGCGCGCGAGCTCGGGGTCCGGTCGATGCTCGGCGTCCAGCTCTACACGTCGGACGACGCGCACGGCGCCCTGAACCTGTACTCGACCCGGACCGGGGCGTTCGGCGACGAGGCCCACCACCTCACGACGACGTTCGCGGCCGTCGCCGCGGCGGCGATCGCGGCCGCGCGGACGGAGGAGCAGCTCCAGTCTGCCGTGCGCACCCGCACGCTCATCGGCCAGGCGCAGGGGATCATCATGGAGCGCTACACGCTCTCCGAGGCCCGCGCGTTCGCCGTCATGAGCCGCGTGTCGCAGGACTCGAACGTCAAGCTCGTCGACGTCGCGCGCGAGATCGTCGACACGCGGCGCATCCCGGGCGTGGAGGACCCGACGGGGCGGGCGCCCGCCTGACCCGGGCCGGGAGCGGGCGCGTCAGGCGTCGCCCGCGGGCACGACGGCCTCGCCGAGCACCTGCTCGACGAGCTCGCGGGTCCGCGCCTCGCCGCCGTGCGCCCGGAGCCCCTCGAGGAGGCTGCGAGCGAGGTCGCGCACCGGCACGTTGGTGTCGTTCGACCGCTTGCGGAGCAGCTCGAAGGCCTCGTCCGGCCCGACACCGTAGGCGACCATGAGCACGCCCCTCGCCTGCTCGATGACCGAGCGGGACGCGTCCGCGGCCATGATCGCCGCCGTCGCCTCGCGCTGCGCCGCCGAGCGGTGCGGCTCGGTCACGTCCACGAGGTAGCCGGAGACCTCGACGACCTGCCCGGTCGCCCGGCTGCGGCGGCCCTGGGCGGCGACGACGAGCGTGCGAGCATCCCCCGAGGCGTCCACGATGCGGTGCATGGAGCCGAAGGGGTCGCCCGTGCGGGCCGAGCGCAGGAGCGCAGGGCGGGCGCCGTCGCGGTCCTCCGGGTGCCGGTGCGCGAGGACGAGCGGGGTCGTGGGCACGACCTCTCCCGGCGCGAAGCCGTGCATCGTGTACACCTCGTCCGACCACCACCACCGGCCCTCGGCGAGGTCGACGCGGAACCGGCCCACGGGCTGGTCGTCACCGGTGACGAGGGCGGCGAGGACCGCCTCGAGATCGGCGGGAACAGGGAGACCCGGTCCGGGCGGGTCGGAGGGCAGGGCGGCGTCCATCGATGGGTGTCCCCAGGGGTCGATGCAGGACGGAGCCGATTCCTGACCCCAGCAGTGGAACACTAACCCAGCCCGACCACGGGCGACGGCACGGGGCACGCGCGGACGGAGGAGAGATGGCTGACGGGTACGAGGTGTCCCGCGCGTCGGGCGGCGACGCCGACGAGGTGCTCGAGGGCGGACGTCGCGAGACCCCCGTCGAGCGGTCCGACCGGAACTGGGTCGAGCTGCTCCAGGAGCTGCGCGTCATGCAGACGGGCGTGCAGATCCTCACGGGGTTCCTGCTCACCCTGCCGTTCCAGGCGCGGTTCGCCGACCTCGACGCGTTCCAGGTCGGCGTCTACCTCACGCTCGTCGGGCTGTCCGTGCTCACGACGGGGCTGTTCGTCACGCCCGTCAGCCTGCACCGCGCGCTCTTCCGCAAGCACCGCAAGTACGAGCTCGTCACGCTGAGCGACCGCGTGACCCGCACGGGGATCCTCGTCCTCGCCCTCGTCTTCACGGGGACGGTGCTGCTGGTGGTCGACGTCGTGGTGAACCGCACGGCGGCGCTGTGGGCGAGCGGGTCGATCCTCGTGCTGCTCGTGGGGCTCTGGTTCGTGCTGCCGCGCGTCGCCGTGCTGAACTCCTGACGCGCACGGCGGCGTCCTCCGTGCCGCCGCGCCCCTACGACGTCGGCGCCGCCTCGCGGGCGCGCACGCCGCGCCGCACGGGGCCGAGCGTGAAGAGCAGCGTCCCGAGCCCGGTGAGCGCCAGGAGGCCGAAGCCGATGCCGTAGTCGCCCTCGAGCTGGTAGACGGCGCCCATGAGCAGCGGCGGGATGAACCCGCCGAGGCCGCCCGCGGCGCCCACGAGGCCGGTGACGGCGCCGACCTCGTCGGGTGGGGCGACCTCCGCGACGAGCGCGAACGTGGCGCCGGACGAGGCGCCGAGCGCTGCGGCGAGGCCGAGGAACGCGATCGTCCCGACCGGCACGAGCCCCGGCTCGAGCGCGACGACGGCGGCGAGCGCGGTCACGGCGACGAAGCACGCGACCGAGACGGGCACGCCGCCGAAGCGGTCGGACAGCGTCCCGCCGACGGGCCGCATGACGACGGCGAGCACGACGAACCCCGCCGTGCGGACGGCGGCGTCGGACGCCGTGAGGTCGTAGGCGTTCACGAGGAACGTCGGCAGGTAGACGCTGAACGCGACGAAGCCGCCGAAGCCCACGGCGTACAGCCACGACAGCTGCAGCGTCGCGGGCATGCGGAACGTCGTCCAGGTGCGGGACCAGAACCCGCTCGACGTGCCCGCAGCGGGGGCCTTGGCGTCCCGGAGCAGGAGCCGGGCGACGACGGCGAACACGGCGAGGACCGCCGCGACGAGCAGGAACGGCGCGGCGTCGCCCCACGCGTCGCGGATGGCCACCGTCGTGAACGCCGAGACCGCGGTGCCGCCCATGCCGACGCCGAAGATGCCGATCGCCGTGCCGCGCCGCTCGGGCGGGTACCACGCGTTGACGAACGGCACCCCGATCGCGAACGTCGTGCCGCCGAGGCCGAGGAAGAAGCCCCCGACGAGGAGCGCCACGAAGCTGTCCGCCACGAGGCCCACGAACAGCACGGGCAGGACGGTCAGCGCGCTGACGAGCGGGAACATGGTGCGTGCGCCGAACCGGTCGGTGAGCGCCCCGACGGGGATGCGGCCGAGCGACCCGACGATCACGGGGACCGCGACGAGCACCGACACCTGGACGTCGGTGAGGTCGTACTGCTGGCCGTACGCGGCACCCAGCGGGCTGATGAGCGCCCACGCCCAGAAGTTCACCGCGAACCCGAGGGTCGCGAGGGCGAGCATGAGCGTCGGCGACCCCTGCCGGGGTGGTGAGCCGGCGGCCGCACGGCGCGATGCCGCTGCTGGTGCCGGCGCCGGCGTCGTCGGCGTCGCGGGCTCGTCGTGCTGCGCCATGTCGGCTCCTCCGGTGAGGTGCCCGCCCCCGGGCACGGCCAGGTCGTCCGTCGAGCGCTCCCCACGCTAGCGGCGTGGTCCGGGCGCCGCGCGGCGGACGCCCGTACCGTGGGCGCGTGCTCACGTGGCTGGTCGGCGGCGTCGCGCTGCTCAACGTCTACGCTCTCGTGCTCGTCGTGGCGCGCGGCGTGCTCTACCGCACGCCCGTGTACCGCCCGATGCTGCTCAACCTCGGGCTGTCGATCGTGCCCGTGTTCGTGCTCGGCGCCGTGGTCCTCGCGCTCGCGTCGCTCCTGGCAGCGCAGGCACCGGTGGCGGTGACCGCCACCGTGACCGCGGTCGGGACGCTCGTGTGGCTCGTCCTGCTGCCCAACGCGGGCTACCTCGTCACGGAGCTCAACTTCAGCCATCGCCGGGCCGACGACCCGGTGCCGCTGTGGTTCGACATCGTCGCCGTCCTCACGCTCGCCCTGTCGGGCGTGATGAACACCGTCGTCAACGTGCTCGTGGCGCAGATGTTCTACGCCGTCCTGCGCTACCCCGACGACGACGCGCCGTTCGAGCGCCCCAGCTCGTGGATCGCCGTGGCCGTCGTGCTCGTGCTCGTCACGGTCGGGATCTACCTCGGGCGGTACGTGCGGTTCAACAGCTGGGACCTGCTGCACCCGGCGTCGTTCGTGCGCAAGCTCGGGCGGCACCTGCGCACGCCGGGAGTCCCGGCCCAGGCCGTGCTGTTCTGCGTCCTGCACTCGGTGCTGCTCGGCCTCGTGTACGCGATCGTCGTCGGTCCGCTCACGACGCTGTTCGTCCGCGGCGGCGCCTGACCGGTGCGTAGGATGCGCGGCGTGACGTCGTCCGGTCCCGGCCCCGCGGCCGTCCGCGGCGTGCGCGCCGCGGTCTCGACGCGGCCCCGCCGCGCGGGCGTGGGCGTCCTGCTCGTCGTCGGGGCCCTGGCCGTCGGCACGACGGCGGCCGGCGGGTTCGCGCCGCACGCCTCGGCCGGCGGGGGACCGGAGCGGGCGGAGGCCGGCACGGTCGTCGCGACCGGGCCGTTCGACCTCGAGGCGCTGTCGTGGACGGTCATGGCCGAGCACGACCGCGACGGGCTCGCCGACGCCGGCGCGGACGCGTGGCTCGTGGTCGTCGTCTCGGCCCTCGGCACCGACCGCGAGTCGCGCCGCCTCGACGACGCGGCCGTCACGCTGCCCGACGACCTCCCGGACGGGCTCGAGCTCGCGGCCGACACCGCGCCGGATCGTCCGGAGCGCACGCTGCTCGTCCGCGACGCGTCGCCGTTCCCGGTCCTGCACCCGGGCCTCGCCGAGGACGTCGCGCTGCTGTGGCCCGTCACGGGTGCGGGGGGCGCGACCTCCGGCGGCTCGCTGACCGTGACCGTCCCCCGGTTCGAGTACCGCGACATGACGATCGGGGGCGGGCGCCGCTGGGCGGAGACGGGCTCCGTCGTGCAGGTGCCCGTCGCTCCCGGTGCCCTGCCGGAGACGCTCGTCGAGCCCGAGGACGAGGACCTCGCGGACGACCTCTTCGCGGAGCCGGCCTCATGAGGCGGGCCGACGGCGTGACGACGGCGGTGCTCCTCGTCGTCGCGGTCGCGGCGGGCGCGGTCGCCGCGCGCGTCGACGCGTGGTGGCCCACGCTCACGGCGACGACGACGCGCGGCGCGGCGGGCGACGTCGTCACGGCCGGCCCGGTGCGGGTCCGCGTCGACGACGTGCGCACCGGCTCGACGCTCGTCGCGGGCTGGGCCGGCGACGAGCTGACCACCGGCGGCGCGTGGGTCGCGGTCGACCTCGCGCTGTCGGGCACGGACGCCGACGCGAACGTCGCCGTCATGGAGCTGCGCGACGCGCACGGGCGCGACCACGCGAGCTCGACGCGCACGACCAGCGACCTCGTCGGCCGGTTCGTCGCGCCCGACGTGCCGCAGCGCGGCACGGTCGTGTTCGAGGTGCCCGAGCGCGCGCTCGACGGCGACCTCGTGCTGCGCGTGCTCACCGAGTCGCAGGACGCCGACGTCGACCGCCCGCAGGCGGTCGCCGAGGTCGACCTCGGGCGGCTCGACGCACCCGCGCCCGGTGCGGTCGTCGAGCCCCTCGAGACCGAGGTCGTGCCGGGCGGGTGGGACGCGTGAGCGCCGGGCCGACCCCGGCGGACGCCGTGGGCCGCGACGCGCGACCGGCGGGGTGGTGGCGGACCAACCGCTGGTGGCTCGTCGTGCTCGTGGCGGCGCTCGCGGCGTTCGGCTGGCTCACGTGGCGCACGGACACCGTCCAGGCGTGGTGGACGACGCAGCCCCATCGCGCGCACGCCGCCGACGCCGACGGGTGGGCCCGGGTCGGCCACGTCCAGGTGCAGCTCGGGAGCGTCGCGGAGGTCGGCGGGCTGGACGACGGCCTGGGCGGCAGCGTCGAGGCACCGGACGGCTACACGCTGTGGGCGGCCGAGCTGTCGTTCCGGTCCGACGCCCCACCCGGCGGGGACGCCGTCGAGGAGGCGACGGGGTCGTGCACCGCGGCCCTGCGCGACACCGACGGTCGCGAGTACGCGGCCGGGGCGGGCGGACTCCCCGGCGCGGGCTTCCCCGACCCGCTCCCGTGCGCCGGCTCGGGGACCGCTACCCAGTACTTCCTCACGCCCGACGACGCGGTCCCTGCCGAGGTGCGCGTGGTCGAGCCGTCCCTCCTGCCGGACTACGTGGCGCTCGACGCCGACGCCGCGTAGGGCCCCGGCTCCGCGCCGGTCACGGCGTGCGGCTGCGGCGCGGTCCGCGCGGCCCGGCGGGTGCGCAGCGCGGAGGGCAGGCCCAGCGTGACGAGCAGGGCGTCGGCCGCGGCGGCGAGCAGCACGGTCGTCAGCACCTGGACGACCACGGCCCCGACGGTCTCGAGCGGCCCGACGACCGCCCGCCACACGACGATCCCCGGCTGCCCGAGCACCGCCTGCGCCACGGTCATCACCAGCTGCTCGCCGAGCGTCAGGAGCGTGAAGGCCACGCAGAACAGCAGCACCGCGCCCCAGCGGCTGCGCCACAGCATCCCGACGGCGCCCACGAGGCCGCCGAACCGGCGGCCCGGGTCGAGCACGAACCCCCACGCTGCCTGCGCGCGCCGCTCGCCGAGCGTGCGGTTGACGCGCGCGACGACGCGCGTCGTGCGCCCCGCGCCCGCCTCTGCGCCCTCGGCCGCCCGGGCCGGGTCGACGACGTCGATCGCCTCGACCCCGTACACGATCGTGCCCAGAGTGAGCCACGCGAGCGGGACCACGAGACCGGTGACGACGCCCGCGACGACGAGCGACGCCGTCGGGCCGAGCGCCTCGACGAGCGGGCGCAGGACGCCGAGGCCGTCGACCACGCCGTCCCACCACGTGGTGACCTCGACGACGACCGCCCGGGTCGACCACCACCCGCGCACCGTCCCCACGGCCGCCGTGACGGTGAACGCGCCGACGACGATCCACACGACCTCGCAGTAGCCCGCGACGATGCGCAGGGCGGCGGTCCGCGCGCTCGACCGCGGGTCGGCGCCCGCCGCCGTCCGCAGCCGGTCCCGGCGCTGCGCGAGCCGGTCGAGCACGGTCCGCAGCGCGAGCGCCGCGCCCACGACGACGAGCACGGAGAGGCCGAGGCCCTCCGGCACGGGCGACGCCGTCTCGATGCCGGCGCCCGCCGCGAGGGCGTGGTCGAGCGCCGCGGCGTCGACGTACGCCTGCCAGTCGGACGACAGGCCGCCGTAGAACTCGTAGACCACGAGGTACGGGACGAGCACCGACGCCACGGCACCGAGCAGCCCCCGCAGGTCGGCGCGACCGTCGTCCGCGCGCCGCACGACGTGGAGCATGACGACGATGCCCACCACCGACGCGAGGGGCGAGAAGCACAGGACGAGCAGGCCCAGCACCGTCGACGACGGCGCGACCGCCAGCGCCGCCCGCAGCGCGAGCTCGTGCGCGACCTCGGCCAGGACGGCGACCGCGACGAGGGCGGGCCAGTGCCGCGCGAGCAACCGCCCGGCGTCGGCGACAACCCGCACGCCCGCGCGCAGCACAGGATCGCCGGGGTCCGCCGCGCGCACGGCCGGGGTCGTCACGCGCGACAGGCTACCGGGGCCCGCCCCGGCGGACGGGTGCGGCGCGGTGGACGGGCGCGGCGTGCGTCAGCGCGCGGCGAGGCGCGCGACGACGCTCTTCGCGCCGCGCCCGGCGAACCGGCGCGCGAGCACGCCGACGCCCGCCGCGACCGCGGCGAAGGTCACGGCGGAGACGAGGCCGACCTCCTCGTCGTCGAGGTCCTTGGGGGCGTCGTGCCCCGTGGCCTTGGCCCAAACGAACGTGACGAGCTTCTGGGCGGCCCACCCGGCGGCGAACGTCAGGGCGACGGTGCCGACCTTCACGGCCAGGGTCTGCTCGGTGTCGTTCGTGTCGGCCACGGGAGTCCTCCGTCGGTCGGGTGGGGCGGCGCCGGTCGGTCGTCGCACCCACACCGTAGTGCGAGGACCGGTCCCGGCGCCGCCCGGGACGCTCACGCCGCGGCGGGCGCGGTCACGCGTGGCTCACGGCGTCGAGCACGGGCAGGCGCGCGGCGCGGACCGCGGGCCAGGCCGCCGCCACGACGCCCACGACGACCGCGAGGCCGAGCATCGCGGTGAGCTGCCCCCACGGCACGACGAGGGTCGTGAAGCCCTGGTCGGCGAGGACCGACGGGAACGCCGCGGCGACGCCCGTCCCCACGACGAGCCCGACGGCGGTGCCGAACACCGCGACGAGCACGGACTCCACGGCGATCGTCACCGCGAGCTGGGCGCGTCCGAGCCCGACGGCGCGCAGCAGCCCGATCTCGCGGGTGCGCTCCACGACCGACAGCGCGAGCGTGTTGACGATGCCGAGCACGGCCACGAGGAGCGACAGGCCCAGCAGGGCGTAGACGATCGCGAGGATCGACTCGACCTGGGACGCGACCTCCCCGGCGAACTCCTCCGCGTCCAGCACGGACGCCACGACGAAGGGGGCGACGGCCGCCGTCGCGCGGTCCCGGACGTCGGCCGGGTCGGCGTCCGGTGCGACGTCGAGGAACAGCATCTCCGGCGTGGTGACGCCGACCTCCTCGGCGACCTCGTCCGGTAGGAGCATGTCGACGCTGAAGACGTCCGAGTCGATCACGGCACCGATGCGCACGTCCCGCGGCGGCGCGTCCGGCCGGGCCGGGTCCGCGACGGTGACGGTGTCGCCGAGCGACCAGCCGTGCTCGTCGACCGCGTCGGCCATGACGGCCGCCTCGCCGCGCGCGAACGCCTCGAGGTCGCCCTCCGTCGCCGTCGTGCGGACGGAGCGGCCGAACCCCTCGGCGGGGAACCCGACGACGAGCTGCGGCTCGTCGTCGACGAGGACCTCCCCGTACGTCACGAGGTCGGCCGACGCGACGCCGGGGACGTCCCGGACCGCGTCCGCGGCGCCCAGCGGGAGCGCGGGTGTCGCGGACCGGACGACGAGGTCCGCACCGGTCTGCTGGTCGACGATCGTGCGCACGGACTCGCTCGCGGACACGGCGAGGACGGACGTCGCGGAGACGAGGGTCATGCCGACCACGAGCGCGCCCGCCGTGGCGGCCGTGCGGCGCGGCTGGCGCGTGACGTTGCCGCGGGCCAGCCCGCCGAGCGGGCGCAGGAGCCACGCCGCTGGAGCCGCGAGGACCGCCAGCACGGGGGAGACGGCGACCGGGGCGAGCAGCAGGACGCCGGC
>NZ_LWGL01000103.1 GCF_001722485.1 Cellulosimicrobium cellulans | reverse complement strand
CGGCGACCTCCGCGCGCGGCGGCCCGGCGTCGGCGCGCGACCGGCACGTGGCGCGCGGCAAGCTCTTGCCGCGCGACCGCGTCGACCGCCTGCTCGACGAGGGCAGCCCGTTCCTCGAGATCGCGCCGCTCGCCGGCGACGGCGTGGACGACGGCGCGTGGCCGGCCGCGGGCGTCGTCGCCGGGATCGGCCTGGTGAGCGGGCGGCAGGTCATGGTCGTGTGCAACGACGCGACCGTGAAGGGCGGCACGTACCACCCGCTCACGGTGAAGAAGCACCTGCGCGCGCAGGAGATCGCGCTCGAGAACCGGCTGCCGTGCGTCTACCTCGTCGACTCCGGTGGCGCGTTCCTGCCGCGGCAGGCCGAGGTCTTCCCGGACCGGGACCACTTCGGGCGGATCTTCTACCACCAGGCGCAGCTGTCCGCGGCAGGGATCCCGCAGATCTCGGCCGTGCTCGGGTCGTGCACCGCGGGCGGCGCGTACGTGCCGGCGATGAGCGACGAGACCGTCATCGTGCGCGACCAGGGCACGATCTTCCTCGGCGGGCCGCCGCTCGTGAAGGCCGCGATCGGCGAGGTCGTGACGGCCGAGGAGCTCGGCGGCGGCGACCTGCACGCACGGCGCAGCGGCGTCGTCGACCACCTCGCCGAGGACGACGACGACGCGCTCGACACCGTGCGCCGCATCGTCGCGACCCTCCCGCCCGACCCTGATCCCGCGTGGGACGTCGCGCCGAGCGAGCCGCCCACCGTCGGCGCCGACGACCCGGGCGGCCCCGGAGCCGGCCTGTACAGCGCTGTGCCCACCGACGTACAAGCTCCGTACGACCCGCGCGAGATCGTCGCCCGGCTGGTGGATGGCAGCCGGTTCCACGAGTTCAAGCGCGAGTACGGCGACACCCTCGTCACCGGCTTCGCGCGCATCCACGGGCATCCCGTGGGGATCCTCGCGAACCAGGGCGTGCTGTTCGGCGCGTCGGCGCTCAAGGGGGCGCACTTCGTCGAGCTGTGCGACCAGCGCGGCGTCCCGCTCCTGTTCCTGCAGAACATCTCCGGGTTCATGGTCGGCACCGACGCCGAGGCGGGCGGCATCGCGAAGGACGGCGCGAAGATGGTCACGGCCGTCGCGACGACGCGCGTCCCCAAGCTCACCGTGATCGTCGGCGGGTCGTTCGGCGCGGGGAACTACTCCATGTGCGGGCGCGCGTACTCGCCGCGGTTCCTGTGGTCGTGGCCCGCGAGCCGCATCTCCGTCATGGGCGGACCGCAGGCCGCGTCCGTGCTGTCCACCGTCAAGCGCGACCAGCTCACCGCACGCGGCGAGGCCTGGGACCCCGCCGAGGAGGCCGCGTTCGCCGACGGCATCCGCGCCGACTACGACGAGCACGGCAACCCCTACTACGCCACGGCCCGCCTCTGGGACGACGGCGTGATCGACCCCGCCGACACGCGCCGCGTGCTCGGCCTCGCCCTCGGCGTGTGCGCGCGCACGCCCCTGGTTCCCCTCGGCGTAGCCGAGCAGAGCACAGCCCGGTTCGGGCTCTTCCGGATGTGAGGCCCGTGTTCTCCACCGTCCTGGTCGCCAACCGCGGCGAGATCGCGTGCCGCGTGATCGGCACCCTGCGCCGCCTCGGCGTCCGGTCCGTCGCCGTGTTCTCCGACGCCGACGCCGGAGCGCGCCACGTGCGCGAGGCCGACGTCGCGGTGCGGCTCGGTCCCGCCCCCGCGACGCGGTCGTACCTGGACGTCGACGCCGTGGTCGCGGCCGCCGTCGCGTCCGGCGCCGAGGCCGTCCACCCCGGCTACGGCTTCCTCTCCGAGAACCCCGCGCTCGCGACGGCGTGCGCACGAGCCGGGATCACGTTCGTCGGGCCGGGGGTCGAGGCTCTCGAGGCGATGGCCGACAAGCTCGCCGCCAAGCGCCTCGTCGCCGCCCGTGGTGTTCCCGTCGTGCCGGGAGCGGGGGAGCCCGGGATGCCCGACGACGCGCTCGTCGCCGCCGCGGGCGACGTCGGCTACCCGCTGCTCGTCAAGCCGTCCGCCGGCGGCGGGGGCAAGGGCATGGTCGTCGTGCGGTCCGCGGACGAGCTGCCGGCAGCGCTCGCCTCCGCCCGGCGCGTCGCGGCGGCGTCCTTCGGCGACGACACGCTCCTGCTCGAACGGCTCGTCGAGCGGCCCCGGCACGTCGAGGTCCAGGTGCTCGCCGACACCCACGGGAACGTCGTCCACCTCGGCGAACGCGAGTGCTCGCTCCAGCGGCGCCACCAGAAGGTCGTCGAGGAGGCGCCGTCACCACTGCTCGACGCCGCCGGGCGCGCGCGGATGGGCGAGGCGGCGTGCGAGGTCGCGCGCTCCGTCGGGTACGTCGGCGCCGGCACCGTCGAGTTCCTCGTGCCCGACGCCACGCCCGACGAGTTCTACTTCATCGAGATGAACACGCGCCTCCAGGTCGAGCACCCCGTCACCGAGATGGTCACCGGCCTCGACCTCGTCGAGCTCCAGCTCCACGTCGCCGCCGGCGAGCCGCTGCCGCTCGCGCAGGACGACGTCGCGCTGCACGGCCACGCCGTCGAGGCACGCGTCTACGCCGAGGCGCCCGAGCGCGGGTTCCTGCCCTCCACCGGGACCGTCCTCGCGTACGACGACGCCGACGTCCGCGCCGGACCCGACGCCGCCCCGCTGCGGCTCGACTCCGGGATCACGCGCGGATCCGTCGTCGGCGGGCACTACGACCCCCTGCTCGCCAAGGCCGTCGCGTGGGCCCCGACGCGCGAACAGGCTCTCGAGCGGCTCGACGCGATGCTCGGGCGGACGGTCGTGCTCGGCGTCGAGACGAACGTCGGGTTCCTGCGGTCGTTGCTCGCCGACGGAGACGTCCGAGCGGGGCGGCTCGACACCGGGTTGATCGACCGGCTGGTGCAGTTCGGCGAGGAACGGGGGAGGGGGCGCGCCGTCTCCCATCCGCGCCCTCGTTCCTCGGGCGCTCCCGCCAGACCCGACCACGACGGCGCGCCCCCTCCCCCGCACCTCGCCTCCGAGGTCAGGTCGCCTTCCGCTGACGACGGTGTCGCCGACGGGCGTCCTGGTTCGGTGGGCCCGTCGGCCGGGGATCTGGTCGCGGCGGCGCTGTATGTCGTTGCGCGGTCCGCCGAGCACGGGGTCGGCCACCGTTCTGGGGCGGAGACGGTGGGTAGGTCCGTGGTCGGTGGTGCGGGGGAGGGGGGTCCGTGGCGGGCCGGGGACGGGTGGCGGTTGAACGCGCCGGCGGCGGCGCGCGTCGTCGTGCTGCGGGACGTGAGCGGCCCGGGTGGTGACGAGCACGAGGTGCGGGTCGTCGGGACGGCGCGGGGCGCCGTCGTGCACGTCGCGGCGGACGGCGCTGCCGGGACAGGCGTGCCTGGTGCCGGTGGGACGGCGGCGCGCGGGGTCTCGGCGTCGCTCGAGCTCGATCCTGTGGACGACGACGCGTGGTGGCTCACGGTCGACGGTGTGCGCGAGCGCGTGCGGCTCGCGTGGCAGCCCGCTGTGGACGGCGAGCCCGCGGTCGTGTGGCTCCATCGCGACGGGCGGGCCCTCGCGCTCGCGGCGCCCGACCGGTCGGAGCGGGCGGCGCGCCGCCGGGCCGAGCGCCGTCGGAATGCCGGGGGAGCGGCAGGGCCTGCCGACCCCGAGGTGCGGGCCGCGATGCCGGGGACTGTCGTCACGACCGCGGCCGACGGCGAGCCGGTCACCGCCGGTGCTGTCCTCGTCACCGTCGAGGCGATGAAGATGGAGCACCCTGTCGTCGCGCCGCACGACGGCGTCGCGCGCGTGACCGTGCGACCGGGCGACCTCGTGCGCCGCGACCAGGTCGTCGCCGTCGTCGAACCGCACTCCTCCGCCGCGCCGCAGACCGCCGAGATAGAGACCACCACGCCGGGATAGAGGGGATCCGCCACTACCTCGGCGGGAAACCCTCTACCTCGGCGGACTCCGAGACCCCAAGGAGCACCATGATCGAGGTCGACACCCTGCTCACCGACGAGCAGGCCAAGCTGTACCAGGTCGTGCGGGACTTCGCCGACGGCGTCGTCGCGCCCGCCGCCTACCGCTACGACACCGAGCGACGGTTGCCGATGGAGATCATCGCGCAGATGGGCGAGCTGGGGCTGTTCGGCCTGCCGTTCCCGCGCGACGTCGGCGGGCAGGGCAAGGACTACGTGTCCCTGTGCCTCGCCGTCGAGGCGCTGGCGCGCGCCGACCAGTCCATCGCGGTGACGCTCGAGGCGGGCGTCGGCCTCGGCATCGTGCCGATCTACCGGCACGGCACGCGCGAGCAGCAGGAGCGGTGGCTGCCCGACCTCCTCGCCGGTCGGGCGCTCGCGGCGTTCGGACTGACGGAGGCGCAGTCGGGCTCCGACGCGGGCGGGACCCGGACGACGGCGCGGCTCGAGCGCGGCGAGTGGGTGATCGACGGCAGCAAGCAGTTCATCACGAACTCCGGCACGCCGATCACGAGCCTCGTGACGATCACGGCGGTCACGGGGGAGCGGGCCGGGCCCGACGGCACGCCGCACAAGGAGCTGTCGAGCATCATCGTCCCCGCGGGCACGCCGGGGCTCGAGGTCGGGCCGCCGTACGACAAGGTCGGCTGGCACACCTCGGACACCCACCCGCTCACGCTCACCGACGTCCGCGTGCCGGAGGGCAACCTGCTCGGCGAGCGCGGCCGCGGGTACGCGAACTTCCTGCGCGCGCTCGACGAGGGCCGCATCGCGTTCGCCGCGCTCGCGACGGGTGCCGCGCAGGGCTGCCTCGAGGAGGCGGTGCGGTACGCGCGCGAGCGCGTCGTGTTCGGCCGGTCGATCGGCGAGAACCAGCACGTCGCGTTCACGCTCGCCCGCATGCAGGCGCGCGTCCACACCGCGCGGCTCGCCTGGTACGACGCCGCTCAGAAGCTCGTGCACGGCAAGCCGTTCAAGGCCGAGGCGTCGGTCGCGAAGCTCGTCGGCGGCGAGGCCGCGATGGCGAACGCGCGCGACGCGTCGCAGATCTTCGGCGGCTACGGCTACCTCAACGAGAACCCGGTCGCGCGGCACTACCGTGACGCGAAGGTGCTCGAGGTCGGCGAGGGCACGACCGAGGTGCAGCTCATGATCATCGCGAGGAGCCTGGGCCTGGAGGCGTAACCCCGCGGCTCCTGTGGCCGCGGGTTCCCGCCGAGCACGAGGTTGGTGTCGTTCTGGACGCCAGAACGGCACCGATCGCGTGCTCGACGGCGAGCAAGGTCGTGGTCGGCACGGCACGGAGGGTGAGGAGAGGACGCGGCATGCGCGAGGTGGTCCAGCGGGGCCTGTACTACGACGAGCTCGAGCCGGGCGTGGTGTACCGCCACCGCCCGGGACGCACGCTCACCGAGGCCGACGACGTCGTGTTCTCGACGCTCACGATGAACCACCAGGCGCTGCACCTCGACGCCGCGTGGGCCGCGACGCAGCCGTTCGGGCAGCGGCTCGTGAACTCGATGATGACGCTCTCGACCCTCGTCGGGCTGTCGGTCGGGCAGGTCACGCAGGGCACGATCGTCGCCAACCTCGGCTTCCGCGAGGTCGAGTTCCCCAAGCCCGTGTTCCACGGCGACACGCTGTACGCCGAGACCGAGGTGCTCGACAAGCGCCTCTCCGCGTCCCGGCCCGGACAGGGCGTCGTCACGCTCGAGCACCGGGGGCGCAACCAGGACGGCGTGCTCGTCGCCCGGGCCGTCCGCACCGCGCTGTTCTGGACGCGCGCCGCGCACGAGGCCGCGGTGCCCGACGGCGCGGGGTCGGACAGCGAACCCGTGCTTCGCGCCGGAGACAGGGAGGGCGCGTGGTGAGCGCCGACGTCGGGCACGTGTCCTTCCTCCTCGGCCCCGCGATGCTGTTCTGCCCCGGCGACCGCCCCGACCGCTTCGCCAAGGCCGCCGAGCGGGCCGACGCGGTGATCCTCGACCTCGAGGACGCCGTCGCGCCCGCGGCCAAGGCGGCCGCTCGGCGGGCCGTCGTCGACGCGTCCGCGACGCTCGACGCCGACCGGACCGTCGTGCGCGTCAACGCCGTCGGGACGCCGGAGCACGCGCTCGACGTCGCGGCGCTCGCGGACACGCGACTGCGTACCGTCATGGTCGCGAAGGCCGGCCCGGAGCTGCTGACGTCGCTGCCCGCGCTCGGCGCGACGCTCCCCGGGGTGCGCGTGATCGGGCTGTGCGAGACCGCCGCGGGTGTCCTCGCCGCGCCGGAGCTCGCGCGCCGCGACGAGGTCGTGGCGCTCATGTGGGGCGCGGAGGACCTCGTCGCGTCGCTCGGCGGGACGTCCAGCCGCCGCGCGGACGGGACCTATCGAGACGTCGCCCGGCACGCGCGCGCGAGCGTGCTCCTCGCGGCCGGCGCCGCCGGGAAGGCGGCCGTCGACGCCGTCCACGTCGACATCGCCGACCTCGACGGGCTGCGCGCCGAGGCGCAGGACGCCGCCGCGAGCGGCTTCGCGGCGACGGCGTGCATCCACCCGAGCCACGTTCCCGTGATCCGCGAGGCCTACGCCCCGACGCCCGAGCAGGTCGCCGACGCCCGCGCGCTGCTCGACGCCGCTGCGGCCAACCCGGGCGGAGCGGACACCGTGTTCACGTTCGACGGCCGCATGGTCGACGGCCCGGTGCTGCGCCACGCCGAGGCGGTGCTGCGCCGGGCGAGGAGCACCGTCCCGCGACCTTGACCGGCGAGGCCCGGAGGTGCCGCGCTCAGCCCACCCGGAGGCGCGCGACGATGTCCTCGACCCTCGCCTTGGCGTCGCCGAACAGCATCGAGGTGTTCTCGCGGAAGAACAGCGGGTTCTGCACGCCCGCGTACCCCGTGGCCATGGACCGCTTGAACACGACGACGTCGCGCGCCTCCCACACGTGGAGCACCGGCATGCCGGCGATGGGGGAGCCGGGGTCGTCGAGCGCGCCGGGGTTGACGGTGTCGTTGGCGCCGATGACGAGCACGACGTCAGTCCCTGCGAAGCGGTCGTTGACCTCGTCCATCTCGAACACGATGTCGTAGGGGACGCGCGCCTCGGCGAGCAGCACGTTCATGTGCCCGGGCAGGCGGCCGGCGACGGGGTGCACGCCGAACCGCACGTCGACGCCGCGCTCGCGCAGCAGCGACACGAGCTCCGCGACGGGGTACTGGGCCTTCGCGACGGCCATGCCGTACCCGGGCGTGATGACGACGCTGCGCGCGTCGGCGAGGAGGCGCGCGACGTCGTCGGCGCTCACCTCGCGGTGCTCACCCGCGGCGCCCTCGCCGGCGGGCGCCGTCGCGCCCTCCTCGGCGCCGAACCCGCCGAGGATGACGGACACGAACGAGCGGTTCATGGCCCGGCACATGATGTACGACAGGATCGCGCCGGAGGACCCGACGAGCGCGCCGGTGACGATGAGCAGGTCGTTGCTCAGCATGAAGCCGGCCGCGGCGGCGGCCCAGCCGGAGTACGAGTTGAGCATCGAGACGACGACGGGCATGTCGCCGCCGCCGATCGACGCGACGAGGTGCCAGCCGAGCGCGAGCGCGACCACGGTCATGACCAGCAGCGGCCACACGGACGGCGCGGCGACGAACCACCCCAGCAGCCCGACGCTCACGACGAGCGCCCCGAGGTTGAGCAGGTTCCGCCCGGGCAGCCGCAGCGGCGCGGACCGGGTGCGGCCCGAGAGCTTGAGGTACGCGACGACGGAGCCGGTGAACGTCACGGCACCGACGAGCACGCCGAGGTGCACCTCGACGAGGTGGGCGACGTCGTCGCCTCCGGCCGCGTGCGCGGTGAGCTGCGCGGCGAGGTACGAGTTGTAGCCCACGAGCACGGCCGCGAGCCCGACGAAGCTGTGCAGGATCGCGATGAGCTCGGGCATCTGCGTCATCTCGACGCGGCGCGCGCGCCACGTGCCGACGACCGCACCGACGAGCAGCACGACTGCGATGAGCAGCGCCGTCACGAGCACCGGCCGGGCGCTCGTCCCGAGTGCGAGCACGATCGTCGCGCCGAGCGCGAGGACCATCCCGGCGGCGCCGGCGAGGTTGCCGCGCCGCGCGGTCTCCTGCCTGGACAGGCCGGCGAGGCTGAGGACGAACAGCAGCGCGGCGAGGACGTAGACGGCCTGCGCGACGGACGTGGCGGTCACCGGGCCACCTCCGGGGAGTCCTTGCGGAACATGCGGATCATGCGGTTCGCGACGAGGAACCCGCCGAAGATGTTGATGCTCGCGACGGTCGCCGCGACGCACGCGAGCGTCGTGACGAGCCAGTCGTCGGACCCGATCTGCAGGAGCGCGCCGACGAGGATGATCCCGGAGATCGCGTTCGTCTGGGCCATGAGCGGCGTGTGCAGCGAGTGCGTGACGTGCGAGATGACGTAGTACCCGACGACGACGGCGAGCGCGAACACCGTCACGTGCCCGACGAGAGACGGCGGGGCGAACGACAGCCCGAGGGTGACGAGCACCGCGGCCAGCGCGGCACCGACGAGCCGCTGGCGCCCGCGGCGCTCGCGCTGCTCCGCCGTGTCGACGGCGGCCCGTTCGCCGCCTCCGGCGCCGCTGTCGGGGGCGTCACCGGGCGCGGTGCTCGGCAGCGCGCCGTCGTCCGGGGCTGCACCCGGTGGTGGTGCGGCGCTCACCGCGACCGGTGGCGGCGGCCAGAGCACGTCGCCGTCGCGCGTCACGGTCATGCCGCGCTGCACGGGGTCGGCCAGGTCCAGCACCACGCGGCCGTCGCGCCCCGGCGTGAGGAGCTCGAGCAGGTGCACGACGTTCGTCCCGAGGAGCTGCGACGTGTGCTGCGGGAGGCGCCCGGCGAGATCGGTCCACCCGAGGACGACGACACCGCCGTCGGTCACGACCCGCTCGCCCGGCACGGTGAGCGCGCAGTTGCCGCCGCCGGACGCGGCGAGGTCGACGACGACGCTCCCGGGCCGCATGCCAGCGACGGCCTCGGCGGTGAGGGTCCGTGGGGCGCGGCCGCGCACGAGCGCGGTGGTGATGACGACGTCCGCGTCGGCCGCCTCGCGCGCGTAGACGTCGAGCGCGTGCCGCTCCTGCTCGGGCGTGAGCGGCCGCGCGTACCCGTCGGCGTTCATCTGCTGCTGCGCCTCCGGCGCGCGCACGGCCGTCCCGCCCATGGACTCGATCTGCTCCGCCGCCTCGGTGCGCACGTCGAAGGCGCGCACCTGCGCCCCGAGGCTGGCAGCGGTCCCGACGGCGGCGAGACCGGCGACACCGCCGCCGATGACGAAGACCTTCGCGGGCGGCGTCTTGCCCGCGGCGGTGACCTGGCCGCCGAACATGCCGCCGTACTCCTGCGCGGCCTCGACGACGGCGCGGTACCCGGCGACGTTCGACAGCGTGCTCAGCACGTCGAGCGCCTGGGCGCGCGAGATGCGCGGGACGGCGTCGAGCGCGAGAGCGGTGACGCCGGCCGCCGCGAGACGCTCGACGAGCGCGGGCCGGCTGCCCGGGTAGAGCATCGCGACGAGCGTCGCGCCCGGGCGCAGGAGCGCGACCTGCGCGTCGGTCGGCGCGTTCACCGCGACGACGACGTCGCTGCCCCACACGGTCGCGGTGTCCGCCACCGCGGCACCGGCCTCGGCGTACGCCGCGTCGGGGAACGTGGCCCGCGACCCGGCGTCGTGCTCGACGACGACGTCGAAACCGAGCGTGCGCAGGCGCTCAACCGTCCGCGGCGTCGCGGCGACCAGCCGCTCGTCGTCCGCGGCCTCGCGGGGGACTCCGATCCTCACGTGCGGGCTCCTGACCTCGTCGGGCGGCGACCGCCCGCTCCGGCGGTCAGCCGGGCGGGTGCGCGGCGAGCCTATCCAGGCCCGGGGTCGTGTCGAGAGGGTCCGACGTCCCGGGCTCCGGCACGGTGGGCCTCGGCGCCCGAGGACCTCCGGCGCGCCGGACCTACAGGTCGCCCTTCTTCTGCAGGTAGCGCATCGCGGCCCAGCCGAACGGCACACGTCCCCAGTAGGTCGCGACGCGGAAGATGACCGCCACGGACGTGGCGAGCGCGGCGGGCACGCCCGCGGCCGTGAGGCCGACGATGAGCGCGGCCTCGATCGTGCCGAGACCACCGGGGGTCGGCACCGCGGCGCCGGCGGCGTTGCCGACGAGGTAGATGACGGCGACGTCGACGAGCGAGAGCTCCTGGCCGAACGCGGCGAGCGCGGCGTCGAACGCGAGGACGTACCCGAGCGTCATGACGACGTTGCCGCCGAGCCCGAGGGCGAGGCGTCCCGGCTGGCCGAGCATCTCCGACAGGCGGGGCCACACCTGCTGCACCGTCGGGCGGATCTTGGCCAGGGCCCACGTGCGGACCGCGGGGACGAGCAGCGTGGCGAGCACCGCGAGCGCGACGCCGCCGATGGCGAGGAGCACGGTCGTCGACGGCAGCTGGACGAGGCCGCCCTCGCCGGTGAACGTCGAGAGCACGACGAGGATGAGGATCGTCACGACGAACTGCGACACCTGGACGAGCCCGACCGTCGCGACGGCGACGGGCGTGGGCACGCCCCGCCGGGTGAGCATCCGCAGGTTGAGCGCGGCGGGGCCGATGCCGGCCGGCGCGGCGAGCGCGACGAACGACCCGGCGGCCTGCGTGAGCGTCGCGCGCGTCATCGGGATCTGCGCCGGGGAGAACGCGACGAGCGTGAGCGCGGCGCCCACCCAGGTGAGCATCCCGAGCAGGAACGACACGACCGCCCACCACGGGTTCGCCTCGGCGAGCGCCTCGGTGATCTGTTCGAAGTTGATCGTCGTGACGACGACGGTGACGGCGACGATCGTCAGCGTGATCGTGAGCACGGTCCGGGCGCCGAACCGCGTGATGCGCTGCGGCTCGACGTCCGCCTCGGGCAGCCGGTCGACGAGCGCGGCCCGCAGCTCCTTGAGGAGCTCCTTGTCCTGCCGCATCTCCTCGCGCGTGCTGGGCGGCAGCGCGACGGACTGCAGGAGAGGGCCGATCGCGGCGATGTCCTCGTCGGGCAGCACGTCCACGGCGGACTCGACCGCGCGCCGGGCGCCCACGCGCAGCGCGAGCAGGGCGACCATCTGCGCGAGGTCCATGCGGCGCGCGAGCTCGGAGGACGCGATATCGCCCTGCTCCCACCCGGTGAGCCAGACCTGCGGCGCGCCGGTCGCGGGCTCGCGCGAGACGAGCATGACGTCCGACGTCAGGGCGCGGTGCGCGATGCCCGCGTCGTGCGCCAGCGTGAGCTGGCGCCACGCCTCGTTGAGCACGTCGTCGGTGAGCTCGTCCGCGGGCAGGTCGCGCAGCGACACCGCGCCCGTGGCGTGCTCCTGGACGAGGACCATCGAGTCCGCGGACTCGGCGACGCCGAGCAGCCCGGGCGTGCAGACGCCGGCGGCGCGGGCGGCGTACGTCAGCAGGGCGGTGCGCTCGGCCGCGGCGCGGAGCGAGATCGCGGCGCGGCCCTCGATGCCGCGCAGGCGCAGGGACCGCCAGAGCCGGGCGAGGAAGCCGACGACCTGCCGGTCGCCGTCGAGCACCACGACGTCGCGCCGCTCGCCGGTCTCGTCGATCATCGCGTACACGCGGTTGTCGCCGGCGCGCGTGAGCGCGATCGCGGAGGGGGCCGACGGCGCGTCCTCGCCCGTGCGTCCCGGGGCGCCGTCGCGGCTCGGCGCGCC
>NZ_LWGL01000102.1 GCF_001722485.1 Cellulosimicrobium cellulans | reverse complement strand
GACGACGTGTACCGCGCCGCGGAGGAGCTCGGCATCGACCTGTCGCGTCGTCCGAACGCCGCCGCGAGCGTCGACGAGATCTGATCTCGGGCCGGCGGGGGCGGTGCCCCGGTCCACGACCGCGCACCGCTCCCGCCCCGACCCGCACCCACCCCGTCTTTATGGCGTCGGTACCGGCCTCCGGCCGCGTACCGGCAGACGAAGGAAGTAGGACATCTTGCTCGACGTCAACGTCTTCGACGAGCTGCGCATCGGCCTGGCCACGGCCGACGACATCCGTGCCTGGTCGCACGGTGAGGTGAAGAAGCCCGAGACCATCAACTACCGCACCCTCAAGCCCGAGAAGGACGGCCTCTTCTGCGAGAAGATCTTCGGCCCCACCCGGGACTGGGAGTGCTACTGCGGCAAGTACAAGCGCGTGCGCTTTAAGGGCATCATCTGCGAGCGCTGCGGCGTCGAGGTGACGCGCTCGAAGGTGCGCCGTGAGCGCATGGGCCACATCGAGCTCGCCGCCCCGGTCACGCACATCTGGTTCTTCAAGGGCGTGCCCTCGCGCCTCGGCTACCTGCTCGACCTCGCCCCGAAGGACCTGGAGAAGGTCATCTACTTCGCGGCGTACATGATCACGTCGGTCGACGACGAGGGTCGCCAGGAGGACCTCCCGAACCTCCAGAACGAGATCGACCTGGAGAAGAAGGAGATCGCGGACCGCCGCGACAACGACATCAACGCCCGCGCCCAGAAGCTCGAGGCCGACCTGGCCGAGCTCGAGGCCGAGGGCGCCAAGGCCGATGCGCGCCGCAAGGTCCGCGACTCCGCCGAGCGCGAGATGGCGTCGATCCGCAAGCGGGCGGACGCCGAGCTCGACCGCCTCGAGCAGGTCTGGGACCGCTTCAAGAACCTCAAGGTCGCCGACCTCGAGGGCGACGAGATGCTGTACCGCGCCCTGCAGGACCGCTACGGCACGTACTTCGAGGGCTCGATGGGCGCCGCGGCGATCCAGAAGCGCCTCGAGAACTTCGACCTGGAGGCCGAGGCCGAGTCGCTGCGCGAAACGATCCGCACGGGCAAGGGGCAGCGCAAGACGCGCGCGCTCAAGCGCCTCAAGGTCGTCAACGCGTTCCTCACGACGACGAACTCGCCCACGGGCATGGTGCTCGACGCCGTCCCGGTCATCCCGCCGGACCTGCGCCCGATGGTGCAGCTCGACGGTGGCCGCTTCGCGACGAGCGACCTCAACGACCTGTACCGCCGCGTGATCAACCGGAACAACCGCCTCAAGCGTCTGCTCGACCTCGGCGCGCCGGAGATCATCGTCAACAACGAGAAGCGGATGCTGCAGGAGGCCGTCGACTCGCTGTTCGACAACGGTCGCCGCGGTCGTCCCGTCACGGGCCCGGGCAACCGCCCGCTCAAGTCGATCTCCGACATGCTCAAGGGCAAGCAGGGCCGATTCCGCCAGAACCTGCTCGGCAAGCGCGTCGACTACTCGGGCCGCTCGGTCATCGTCGTCGGCCCGCAGCTCAAGCTGCACCAGTGCGGTCTGCCCAAGCAGATGGCGCTCGAGCTGTTCAAGCCGTTCGTCATGAAGCGGCTCGTGGACCTCAACCACGCGCAGAACATCAAGAGCGCCAAGCGCATGGTCGAGCGCGCGCGCCCGGTCGTGTGGGACGTGCTCGAGGAGGTCATCACCGAGCACCCCGTGCTGCTCAACCGTGCGCCGACGCTGCACCGCCTGGGCATCCAGGCGTTCGAGCCGCAGCTGGTCGAGGGCAAGGCGATCCACCTGCACCCGCTCGTGTGCGCCGCGTTCAACGCGGACTTCGACGGCGACCAGATGGCCGTGCACCTGCCCCTGAGCGCCGAGGCGCAGGCCGAGGCCCGCATCCTCATGCTCTCGAGCAACAACATCCTCAAGCCGTCGGACGGCCGTCCGGTGACCATGCCCTCGCAGGACATGATCATCGGTCTGTACCACCTGACGAGCGACAAGGCAGACACCGTCGGCGAGGGTCGCGCGTTCGGGTCCGTGGCCGAGGCGATCATGGCGTTCGACCAGGGGTCGCTCGACCTCAACGCGCCGGTGAAGATCCGCATGACGGACCTCGTCCCGCCGGTGTCGGGCTTCGAGGCGCCCGAGGGCTGGGAGCAGGGTCAGCCGATCCTGTTCGACACCACGCTCGGTCGTGCGCTGTTCAACGAGACGCTGCCCGTCGACTACCCGTACGTGAACTCGGTCGTCGACAAGAAGCGCCTCTCGGCGATCGTCAACGAGCTCGCGGAGCGGTACCCGAAGGTCGAGGTCGCCGCCTCGCTCGACGCCCTCAAGGCCGCCGGCTTCCGCTGGGCGACCCGCTCGGGCGTCACGATCGCGATCTCCGACGTCGCCACGCCGGCGGCGAAGGCCGAGATCCTCGAGCAGCACGAGGAGCGCGCGCTCAAGGTCCAGCAGCAGTACGACCGCGGTCTGATCACGGACGACGAGCGCCGCCAGGAGCTCATCGAGATCTGGACCCAGGCGACGGACAAGGTCGCGTCGGTCATGCGCGAGAACCTCGAGGCGAACGACCGCAACACGGTCTACCGCATGGTCGGCTCAGGTGCCCGTGGTAACTGGATGCAGGTCCGCCAGATCGCCGGTATGCGCGGTCTCGTGGCGAACCCGAAGGGCGAGATCATCCCGCGCCCGATCAAGTCCAACTACCGCGAGGGCCTGTCCGTCCTCGAGTACTTCATCGCGACGCACGGCGCCCGCAAGGGTCTGGCGGACACCGCTCTGCGGACCGCCGACTCGGGCTACCTCACGCGTCGTCTCGTGGACGTGTCGCAGGACGTCATCATCCGCGAGGAGGACTGCGGCACGGAGCGTGGCCTCACGCTCCCGATCGCGGAGGAGCTCGGGGGCATCCTCGTGCGCCACCCGAAGGTGGAGACGAGCGTGTACTCGCGCACCCTCGCGTCCGACCTGGTCGACGCCGACGGCAACGTCATCGGCAAGGCCGGCGACGACGCGGGCGACGTCCTCATCGACGCCGCCGTGGCGGCGGGCGTGCGGGACGCGAAGGTCCGCTCGGTCCTCACGTGCGAGTCGCGCGTCGGCACGTGCGCCAAGTGCTACGGCCGCTCGCTCGCGACCGGCAAGCTCGTGGACATCGGCGAGGCCGTCGGCATCATCGCGGCCCAGTCGATCGGCGAGCCGGGCACGCAGCTGACGATGCGTACCTTCCACACCGGTGGTGTGGCGTCGGCCGACGACATCACGCAGGGTCTGCCGCGTGTCACGGAGCTCTTCGAGGCCCGCACCCCCAAGGGTGAGGCGCCCATCGCGGAGTTCTCGGGCCGCATCGCGATCGACGACAGCGAGCGCTCGCGCCGTCTGGTGCTCACGCCGGACGACGGCTCGGAGGAGATCGCCTACCCGGTGACCAAGCGTGCGCGCCTGCTCGTGCAGGACGGCGACCACGTCGCCGTCGGCACGCAGCTCGTGCAGGGTGCGGTGGACCCGAAGAAGGTCCTGCGCATCCTCGGCCCGCGCGCCACGCAGAAGCACCTGGTGGACGAGGTCCAGGAGGTCTACCGCTCGCAGGGCGTGGACATCCACGACAAGCACATCGAGGTCATCGTGCGCCAGATGCTGCGCCGCGTGACCGTGCTGGACTCGGGCGACTCCCAGCTCCTGCCGGGCGAGCTCGCCGAGCGCGGCCGCTTCGAGGACGCGAACCGTCGGGCCGTGGCGGAGGGTGGCCAGCCGGCCTCCGGCCGTCCGGAGCTGATGGGCATCACGAAGGCGTCGCTCGCGACGGACTCGTGGCTCTCGGCCGCCTCCTTCCAGGAGACGACCCGCGTGCTCACCGAGGCGTCGATGAGCGGTCGTCGTGACCCGCTGCTCGGCCTCAAGGAGAACGTCATCATCGGTAAGCTCATCCCGGCCGGTACGGGTCTGCCCCGCTACCGCAACGTCGAGGTCGAGCCGACCGAGCAGGCGAAGACGGAGCTCTACCCGAGCTTCGGCTACGACGAGATCGACTTCCCGGCGCTCGGCATGGGCTCCGGCGAGGCGATCCCGCTCGAGGACCTGGACTTCGGCGACTACCGCTGACGTCCCGCTCTTCCCGGTGCCCGACGGCGCCCCCGCACCGCGAGGTGCGGGGGTCGCCGCCGGGCACCTGCCTTTTCCCGGCGGAGCACCCCGGTGGAGGGCCGGGGGAGCGCGACCAGGACCTTTGACTACCCGTCGAGCGGCAGGTAGCCTGGTAAACCGTGCCCGCGCCGTCGGGCCCTCTGTGATGTTCCTCGCGGCCCGCGACCGCGTCGACGCCCCGGCTCGACGCGCACCGCGCCGCCCTGGCGATCTCCGGACGGGTCGATGTGAGTGCGCGGGCATTCCGGACCCGTCCGTCCCGCGCCTCGCGCCCGACGGCCGGCCCGGACCATCGAGCCGGTGGTAGGTGGCTGCGTGCGACGCACTGCGTCGCGGGCGCCGCGTGCGATCGGCGCCCGAAGCCAGCACGACCACAGGCCGGGGATCGCCCCGGCACAGCTCGAGAAGACACGGAGACGTAGTGCCTACGATCCAGCAGCTCGTCCGCAAGGGGCGGACCTCGAAGGTGGGGAAGTCGAAGACCCCCGCCCTCAAGGGTTCCCCGCAGCGGCGCGGTGTGTGCACGCGCGTGTACACCACCACCCCGAAGAAGCCGAACTCCGCGCTGCGCAAGGTCGCTCGCGTGAAGCTCTCCTCCCAGGTCGAGGTCACGGCCTACATCCCCGGCGTCGGCCACAACCTCCAGGAGCACTCCATCGTGCTCGTGCGCGGCGGTCGTGTGAAGGACCTCCCGGGTGTGCGGTACAAGATCGTCCGCGGCGCGCTCGACACGCAGGGCGTGAAGAACCGCAAGCAGGCCCGCAGCCGCTACGGCGCGAAGAAGGAGAAGAGCTGATGCCTCGCAAGGGCCCGGCCCCGAAGCGGCCGCTCATCGTCGACCCGGTCTACGGGTCCCCCGTCGTCACGCAGCTCATCAACAAGGTGCTGCTCGACGGCAAGAAGTCGACCGCCGAGGCGATCGTGTACGGCGCCCTCGAGGGTGTCCGCTCGAAGACCGACGGTGACCCCGTCGTCGTCCTCAAGCGCGCGCTCGAGAACGTGCGTCCCGCGCTCGAGGTCCGCTCGCGCCGCGTCGGTGGCGCCACCTACCAGGTCCCGGTCGAGGTGCGCCCGGCGCGCGCCACGACCCTCGCGCTGCGCTGGCTCACGGACTACTCGCGCGCCCGCCGCGAGAAGACCATGACCGAGCGCCTCATGAACGAGATCCTCGACGCCAGCAACGGCCTCGGCGCCGCGGTCAAGCGCCGCGAGGACATGCACAAGATGGCGGAGTCCAACAAGGCCTTCGCCCACTACCGCTGGTAGTCCGCCCGACCGGCCCCGTGGACGCACGTCCGCGGGGCCGTCGGCGGGTCCCGGCCGGCCACCCCGGTCCGAGCAGCGCCCCCGACTCAACCCACCTAGCGAGGGAAACAGACCGTGGCACTTGACGTGCTGACCGACCTGAACAAGGTCCGCAACATCGGCATCATGGCCCACATCGATGCCGGGAAGACCACGACCACCGAGCGCATCCTGTTCTACACGGGTGTGAACTACAAGATCGGTGAGACGCACGACGGCGCGTCGACGATGGACTGGATGGAGCAGGAGCAGGAGCGCGGCATCACCATCACGTCGGCCGCGACGACCTGCTACTGGAAGAACAACCAGATCAACATCATCGACACGCCCGGCCACGTCGACTTCACGGTCGAGGTCGAGCGCTCCCTGCGCGTGCTCGACGGCGCCGTCGCCGTCTTCGACGGCAAGGAGGGCGTGGAGCCGCAGTCGGAGACGGTGTGGCGCCAGGCGGACAAGTACAACGTCCCGCGCATCTGCTTCGTCAACAAGATGGACAAGCTCGGCGCGGACTTCTACTTCACCGTGAAGACGATCGTCGAGCGCCTCAAGGCGAAGCCGCTGGTCATCCAGCTGCCGATCGGCGCCGAGAACGACTTCACGGGCGTCGTCGACCTCATCGAGCAGAAGGCCCTCGTCTGGCGCGGCGAGACCAAGATGGGTGAGGCGTACGAGACCGAGGAGATCCCGGCCGACCTCGTCGAGAAGGCGGAGCAGTACCGCAACGAGCTGCTCGAAGCCGTCGCCGAGGCGGACGAGGAGCTGCTCGAGAAGTACCTCGGCGGCGAGGAGCTGACGATCGCCGAGATCAAGTCCGGCATCCGCAAGCTCGTCATCGCGGGCGAGGCGTTCCCGGTCCTGTGCGGCTCGGCGTTCAAGAACAAGGGCGTGCAGCCCATGCTCGACGCCGTCATCGACTACCTGCCGTCGCCGCTCGACGTCCCCGCGATCGAGGGCCACGACGTCAAGGACGAGGAGAAGGTCATCGAGCGTCACCCCGACGCCACCGAGCCGTTCTCCGCGCTCGCGTTCAAGGTCGCCTCGCACCCGTTCTTCGGCAAGCTCACCTACGTCCGCGTCTACTCGGGCAAGGTCGCGCAGGGCGCCCAGGTGCTCAACTCGACCAAGGGCAAGAAGGAGCGCATCGGGAAGCTCTTCCAGATGCACTCCAACAAGGAGAACCCGGTCGAGGACGCGACGGCCGGCCACATCTACGCGTTCATCGGCCTCAAGGACGTCACGACGGGTGACACGCTCACCGACCCGGCGAACCCGGTGATCCTCGAGTCGATGACGTTCCCCGAGCCCGTCATCGACGTCGCGATCGAGCCGAAGACGAAGGCGGACCAGGAGAAGCTCTCCACGGCGATCCAGAAGCTCGCCGAGGAGGACCCGACGTTCCGCGTCAAGCTGGACGACGAGACCGGCCAGACCGTCATCGGCGGGATGGGCGAGCTCCACCTCGACATCCTCGTCGACCGCATGCGTCGCGAGTTCAAGGTCGAGGCGAACGTCGGCAAGCCGCAGGTCGCGTACCGCGAGACGATCCGCCGCAAGGCCGAGAAGATCGACTACACGCACAAGAAGCAGACCGGTGGGTCCGGGCAGTTCGCGAAGGTCCAGGTCACCTTCGAGCCGCTCGACACGGCCGAGGGCGAGCTCTACGAGTTCGAGAACGCCGTCACCGGTGGTCGCATCCCGCGCGAGTACATCCCGAGCGTCGACGCCGGTATCCAGTCCGCGATGGAGCTCGGCGTGCTCGCCGGCTTCCCGCTGGTCGGGGTCAAGGCGACGCTGCTCGACGGCGCCTACCACGAGGTCGACTCCTCCGAGATGGCGTTCAAGATTGCCGGCTCGATGGTCCTCAAGGAGGGCGTCAAGCGGGCTGACCCGGTTCTGCTGGAGCCGGTGATGGCGGTCGAGGTGCGTACGCCCGAGGAGTACATGGGCGACGTGATCGGCGACATCAACTCACGTCGTGGAATGATCCAGTCCATGGAGGACGCGACGGGTGTGAAGGTCGTCCGGGCCCACGTACCGTTGTCAGAGATGTTCGGGTACATCGGTGACCTCCGGTCCAAGACGCAGGGTCGCGCCGTGTACTCGATGCAGTTCGACAGCTACGCCGAGGTTCCTCGGAACGTTGCCGACGAGATCATCAAGAAGACCCGGGGCGAGTGAGTCCCCACAGGTCGAAGACCCGCACAACCATCAACCTGTAGGAAAACCGCAACGCCCCGCGGATGTAGGATCTCTCGGTCGACATTCGCAACGTTCGGCACATCTACCCAAGTCCCAGGAGGACCCCAGTGGCTAAGGCCAAGTTCGAGCGGACCAAGCCGCACGTCAACATCGGCACCATCGGTCACGTCGACCACGGTAAGACGACGCTGACGGCAGCGATCTCGAAGACGCTCGCGGACACGTACCCGGACCTGCCGGCGAACGTCCAGCGCAACTTCGACGAGATCGACGCGGCTCCCGAGGAGAAGCAGCGCGGTATCACGATCAACATCGCGCACATCGAGTACGAGACGCCGAAGCGTCACTACGCGCACGTCGACGCCCCGGGCCACGCCGACTACATCAAGAACATGATCACCGGTGCCGCCCAGATGGACGGCGCGATCCTGGTCGTGGCCGCGACCGACGGCCCGATGGCCCAGACGCGCGAGCACGTCCTGCTCGCCCGCCAGGTCGGCGTGCCCTACCTGCTCGTGGCGCTCAACAAGTCGGACATGGTCGACGACGAGGAGATCCTCGAGCTCGTCGAGATGGAGGTGCGCGAGCTCCTCTCCTCGCAGGAGTTCGACGGCGACAACGCTCCGGTCGTCCGCGTCTCGGGCCTCAAGGCTCTCGAGGGCGACGCCGAGTGGACCGCCAAGATCATCGAGCTCATGGAGGCCGTCGACGAGAACGTGCCCGAGCCCGTCCGCGAGCTCGACAAGCCGTTCCTCATGCCCGTCGAGGACGTCTTCACGATCACCGGTCGTGGCACCGTCGTCACCGGCAAGGTGGAGCGCGGCACGCTCGACATCAACTCGGACGTCGAGATCGTCGGCATCCGCTCGCCCCAGAAGACCACGGTCACGGGCATCGAGACGTTCCACAAGCAGATGGACCAGGCCCAGGCCGGCGACAACACCGGTCTGCTCCTGCGCGGCATCAAGCGCGAGGACGTCGAGCGCGGCCAGGTCGTCGTGAAGCCGGGTTCGATCACCCCGCACACGCAGTTCGAGGCGCAGGTCTACATCCTGGGCAAGGACGAGGGCGGCCGTCACAACCCGTTCTACTCGAACTACCGTCCGCAGTTCTACTTCCGCACGACGGACGTCACCGGCGTCATCACGCTGCCCGAGGGCACCGAGATGGTCATGCCCGGCGACAACACCGAGATGACGGTCGAGCTCATCCAGCCGATCGCCATGGAGGAGGGCCTCGGCTTCGCCATCCGTGAGGGTGGCCGCACCGTGGGCTCCGGCCGCGTCACCAAGATCCTCAAGTGATCTGACGCTGCCCGTCGGCAGCACTCCGCGAGGGCCCGGTACCGCGAGGTGCCGGGCCTTCGTGCTGCCCGGGGGAGGGGTGCGCCGGACGTGCGTAGCGGCGGTGCGTGCCGGCCGTGCGGCGGGGTCCTG
Organism: Cellulosimicrobium cellulans; assembly: GCF_001722485.1. Classification (GTDB taxonomy): domain Bacteria; phylum Actinomycetota; class Actinomycetes; order Actinomycetales; family Cellulomonadaceae; genus Cellulosimicrobium; species Cellulosimicrobium cellulans_A. The sequence continues at coordinate 2,627 of NZ_LWGL01000102.1, read as the reverse complement.
GGGCCCGAGTTGGCCCTTCTCGGATCCGTGTGGCAGACTGTTCAGGTTGCCTGTCACGGGCGCGCTCTTTCACGTGTCGAACAGTGTGTTGAACCGGTCCTCGCTCGGCGGGGACGGACGCCGGGGCCAAGGGCCCGGGTCTGCGGGTTTTGCTCTCTGTCGACATGGATCGAGTACCCCGCGGGACACATGTTCCGACCAGGCTCGACAAACGTTGTGGTCCGAGGCTGCGGCGTCGTGCGTGAGCACGGTGCGCGGTGGGTTCACATATCCAACGGCCCTGCGCCTCCTGGCGCGTGCGCCCAGGTGCGTCGCGACTACGCGACACGCCCGAGTGCGGGGGTCGGACAGCTAGCGGTTCGAGAGAGAGAGTCAGACGACGCCATGGCGGGACAGAAGATCCGCATCCGGCTCAAGTCCTACGACCACGAGGTCATCGACAGCTCGGCGCGCAAGATCGTCGACACGGTGACGCGCGCTGGTGCAACGGTCGTGGGTCCGGTGCCGCTGCCGACGGAGAAGAACGTCTTCACCGTCATCCGGTCGCCTCACAAGTACAAGGACAGCCGCGAGCACTTCGAGATGCGCACGCACAAGCGGCTGATCGACATCATCGATCCCACGCCGAAGGCCGTCGACTCGCTCATGCGTCTCGACCTGCCGGCCGACGTGAACATCGAGATCAAGCTCTGAGGCTGGAGGACATCATGACTACCCCCCAGCAGAACGCCCGTCCGGTGACGGCCGTGCTCGGGACGAAGCTCGGCATGACGCAGCTCTGGGACGAGGCCGGTCGCCTCGTGCCCGTGACCGTCGTGGCGGTCGGCACGAACGTCGTGACGCAGGTCCGCACGACGGACGTCGACGGCTACGCCGCGGTGCAGCTCGCCTACGGCCAGATCGACCCGCGCAAGGTCACGAAGCCGCTCAAGGGGCACTTCGAGAAGGCCGGCGTCACGCCGCGCCGCCACGTGGCCGAGGTCCGCACGTCCGACGCCGCCGAGTACTCGCTCGGCCAGGAGATCACCGCGGAGGCCTTCGAGGCCGGTGCCGTGGTCGACGTCGTCGGCACGACCAAGGGCAAGGGCACCGCCGGTGTCATGAAGCGTCACGGCTTCGCCGGCGTGGGCGCCTCGCACGGTGCGCACCGCAACCACCGCAAGCCCGGCTCGATCGGCGGGGCGTCGACCCCGTCGCGCGTCTTCAAGGGCCTGCGCATGGCCGGTCGCATGGGCCACGCCCGCCAGACCACCCAGAACCTGACCGTCCACGCGGTCGACGTCGAGAAGGGTCTGCTGCTCGTCAAGGGCGCGGTCCCCGGCCCCAAGGGCGGCGTCGTCCTCGTGCGCAGCGCCGCGAAGGGAGCGTGAACCCCATGGCTGAGCAGACCGCTCTGACCGTCGACGTCCTCGACGCGACCGGCACGAAGGCCGGCACCGCCGAGCTCCCCGCCGAGGTGTTCGACGTCGAGACCAACGTCCCGCTGATCCACCAGGTCGTCGTCGCGCAGCGCGCAGCCGCCCGCCAGGGCACGCACGACACCAAGACCCGCGGCGAGATCCGCGGCGGTGGCAAGAAGCCGTACAAGCAGAAGGGCACCGGCCGCGCCCGTCAGGGCTCGATCCGCGCCCCGCAGTTCGCCGGCGGTGGCACCGTCCACGGCCCGACGCCGCGCTCGTACGACCAGCGCACGCCCAAGAAGATGAAGGCGGCCGCCCTGCGCGGCGCCCTCTCCGACCGGGCGCGCCACGGCCGCGTGCACGTCGTCACCGGGTTCGGCGTCGACGGTACGCCCTCGACGAAGACCGCCCTCGCGACGCTCGCGAAGCTCTCCGGGCGCAAGCACGTCCTCGTGGTCACCGAGCGCGGTGACGACGTGACGACCAAGTCGCTGCGGAACGTCGAGCAGGTCCACCTCCTGGTGGCCGACCAGCTCAACACCTACGACGTGCTCGTCTCGGACGACGTCGTCTTCACGCAGGGCGCGCTCGACGCGTTCCTGGCCGGCCCGGCCAAGGGCCGCTCCGCGAAGGCCGTCGCCACCTCCACCGAGGCGGACGAGACTGCTGCCGAGGAGGCCGCGAAGTGACCACCGTGACCAAGGACCCCCGTGACGTGATCCTCGCGCCGGTCGTCTCCGAGAAGAGCTACGGCCTGCTCGACGAGGGCAAGTACACGTTCATCGTCGACCCGCGGGCCAACAAGACCGAGATCAAGATCGCGATCGAGCAGATCTTCGACGTCAAGGTCGCCTCGGTGAACACGATCAACCGCAAGGGCAAGACGCGCCGCACGCGCTTCGGCCTGGGCAAGCGCAAGGACACCAAGCGTGCGATCGTCTCCCTCCGCGAGGGCACGATCGACATCTTCGGCTGAGCCGACGAGAGCAGATTGAGGACAGATCCCCATGGGAATCCGTAAGTACAAGCCGACGACGCCCGGCCGCCGCGGCTCGAGCGTCGCCGACTTCGCCGAGATCACGCGCTCGCAGCCGGAGAAGTCTCTGGTCCGCCCGCTCTCCAAGAGCGGTGGCCGCAACAGCTCCGGCCGCATCACCACCCGCCACAAGGGTGGTGGCCACAAGCGCGCGTACCGCGTCATCGACTTCCGTCGCCACGACAAGGACG
>NZ_LWGL01000101.1 GCF_001722485.1 Cellulosimicrobium cellulans | reverse complement strand
GCCGCGTCACGTGGAGCCGGCGTCCGCGACGCAGGACTCCGCCGGCACGGAGCGCCCGGCCGCCGAGCGTCCCGTCGCCGAGCGCCCGGCCGAGCCGGCCGTCCCTGCGCCGGAGACCGCCGCGGAGGCCCCGGCCGAGGCCGCGCTCTCCGGCGAGGACCGTGCCGCGGTCGAGGAGATCGAGCTCATCGAGTCGGAGCTCGTCGCCGAGGGCGTGGAGCTCCCGGACGACGCCTTCGGGCCCGAGGACTTCGTGGACCTCGAGGACGACGCGCAGGAGGTCGCGGCCGAGACGGACGAGGCCGACTCCGCGCCGCGTCGTCGGCGCCGCCGTGGCGGCCGCGGCCGGCGTGGCCGGTCCGACGCCCCGCGCGAGGCCGGCGACGCCGAGGGCGACACGGCCGTACCGGCCGACGAGCCGACGGAGGCGGAGCCCGAGTCCGAGGGTGAGCCCGCCGAGGCCGAGGCGTCCGAGAGCGATTTCGAGGACGAGTCCGGCACGAGCCGTCGTCGCCGTCGCCGCCGTCGCGGCGGGCGTGGCGAGAACGGCGAGGGCTCTACCCGCACCCGCTCGCGCGACCGCAGCCTCGCGGACGAGGTGACGGCGCTCAAGGGGTCCACGCGCCTCGAGGCGAAGCGCCAGCGCCGCCGCGAGGGCCGCGACGCCGGCCGTCGTCGCCAGATCATCACCGAGGCGGAGTTCCTCGCGCGCCGCGAGTCGGTCGAGCGCTCGATGGTCGTGCGCGAGAAGGACGGCCGCACGCAGATCGCCGTGCTCGAGGACGGCGTGCTCGTCGAGCACTACGTCTCGCAGCAGTCGCAGGCGTCGATGGCGGGCAACGTCTACCTCGGCCGCGTGCAGAACGTGCTGCCGAGCATGGAGGCCGCGTTCATCGACGTCGGCAAGGGCCGCAACGCCGTGCTCTACGCGGGCGAGGTCAACTGGGACGCGGCCGGGCTCGAGGGCCAGCCGCGCCGCATCGAGCAGGCGCTCAAGTCCGGCGACTCCGTGCTCGTCCAGGTCACCAAGGACCCGATCGGGCACAAGGGTGCGCGCCTGACGTCGCAGATCACGCTGGCCGGGCGCTACCTCGTGTTCGTCCCGGGCGGCGGCATGACCGGCATCAGCCGCAAGCTGCCCGACACCGAGCGCAACCGCCTCAAGAAGATCCTCAAGGAGGTCGTGCCCGACGGCGCGGGCGTCATCGTGCGCACCGCGGCCGAGGGTGCGAGCGAGGAGGAGCTGCGCGCCGACGTCGAGCGCCTGCGCGGGCAGTGGGAGGCCATCGAGAAGAAGGCGAAGAGCGCGTCGGCGCCCGCGCTGCTGCAGGGCGAGCCGGACCTCGCGATCCGCGTCGTGCGGGACATCTTCAACGACGACTTCAGCTCGCTCGTGGTCCAGGGCGAGTCCGCGTGGGGCGAGATCTCCACGTACGTCGAGGAGCTCGCTCCGGACCTGCGCGAGCGCGTCTCGCGCTGGACGAGCGAGCAGGACGTCTTCACGGTGCACCGCGTCGACGAGCAGCTCGCGAAGGGCATGGACCGCAAGGTCTGGCTGCCGTCGGGCGGCTCGCTGGTCATCGACCGCACCGAGGCGATGACGGTCGTGGACGTCAACACCGGCAAGTTCACCGGCTCGGGTGGCACGCTCGAGGAGACCGTCACGCGCAACAACCTCGAGGCGGCCGAGGAGATCGTCCGTCAGCTCCGGCTGCGCGACATCGGCGGCATCATCGTCATCGACTTCATCGACATGGTGCTCGAGTCCAACCGCGACCTCGTGCTGCGCCGTCTGGTCGAGTGCCTCGGCCGCGACCGCACGAAGCACCAGGTCGCCGAGGTCACGTCGCTCGGCCTCGTGCAGATGACGCGCAAGCGCGTGGGCCAGGGGCTCGTCGAGGCGTTCAGCGAGACGTGCGAGCACTGCCACGGCCGCGGCTTCGTCGTGCACACCGAGCCCGTCGAGCGCTCGAACGGCAACGGCAACGGCAACGGCGGCGGCTCGTCGGACGACGCGGGCGAGGGCAAGTCGCGCTCGCGCCGCAAGCGCGGCGGGTCCGGCTCCGGCGGCACGGCCACGGGCGCGAAGGAGCCGGCAGTCACGCTGCCGCACCCCGGCGTCCCCGTGCTGCCCGAGGTCTCGTCGCAGGCCCGCGAGGCGGTCAAGGCGACGCTCGCCACGATCGCCGCGGCCGCCGCGCACGCCCACGAGCACGACCACGCCGAGGGCTCCGAGGCCGCGCAGGCCCCGGAGGTCGCGGACGCGGTCGTCCCCGCGCCGGACGAGGCGCCGGCGGGCGAGAGCGCGCCCCTGGCGACGGACGCCGCCGACGAGGCACCGGAGTCCCAGGCACCCACGACCGACGCACCCACGACCGAGGCGCCCGCGACCGAGGCGCCCGCGACCGAGGCGCCCGCGACCGAGGCGCCCGCGACCGAGGCGCCCGCGACCGAGGCACCCGCGACCGAGGTCGCGTCGGCGGTCGAGGAGAGCGGCACGGACTGACCGCGGACCGCGCGCGGCTCCGCAGGGAGCCGCGCGTGGTCGTGCCGTGGTGACGCGTCGGCGTCCGGTCCGCGGACACGACGGAGTCGGCCCGCTACCGTTCGTCCGTGACTGTCGCGTATCCCGGCCCGGCTCAGCCGGCTCCTTTCCTCGTGTCGATCGGCAACATCCACTCGACGCAGCACCACGTCGTGACCCCGAGCGGCACGTGGCCCGTCGCCGAGGTCGACGTCGTGACCACCGACCAGACGCACGTGACGACGCACACGCCCGCGTGGGCGATCGTCCTCGTCGTGCTCTTCGTCTGGGCCTTCCTCCTCAGTCTTCTCTTCCTCCTCGCCAAGGAGACCCGGGTCTCGGGCCACGTCGCCGTCATGGTTCGTTCCCGGAACGGCCAGTCGTACGTGGAGAACGTGCCGGTGCACAGCGCGCAGCACCGTGGCGACGTGTACGACCGGGTCACGTACCTCCAGTCGCTCATCGGGCAGGAACGTCGTCGTCTCGGCGTCTGACGCCGCCACCGACGGGCAGCGCACGACGGGGGCGCGTCGTCGTCCCGTCACCCGCACCTGGCATGATGCGGGCCATGGGTTACGACCTCACCGGCCGTCTCGTCGTCGGCGTCGCCGCGTCCGCTCTGTTCGACCTCGAGGACTCCGACCGCGTGCTGCGGTCCGAGGGCGAGGCCGCGTACCGCGCGTACCAGGAGGAGCACCTGGACGACGCGCTCGCCCCGGGCGTCGCCGCCGGGACGGTGCGGCGACTCCTCGCCCTCAACGACCTGGCGCCGTCCGCGGACGACCCGCTGGTCGAGGTCGTCGTCCTCTCGCGCCGGTCGCCGGAGACGGGTCTGCGCGTCATGCGCTCGATCCGGCACCACGAGCTCGCGATCACGCGCGCGGTCTTCCGCCAGGGGCGCGCGCCGCAGGAGCTCGTCCGGCCGCTGCACGTCGACCTCTTCCTGACGGCCGACGAGGCGTCGGTCCGCGAGACGGTGCACCGCGGGCTGCCCGCCGGGCACGTGCTCGACCCCGCGTCGGCGGACGAGCCCGGCGGCGAGCTGCGGGTCGTCTTCGACCTCGACGGCGCGCTCGAGGACGGCACGGGCGAGCGGCGGGTCCCGGGCGGCGGCGCGCTGCGCGGGCTGCTCGCCGGCCTGCGCCGCGTCCAGGACGCCGAGCGGCACCGTCGCGACGCCGACCCGGCGTACGAGGCACGCGTGCAGGTTGCGCTCGTCACGGGCCGTTCCGCTCCGGCGCACGAGCGGGCGGTGGCGACGCTCCGGTCGTGGGGCGTGGCGCTCGACGACGCGTTCTTCCTCGGCGGGGTCGACCCGTCGGACGTGCTCGAGATGCTGCGCCCGCACGTCGTCGTCGGAGAGCGGCGCACGCCCACCGCGTCCGGCCGCGGCGCCGTGCCCGCGGTGCACGTGCCGTTCGGCGCCCCGGTGAGCGCGCCCGCACCGTCGAGCGGCGCGACGGCGCAGGTGGCCGAGCGCCCGGCGCCCCAGCGGCCTGGCCCCCCGCGGCTGGTCGAGCCCGTGGCCGAGACGACGACCGGGACCGTGGCCGAGGCGGCCGCCGCCCGCCCGGCGACGACCGTGGCGCGTGCCACGACGTCCACCGCGCTCGTCGTCCCCGAGAACCCCGCCCGGCCGACCGGGACGCGTGAGCTGCCGGTCCTCACGCGCGTGCCCGAGCTCACGGTCCTGGCCCCCGGCGCCGGCGGTGCACCGGAGGACTCGCGCCGCGGCCGGCGCGCAGGGCTCGGCACGGGCGACGGCGGCCCGGTCGAGCGGCTTGAGCCGAAGCCGCTCCCGGTGCGCCAGTCCTCGTCGCTGGCTCGCCACCACTGACGGCCACCGTGCCTGCCGGGTCGCCTGCCGGGTCGTCCGCCGACGCGCGGTCCACGCCGTCCGCCCGGCCCGGGCGCGTGGAGGTCGTGTGCGGCCCGATGTTCGCGGGCAAGACGGAGGAGCTGCTGCGGCGCGTCCGGCGGGCGGAGGTCGCCGGACGCCGGGTGCTCGTCGTCGGGCACGAGCTGGACACGCGCCGGGGGACCGGTGTCGTCAGCTCGCACTCGGGTCTGTCGGTGCCGTCGCGCACCGTCGCGGGCGCGGACGAGCTCGAGGAGATCGTCGGCCGCGACGGGCCGTGGGACCTCGTCGCCGTGGACGAGGCGCACTTCTTCGGCCCGGGACTCGTGGACGTGGTGCAGCGCCTCGCCGACGCGGGCGCGGTGGTGGTCGCCGCCGGGCTCGACGTCACGTTCGACGCGCGCCCGTTCGAGCCGCTGCCCGGGCTCGCGGCGCTCGCCGAGCGTGTCACGAAGCTCACGGCCGTGTGCGCCGTCTGCGGGGAGGACGCGGCGTTCCACGTGCGCACGGCAGCGACCGGGGCGGCGGGCGACGCGCTCGTCGCGGCGGCGTCGCACGTCGGTGGCGCCGAGGCGTACGAGGCGCGCTGCCGGTCGCACCTCGAGGCGCCGCCGTGGCGGTCGGGGGACGGGCGCCCGGGTCAGCCGGGCGGGTCCTCGACGAGCGGGACGAACGAGTAGGTGCCGTGCTCGCTCGTGCGGAACCCGTCGCCCTCGGGGTCCCGGACGACGAGCGTCATGGCGTGCCGGACGGGCACGACCATCCGTCCGCCCGGCAGCAGCTGGTCGACGAGGGTCCGCGGCAGCTGCTCGGCCGCGGCCGAGACGAGCACGCGGTCGTAACCGCCGTCGGGCCGTCCCAGGACTCCCGCCTCGGCGCGCTCGACCGAGGCCCACGGCATGCCGGCGGCGGCGACGTTCGCCGCCCCCCACACGGCGAGCCGCGCGTCGCGCTCGAGCCCCAGCACCTCGCCGTCGGGACCGACGAGGTGCGCGAGCAGCGCCGTGGTCCATCCGGAGCCCGCCCCGACGTCGAGGACCCGGGCGCCCCGCGGCACCTGCAGCAGGCGCAGCATCGCGGCGACCGTCGAGGGCTGGGAGTTCGTCTGGCCGTGCCCGATCGCGAGGGGCCGGTCCTGGGCGGCCCAGCGCTGCTGGGCGGGCGGCAGGAAGCCCCGCCGGTCGACGGCGCGCATCGCCGCGCCGACGGCGTCCTGGGCACGTTCGGCGTCCGCGGGCACGGTCTCACCTCCTGCCTCGGCCCTCCCAGCCTGGCACGCACGACCTGGCACGCACGACCTGGCACGCACGACCTGGCACGCACGGCCGGCGCAGGGACGCGCGGCGGGCGGTGCGCACCCCGGCATTTGACCTGCTCGCCACCCGTCCGTAGTCTTGAACGTCGGCGCGCTCTGGGCGCGCCGGTCCCGTGTGCCCACGGACGGTTCGCACTCGCACGCTGCGGCGTGGTCGGAGTCCCCAAGACGTTCACGCCGTGACGAGCACGCCAAGACTAGGAGAGATGAGCAGCAACGTGGTGTACGCGATCGTCAAGGCCGGTGGCCGTCAGGAGAAGGTTTCCGTCGGCGACATCGTCGTGGTGGACCGGGTGTCCGCCGGCGTCGGTGACTCCGTCGAGCTGCCCGCTCTCCTGCTGGTGGACGGGGAGAAGGTGACCACCGACGCCGCGAAGCTGGCGAAGGTCAAGGTCACCGCCGAGGTCGTGCGGGACGAGAAGGGTCCGAAGATCACGATCCTGCGGTACAAGAACAAGACCGGTTACCGCCGTCGCCAGGGTCACCGCCAGCAGCTGACCCGCCTCAAGGTCACCGGCATCAAGTGATCTCCCGCGGCGGGAGGTGACGGGCCCCGGGCCCGGCCGAACGCCGCCAGGCACCCTCCCCTTCGCACGAAAGCAGGTTCGTCATGGCACACAAGAAGGGCGCGAGCTCCTCGCGCAACGGTCGCGACTCGAACGCGCAGCGCCTCGGCGTCAAGCGCTTCGGCGGTCAGGTCGTCAAGTCGGGCGAGATCATCGTCCGCCAGCGCGGCACGCACTTCCACCCCGGTGACAACGTCGGCCGCGGTGGCGACGACACGCTGTTCGCCCTGACGGCCGGCGCCGTGCAGTTCGGCACGCGCCGCGGCCGCAAGGTCGTCGACATCGTCGCGGTCGAGGCCTGATCGGCACCGACCCGAACTTCCTGCAGGAGGGGCGCACCGTGGCGGTGCGCCCCTCCTGCTGTTCCACCAGGCGTACCTGCGAGAGGATCTCACCATGGCCACGTTCGTCGACCGCGTCGTGCTGCACGTCTCCGGCGGCAACGGCGGGAACGGCTGCGCCTCGGTGCGCCGCGAGAAGTTCAAGCCCCTCGCCGGGCCCGACGGGGGCAACGGCGGTGACGGCGGGACGGTGCGTCTCGTCGTCGACCCGCAGACCACCACGCTCCTCGAGTACCACCACTCGCCGCACCGCCACGCGCAGTCGGGCACGCAGGGGATGGGTGACGACCGCGACGGCGCCAACGGCGGCGACCTGGTGCTGACCGTCCCCGACGGGACGGTCGTGAAGACCCCGGACGGCGAGGTGCTCGCCGACCTCGTGGGCGCCGGCGCGGAGTACGTCGTGGCGGCCGGCGGGCGCGGTGGGCTGGGCAACGCGGCGCTCGCGTCGCCGCGCCGCAAGGCGCCCGGGTTCGCCCTGCTCGGCGAGCCGGGCGAGGAGCGCGACGTCGTGCTCGAGGTCAAGACGATCGCCGACGTCGCGCTCGTGGGCTACCCGAGCGCCGGCAAGTCGTCGCTCGTCGCCGCGATCTCCGCCGCCAAGCCGAAGATCGCCGACTACCCGTTCACGACGCTCGTGCCGAACCTCGGCGTCGTGCAGGCCGGTGGTGCGCGCTACACCGTTGCGGACGTGCCGGGCCTCATCCCCGGCGCGAGCGAGGGCCGCGGCCTCGGGCTGGAGTTCCTGCGCCACATCGAGCGCACGGCCGTCATCGTGCACGTGCTCGACTGCGCGACGCTCGAGCCCGGCCGCGACCCGATCAGCGACCTCGACGTCCTCGAGGGCGAGCTCGCCGCCTACGCGGGCGACCTCGGCATCGAGGGCGGGCGCGTGCCGCTCATGGAGCGCCCGCGCGTCGTCGTGCTCAACAAGATCGACGTGCCGGAGGCGCGCGAGCTCGCCGAGCTCGTGCGGCCCGACCTGGAGGCGCGCGGCCTGCGCGTCTTCGAGGTCTCGACCGCGAGCCACGAAGGCTTGCGCCAGCTCACCTACGCGCTCGCGGAGCTCGTCGAGAAGGCCCGCGCGGAGGCGCCGGCACCGGAGCCCACGCGCGTCGTGCTGCGCCCGAGGGCCGTCGACGAGACGGGCTTCACCGTGAAGCGCAAGGGCGGCGCGACGGACTACTGGTTCGAGGTGCGCGGCGCCAAGCCGGAGCGCTGGGTGCGTCAGACGGACTTCTCCAACGACGAGGCCGTCGGCTACCTCGCGGACCGGCTCGCGCGGCTCGGGGTCGAGGAGAAGCTCTTCGAGGCGGGCGCGGTCGCGGGCGACGAGGTGCGCATCGGCAGCGACGCGAACGCCGTCGTCTTCGACTGGGAGCCCACGCTCATGACGGGTGCCGAGCTGCTCGGCGGCCCGCGCGGCTCGGACCTGCGCCTCGAGGAGCGCCTACGCCCGACGCGCGCGGAGAAGCGCCGCGAGCACCACGACCGCATGGACGCCAAGGCCGAGGCGCGCCGCGAGCTGTGGACCGAGCGCGAGTCCGGCACGTGGACGGACCCCGACGCGGAGTGACCGGCCGCGATGATGGGGCGGTGAACCTCGAGCCGCTCGGGCTGCCGTCCCGCTCGCAGATCGCCACCGCGCACCGTGTGGTCGTGAAGATCGGCTCGTCGTCGCTCACGGGCGCCGACGGGCACCTCGACCTCGCGGCGCTGCGCGCGCTCGTCGACGTCCTCGCCGCGCGGCGCGCCGCCGGGGGACAGGTCGTGCTCGTCACGTCGGGCGCGATCGCGGCCGGCATCGGGCCGCTCGGCCTCGCCGCCCGGCCGCGCGACCTCGCGACCGCGCAGGCGGCGGCGTCGGTCGGCCAGGGCATGCTCGTCGCCCGGTACACCGAGGCGTTCGCCGCGCACGGCCTGCGGGTGGGCCAGGTGCTGCTCACCGCGGAGGACACGGTGCGCCGCGGGCACTACCGCAACGCGCAGCGCTCGCTCGAGCGCCTGCTCGACCTCGGTGTCGTGCCCGTCGTCAACGAGAACGACGCCGTCGCGACGGACGAGATCCGCTTCGGCGACAACGACCGCCTCGCCGCGCTCGTGTCCCACCTCGTGCGCGCCGACGCGATGGTGCTCCTCACCGACGTCGACGGCCTGTACGACGGTCCGCCGTCGCGGCCCGGGACGCGGCGCATCGCCGAGGTGCGCTCGCCCGCGGACCTGGAGGGGATCGAGGTCACGGGGCGGGGGAGCGCCGTGGGCACGGGCGGCATGCTCACCAAGCTCGAGTCGGTGTCGATCGCGACCGGCACGGGCATCCCCGTCGTGCTGACCAAGGCGTCGAACGCCGCGGCGGCGCTCGCCGGCGAGGAGGTCGGCACGTGGTTCGCCGCCACGGGCCGGCGCACCACGCGCCGCCGGCTGTGGCTCGCGCACGCCGCGCGCACGCGCGGGCGCCTCGTCCTCGACGACGGGGCCGTCCGCGCCGTGCAGGGCGGCCGCGCCTCGCTCCTCCCGGCGGGCATCACCGCGGTCGAGGGCGACTTCGACGCCGGCGACCCCGTGGAGATCGTCGCCGCCGACGGGCGCGTGGTCGCCCGCGGCCTCGTGGCCTTCGAGTCGCGCGACATCCCCGGCCTGCTCGGCCGCACGACGACGGACCTGCGCGACGAGCTCGGCGAGGGCTACGACCGCGAGGTCGTCCACCGCGACGACCTCGTCCTCGTCCGCCGCCGCGCCCGCTGACCCGTCGGGACCGTGTGCCCGGCGTGCGGACGGCGCTGCCGGCGTCCGGCGCGCGGACGTAGGCTCGGGGCATGACCACCACCGAGGAGACGGCCGTCGTGACGGGTGACGGCGAGCAGACCGTCGGGCCGCGCACGACCGACGTCGCAGCGGCGGTCGAGGACGTCGCGCGGCGGGCCAAGACCGCGTCGCGCGCCCTCGCGACGGCGACGCGCGCGACCAAGGACGCGGCGCTGCTGGCGCTCGCGGACGCACTGGTCGCGGCGACGGACGAGATCGTGGCCGCGAACGCCGTCGACCTCGAGCGCGGGCGCGCGAACGGCATGGCGGCCGGACTGCTCGACCGGCTCGCGCTCACGCCCGAGCGCGTCGCCGCGATCGCCGACGCGCTGCGCGAGCTCGCGGGCCTGCCCGACCCCGTCGGGGAGGTGGTGCGCGGGTCGACGCTGCCCAACGGGCTGCGGCTGCGCCAGCTGCGCGTCCCGATGGGCGTCGTCGGGATGATCTACGAGGCCCGGCCCAACGTCACGGTCGACGCCGCCGGGCTCGCGCTCAAGAGCGGCAACGCGGTGATCCTGCGCGGCGGTTCCGCCGCGGCGAGCTCGAACGAGGTGATCGTCGCCGTGCTCGCGCGGGCGCTCGAGGCCCGCGGCCTCCCGGGCGACCTCGTGCAGTCCATCGACGCCCACGGGCGGCCGGGCGCCGTCGCGCTCATGCATGCCCGCGGCCTCGTCGACGTCCTCGTGCCGCGCGGCGGCGCGGACCTCATCCGGACCGTGGTCCGCGAGTCCACGGTGCCGGTCATCGAGACGGGCGTGGGCAACGTGCACGTGTACGTCGACGCGAGCGCGGACCGGGCCATGGCGCTCGAGATCCTGCTCAACGCCAAGACGCAGCGAGTCGGCGTGTGCAACGCCGCCGAGACGCTCCTCGTGCACGCGGACGCGGCGGCCGACTTCCTCCCCGCGGCGCTCGCGGCGCTGGGCGAGGCGGGCGTCGTCGTGCACGGTGACGAGCGGACCGCGGCGCTCGCCCCCGAGGGGCTCGAGGTGCGGCCGGCCACGGACGAGGACTGGGCGACCGAGTACCTCGCGCTCGAGATCGCCGTCCGCGTGGTCGACGACCTCGACGCGGCGATCGAGCACGTGCGCACGTGGTCGTCGGGGCACACGGAGGCGATCGTCACGCGCGACCTGCAGGCGTCCGAGCGGTTCGTCGCCGAGCTCGACTCCGCGGCGATCATGGTCAACGCCTCGACGCGGTTCACCGACGGCGGCCAGCTCGGCCTCGGTGCCGAGATCGGCATCTCGACGCAGAAGCTGCACGCGCGCGGTCCGATGGGCCTCGCGGAGCTCACGACGACGAAGTGGGTCGTGCACGGCGACGGTCACGTCCGGCCCTGACGGGCGGTTCGCCCGGAAGTACCCGGTACCGCGCGGCCCGCGTGCGCGCGCGGCCGTGAGAGACTGGTCGGCGACCGGATCACGTCCGGTCCACCGCAAGCACCGCACACCCGCACCATCCCGGCCGCCGGCCCCGACTCGGGTCCGCGCGGCGGGACGAATCTCGAGGAGGACGTCGTGATCTCAGCCGTCGTGCTGGCCGCCGAGGAAGGCGCCGAGGCCGCGTCGCACCTGCCCATCCCGCCGCTCGCGTACGGGCTGGTCGCGTTCGGCGGCCTCGTGGCGCTCCTGCTCGTGACGTACGCCTTCCGCAGCGTCGGCACGCGCCACTGACCCGGCACGACGGACGGGGCACGCGACCGATGACCGACCGATGACCTCGCGCAGCCCCCGGCTGGGCGTCATGGGCGGGACGTTCGACCCGATCCACCACGGTCACCTCGTCGCCGCGAGCGAGGCCGCGGCGCGGTTCGACCTCGACGAGGTCGTGTTCGTCCCGACGGGCAAGCCGTCGTTCAAGCAGCACCAGTTCGTCAGCGCGGCGGAGCACCGTTACCTCATGACGGTCATCGCGACGGCGTCGAACCCGCGCTTCACCGTGAGCCGCGTGGACGTCGACCGCCCCGGGCTGACGTACACGGTCGACACGCTGCGGGACCTGCGCGAGGCGCGGCCGGACGCCGAGCTCTTCTTCATCTCCGGTGCGGACGCCATCGAGCAGATCCTCACCTGGAAGGATGCCGACGAGCTGTGGAAGATGGCACACTTCGTGGCTGTCTCGCGTCCGGGGCACCACCTCGACGTGGCCGGGCTGCCGCCCGGCGTCGTGACGACGCTCGAGGTCCCGGCGCTCGCCATCTCGTCGACGGACTGCCGTCGGCGCGCGGAGGAGGGCCGACCGGTGTGGTACCTGGTGCCGGACGGCGTGGTCCAGTACATCGCCAAGCACGGTTTGTATCGAGGTCAGCACGATGAGTGACAACGGCAGCAACATGCAGCCCGTCCGCCCGCTCACGCGGAGAGAGATCCGTGAGCGCGAGCAGGCGGCGGCGGCCGAGCGCGCCGCGCAGAGCGGGAGCACGCCGCAGCCGGCGGCGTCCCCGGGCACCCCGGGCGGAGGGTGGAGCCCCGCCGCTCCGGCACGCCCGT
>NZ_LWGL01000100.1 GCF_001722485.1 Cellulosimicrobium cellulans | reverse complement strand
GCGCGGCCGTGTCAGTCGGGCGGCCCGGCCGACCGGCTCAGGCGGGCGGCCCGGTCGACCGGCTCAGGCGGGCGGCCCGGTCGACCGGCTCAGGCGGGCGGCCCGCACGTGGGGAGGGTGTCGCCCTCCCCCGCGCCGATCGCCGTCATCGCGTCCCGGGCCTCGGCGAGCGTCGAGACGCGCGCGACGTTCAGCCCCTCGGGGACGTTGCCCACGACCTCGGGGCAGTTGCCGGCCGGGGCGAGGAACCACGTCGCGCCGTCGCGCACCGCGCCGTACAGCTTCTGCTGGATGCCGCCGATCGGGCCGACGTCGCCCTCGACGCTCATCGTCCCGGTCCCCGCTATCGACACCCCGTTCGCCTCGTCCTCGGGCGTGAGCTGGTCGACGATGCCGAGCGCGAACATCATCCCCGCGCTCGGGCCGCCGATGTCGTCGATCTGGATCGACACGTCGACGGGGAACTCGAACGCCGGGTCGATGAAGACGCCCAGCAGCGCCGTGTCGCCGCCGTCGCTCGTCGTCACCGCGAGGTCCGTCTCCTGGCCGTCGCGCACGACGCCGAGCGTCACGTCGTCGCCGGGCGGCACCTCCTCGAGACCGTCGATGAGGTCCGCGTACGTGTCCACGCGAGCGCCGTCGAGCGAGACGATGACGTCGTCGGCCTCCACGACGCCCTCGGCACCCGTGCCCGGGCTCGTGCCGCGCACGGTCAGCGTCGCGGGGACGTCGTAGCCGAGCTCGGTGAGCGCGGCCACGGTCGCGTTCTCCTGGGAGCTGATCATCTCCGCCTGGCTCTGCTCCTCGGTCTCCTCCTTGGAGCGGTCCCGCGGGAACACCTCCTCGACCGGCCGCACGGACCGCGAGCCCTCGACCCAGCCCTGCACGACCTGCGCGAGGTTCACCGGGTAGCCGGGCCCGCCCGCGACCGACACGGTCGTCAGGCGCAGCTCGCCCGTGGAGTCGTACGTCTCCGCGCCGGTGACGGAGATGAGGGGCCGGCCGTCCTGCTCGCCCAGCGTGTCCTCCGTCGGCCCGGGCGCACGCACGGCGTAGGGCGCGGGCAGCACCGCGAGGCCCGCCACGAGCAGCGTCGTGGCGAGCAGGGACACGCCGAAGGTCACGGAGCGCCGGGTGACGGGGGGCGGGGGCTCCTCCTCGAGGAGGAGCTCGTCGAAGGACGGGCGGTCGGTCACCGGCACATCATCCCCGACGATCCTGGGATCGTCCCGGACGACGGCTCCGCCCGCCCGGCGCTGCGCCGTGAGCGAACCCGGGCCACCCGGACCGTCCCGACGCCCGTCGCGCCCCGTTTTCGTGGTTACGGTGAAACCCGACGCGACCGTGAGGAGTCCCCGCATGAGCAGCCTGCCCCCCGACGACCGCACGCCCGGCCCCGACGACGCCGGCGGGGCCGACCGCGGCTTCGAGGAGCTGCTCCGGTCGATGCTCGGCGCGGACGCCGACGAGGCGCTGCGCGAGCTGCGCGCCCGGGGCTTCGACCCGCAGTCCCTCGCGGCCGCGGGCGGACCCGCGGCCGACCCGCAGCTGTTCCAGCACGTGCTCGCGCAGGTGCAGAAGCTCCTCGCGACCCCGGCCGACGGCCCCGTCAACACCGACGTCTCGCACGACGTCGCGCGCCAGGTCGCGGTGGCGGAGGGCGACCCGACGGTGACAGGAGCCCAGCTGCGCGACGTCACGCAGGCGCTGTCCGTCGCCGAGCTGTGGCTCGACGTCGTCACCGACCTGCCCCCGGCCGGCGGTCGCGGGCAGGCGTGGAGCCGCTCGGAGTGGGTCGAGCGCACGCTGCCCGCGTGGAACGCGCTCGTCGCGCCCGTCGCGGCATCCGTGGGGGACGCGCTCGCGACGGTCCTGCGCGACCAGCTCGGCGACCAGCTCGGGGGCGACGACGTGCCCCCGCCCGTGGGGTTCTCGCTCCCCGGGCTTCCGGGAGGCGCCCTGGGCGGCGACCCCGCGGCGCTCATGCGCCGGCTCGGGTCCGCGGTGTTCGGCATGCAGGTGGGACAGGCCGCGGGGACGCTCTCGCGCGAGGTCTTCGGCGCGACCGACGTCGGCCTCCCGCTCCTCGACCAGCCCGCGACCGTGCTGCTGCCGACGAACGTCGCCGCCTTCTCCGAGGGCCTCGACGCGCCCGCGGACGAGGTGCGGCTCTTCCTCGCGCTGCGCGAGGCCGCGCACGCGCGCCTGTTCACGCACGTCTCGTGGCTGCGTGGTCACCTGCTCGGCCTGGTCGACGCGTACGCGCGCGGGATCACGATCGACCTCGACGCGCTGGAGTCGCAGCTCGCGGACGTCGACCCGACGGACACCGGCGCGCTCCAGCGCGCCCTGTCGGGCGGCGTCTTCGGCGTGCAGAACACGCCCGAGCAGCAGGCGACGCTCCTGCGCCTCGAGACGACCCTCGCGCTCGTCGAGGGCTGGGTCGACGAGGTGACGGCGACCGCGGCGCTCCCCCACCTCCCGCACGCCGTGCCGCTGCGCGAGATGCTGCGCCGCCGGCGTGCCGCGGGCGGCCCGGCCGAGCACACGTTCTCGACCCTCGTGGGGCTCGAGCTGCGCCCGCGCCGCTCGCGCGACGCGGCGGCGCTCTGGGCGCTCATCACGGCGCAGTCCGGCCCCGACGGGCGCGACGGCGTGTGGGACCACCCCGACCTGCTGCCCGACGCGACGGACCTCGACGACCCGGCGGGCTACCGCTCCCGCCGCGAGGCCGCGCGCGCCGAGGAGGCGGACGTGGACAAGGCGCTCGAGCAGATCTTCCGCAGCGCGGCCGACGGCGACGACCGCCCGGAGGCCTCCGCCTAGGCCTCCGCGTCGTCCAGGTCGTCCTCGTCGTCCTCGGTCACGTCCTGCTCGGCGTCCGGGGGCGACTCGGGCTCAACCTCGCCGGAGTCGACGTCACGGGAGAACGAGACGCCCTCGAGGAAGCCGCGCGCCCGCTCGGTGCGCGGATAGGCCTCGAGGAGCCTCCAGAACTCCGGCCCGTGGCCGGCGTGCAGGAGGTGCGCGAGCTCGTGCAGGAGCACGTAGTCGAGCACCCAGCCCGGCATGCCGCGCACGCGCGTGGAGATGCGGATCGACCCGTCGACGAGGGTGCACGAGCCCCAGCGCCGGTCCTGGTTCGTGGCCCAGCGCACGCTCGACGGGCGGGCGCGCCCGTCGAGGTACCGCGCCGAGAGGTCGGCGGCACGACGCGCGAGCTGCTCGTCCGACGGCCGTCGGCGGCGCTCGGAGTCGGCGAGCCGGTCGAGCATGCGCTGCACCCACTCGCGCTCCTGCTCGCGCGTGAAGCGGGCCGGGATGGCGACGATCGTGCGGTCGCCGTCGCGGTACGCGCTCACGGTGCTCTTGCGCCGGCGGCTGCGCCGGACCTCCACGACCGTCTCTCGGACCACGCCAAGACCGTACTGGTTATCGCCATGGGACGGCAGGCCCCACGCCGTCGGGATGCGGGGACGCCGTCCGCGCGTCGGCGGTGATGTCGCGCTTCGGGCGAGCCGGGGTCAAGGGATCGCCATACGCCCGCGTCGTCGGCAGACCTGTGGACGACCCCGTCGCGGCCCTCGCGGCGTGCCACGCTGTCGCTGCGGCCCCCACCGGGCCGCCCCGTCACCGGCGAGCGAGGAGCAACCGTGCCCGGACGACGCGTGCTGCGTCCCTCCACCCCCGTGCTGCGTCGCGCCCCGGGCGAGATCCAGTACGGCACCGACCCGCGCTGGGCCGTCCGCCTCGTCGGCCTGGACGCCGCGGACGAGGCATGGCTCAGTTCCCTGTCAGGCACCGTCGGCACCGCCCGCGCCGCCGGCGACGGCCCGACGGTCCCGGCCGCGCGCCGCGAGGCGCTGGTCCGGGCTCTCGACGACGCCCTCCTCCTCGTGCCGGCACCGCCGCGCCGGGCGTCGACGCCGGCTCCCGGGAACGGCGAGGCGGACCGGGCCGTGCTCGCCGCGCTGCGCCCCGACGGCGCGGCGCACCGCGTGCTCGCGGCCCGGGCGCGGTCCTCCGTCGCGGTGGTGGGGCTCGGTCGTCTGGGCGCGAGCGTCGCGACGACGCTCGCGACCGCCGGCGTGGGATCGGTGGGCCTGCACGACCCGTCGCCGGTCCTCGTGACGGACGTGGGACTCGGCGCCTACCGGCTCCGGGACGTCGGGGCCCCGCGCGAGACGGCGCTGGCGCGCGCGATCGAGGAGATCTCCCCGCACGTGCGGACCGGGGCGTCGGTCACCTCACCGCTGCGGGAGGGGTCGGGCCCGGAGCGGCCCGACGTGGTCGTGGTCGTGGAGCACCACGCGGCGGACCCGGCGCGGGTCCGCGAGCTCGTGGGCGACGGCGTCCCCCACCTGTCCGTGGTCGTGCGGGAGGCCGACGTGGTCGTCGGCCCGTTCGTGCGGCCGGGCCTCGACCCGTGCCTCACGTGCGTGGACCTGCACCGCGCCGACGTCGACCCGTGCTGGCCGCAGGTCGCCCGGCAGCTGCGCGAGCTCCCCGGCCCGCGCCACGAGGAGTCGGTGCTCGCCGCGGTCGCGGCGGCGCACGCGGCGGGTCAGGTGCTGGCCGCCCTCGACGGGACCGCGCCCCGCACAGCCGCGGCCTGCCTCGAGATCCCTGCTCCCGATGCGGTGCCGCGGCTGCGCGAGACGTCCCCCCACCCGCGGTGCGGGTGCGGCGGCCTGGCGAGCGCTCCCCCGGACGGGGCGCCGCTCGCGCGGTCGGCCCGCACGTCAGGCGGCCGGGACGGAGGCTGACGCCTCGTCGCCCGCGCGGGCGGCCTCGCGGGCCGCCTCCTCCGCCTGACGTGCGAGCACCTCGGCCTTGCTCGGCCGGCCCCGGCCGCGCTTGCGCGCGACGACGACGCCGTCCACGAAGACCTCGCCGCCCCAGACGCCCCACGGCTCGCGCCGCTCCACCGCGCCGGCGAGGCAGCCCTCGACGAGCGGGCAGGTGCGGCACAGGGCCTTGGCCTGCTCCACCTCGGTGGCGCGCTCGGCGAACCACAGCTCCGGGTCGTTGGTGCGGCACGGCAGCAGGCCGGACACGAGGCGGTCGAACTCGGCGACGTCCTTCTCGCCCAGCGGCGTGGCGAGGGGCTGGTGCGGCGCCCAGGGGCCGGATCCGCCCTGGGCAGTGATGTTGTCGAGCAGCGCGGTGAGCCGCACGATGTCCTCCAGTGATGTCCTGTCGTGGTGTGAACGTCGTCGTCACAGGACCCCGAGGACAGCGGTCCCGTCGGTGATGACGGGAGACGCCGGTGATCCTCATCGACAGTCGTGCCGGAAGACACGAAGGCCGCGGGTCCCAGATGGACTCCGCGGCCTGGAAGGTGCCGGTCGATCAGACCGGACGTGTCCTGGGGGCGGAGTCGGGTGCGGGGCGGTTGACGAAGGCGCCGCCGTGCGCGCGCACACGGGAACGGAGTCCTCCTGGCGTGGCCGCGTTCGCGACCGCGAGATCCAGCAGGATCGTCATCACGATCTGGTTCGTCATCATCAGCACCCACCCCCTCTCTCCATCGGGGACCCGCCTCTCGGCGCGCCCCTCTCCATCAGGACCCGACGACCATATGCCGCCCGTCGGACGGCGCACAACATATTTACGAGACTTCTTTCGGGCGATTTCTCCGGGCGCCCTCAGGAGCCGGCGCGGGCGACGATGTCGAGCAGCGTCGCGCCGTACCGCTCGATCTTCGCCGGCCCGAGCCCGTTGATCCGGGCGAGCTCCGGGACCGTGCGCGGCCGGGTCTCCGCGATCGCCGCGAGCGTCGTGTCGACGAGGACCGTGAACGCCGGCTTGTCGGTCTCCTGGGCCACCTGCATCCGCCACTCGCGCAGCCGGTCGAACAGCTCGCGGTCGTACTCGCCGGTGAGCTGTACGCGTGCCTGTCCCGCACGCGGGCGACGTCCCCGGGCCGCGGACGGGTCGTCGGGCCACAGGCCGTCCAGGAACCGGGTGCGGCGCCGCGTCGCGCGGCCGCCCGGGTTGCGCGAGCGCGCGAACGACAGCTCGAGGTGCTCGCGCGCCCGGGTGATCCCGACGTACAGGAGCCGGCGCTCCTCGGCGACCGCCTCGTCCGTCTCGGCGAGCGATATCGGCATGAGCCCCTCGCTCATCCCCGCGAGGAAGACGGCGTCCCACTCGAGCCCCTTGGCGGCGTGCAGCGAGGCGAGCGTCACGCCCTCCACGGTCGGGGCGTGCTGCGCCGCCGCCCGCTCCTCGAGCTCCGCGACGAAGGCCTGCAGGGTCGGGGCGTCCGCGCCGGCCGCCCGGGCCGTCCCCGCGAGGTCGTCGGCCAGCGCCACGAGGGCCTGCGTCGACTCCCAGCGCTCGCGCGCGGCTCCGCGCGCGGCCGGCGGCTCGGGGGCCCAGCCGGCCGAGACGAGCACGTCGCGCACCGTCTCCGGCATCGGGACGTCCGGGTCCGCCGACCGCGCGGCGCCCCGCAGCAGGACGACGGCGTCGCGCACCTCCTTGCGCTGGAAGAAGCGCTCGCCGCCGCGCACGAGGTAGCCGATGCCCGCGTCCGCGAGCGCCGACTCGAACGCCTCGGACTGCGCGTTGGTGCGGTAGAGGACGGCGATCTCGCTCGCGCGGGTCCCTGCGGCGAGCAGGCGGCCGACGCGCTCGGCGATGCCCTTGGCCTCGCTGTCGTCGTCGTCGTACGCGGTGAAGGAGACCGGCGGGCCCGACGGCCGCTGCGCGACGAGCTCGAGCGCCTGGTGCGCGCCGCCGGCGCGCCCCGCGCGGGCGAGGAGCTGGTTCGCGAGGTGCACCACCTGGGGGGTCGAGCGGTAGTCGCGCACGAGCCGGATGACCTGCGCGCCCGGGTGAGTGCGCGAGAACGTCAGGAGGTGGTGCGGCGTCGCGCCCGTGAAGGAGTAGATCGTCTGCGACGGGTCGCCGACGACGCACAGCTCGTCGCGACCGCCGAGCCACTGGTCGAGCACGAACTGCTGCAGCGGCGAGACGTCCTGGTACTCGTCGACGACGAAGTGGCGGTACTGGCGGCGGACCTCGTCGGCCACCTGGCCCTGGGTCGCGAGCATGTCGCCGAGCATGAGGAGCACGTCCTCGAAGTCGATGACGGAGCGCTCGGTCTTGACGTCCTCGTAGGCGGTGATGAGCCGCGCGACCGTCTGGTGGTCGTAGCCCGCGGGCGGGTCGCGGTCGATCGCGGCGCACGCGCGCACGTAGTCGTCGGCCGTGACGAGCGAGACCTTGGCCCACTCGACCTCGGACGACAGGTCGCGCACCGCGACCCGGTCCACCCCCACGCCGAGGCGCCGCGCGGCCTCGGCGACCGCCGGCGCCTTGTGCTCGAGGATGCGGGGCGGGGCGCCGCCCACGACCTTGGGCCAGAAGTACCCGAGCTGGCGCAGGGCCGCGGCGTGGAACGTCCGCGCCTGCACGCCGGTCGCGCCGAGCTCGCGCAGGCGCGTGCGCATCTCCCCCGCGGCCCGTGCGGTGAACGTCACGGCGAGCACCGACGTCGGCGCGTAGGCGCCCGTGCGCACCCCGTACGCGATGCGGTGCGTGATCGCGCGCGTCTTGCCCGTGCCGGCCCCGGCGAGGACGCACACGGGCCCGTGGAGCGCGAGCGCGACGTCGCGCTGGTCCGGGTCGAGGGCGTCGAGGATCGCGTCGGCCGAGCGCAGCGACGAGGCGGCGGACGCCGAGGGGTGCGGGGCGGACGAGCGGGGGGCCGGTGACGTGGACATCACCCGCGATTCTCGCAGCCCGGTCCGACACGCGGCACGCCCTGGCCACGGCCTGGGGACGACCACGACGAAGGGACCGCGGGAACAACGGGAGGAGGGTGCGGCGTTGTCCGTCCGGTGCGAGGCTGCGACCGCAGCCCGATCCCCGACACGAGGAGTCCTCCACGATGGCCACCGCCCCGACCACGCCCGCCCCCGGCTCGATCGTCATGTACTCGACGAGCTGGTGCGGCTACTGCCGTCGGCTGAAGACGCAGCTCGAGTCCGAGGGCATCGGGTACACCGAGGTGAACATCGAGGAGCACCCCGAGACCGCCGCGTTCGTCGAGCAGGTCAACGACGGCAACCAGACCGTGCCGACGGTCGTGTTCCCGGACGGCACCGCCGCGACGAACCCCTCCCTCGCCGAGGTCAAGCAGCGCCTCGCGGCCTGACCGCCGCTCCACCGGACCGGCGCCCGCACGAGCCCGTGCCGCGCGCCGGTCCGGTCAGGCGCCCGGCAGCGCCCCGCCGAACCACTCCTCGACGAGGGCGCGCGCGATCGACCCGCGGCCCGGCAGCAGCACGTCGCCCGACCGCACGTCGCGCTCGAGCTCCGCGCGCGTGAACCAGCGCGCGTCAGTGAGCTCGACGCCGTCGGGACGCAGCTCCGTGGTGCGCGCGCGGGCGACGAAGCCCACCATGAGCGACGCCGGGAACGGCCACGGCTGGCTGCCGCGGTAGGCGACGTCGCCGACCTCGACCCCGACCTCCTCGCGCACCTCCCGGCGCACGGCGTTCTCCAGCGACTCCCCCGGCTCGACGTAGCCGGCGAGCGTCGAGAACCGCCGCTCGGGCCAGTGGGCGGCGTGCCCGAGCAGCAGCCGCTCCTCGGGCCCGTCGTGCACGACGGCCATGATGACCGCGGGGTCCGTGCGCGGGTACAGCTCGGTCCCCTGGGCGACGCAGCGCCGCGTCCAGCCCGCGCTCTCGAGCGTCGTCGGCTCGCCGCAGCGCGGGCAGCGCTCGTGCACCGCGTGCCACGCGGCGAGCGCGACCGCCTCCGTCGCGAGCGCGGCCTGCGACGGGTCGAGGCGCGGCGACAGCTCGCGCAGGCCCGACCACGCGTGCTCGCGCGCGAGCACCGCGAGGGGCTCTGCCGGGTCCACGCCCTCGATGTCGACGTCCTCGGCGTCGGCGTCGTCGGGCAGCACGAGCGCGAGATACGACGCCGGGGCGTCGACGGGCGCCGTGTCCTCGCCGAGGAACAGCCACCGCGGCCGCTCGCCGTCCTCCGGCGCCGGAACCTCGGCCACGGCCTCCGGCGGCAGCAGCGCCAGGGCGGTCGCACCGGCCTCCCCGGAGACCGCGAGCCGGCCGCGGTGCACGAGGACGACACGCGTCGTCGGCTCCCCGCGGAGCCGGGAGACGAGGCGCGGCTCGGTGCGGCGGTGGGCCGCCCGGTCGACGGCCGCCGTGTCGAGGGGCTGCGGCAGGGTGCGCGTCGCGGGGTGCTCGGGGCTCACCCCCCGACCGTAGGCCACCGCGGCGCCGGGCGCCGGTGCCGCCGTCGGCGTGGACGGGCGGGCACGCGGGCCGAGCCACTACGTTGGGTCACGTGCCACGCTCTGCCCTCACCCTCGCCGCGCTCGCGACGGCGGCCGTGCCCGGCCTCGACGCCCGGACTGCACGGCTCGCCGCGGACCCCGGGGACTACGACGCCGCCGTCGTGACCGACGCGGACGGCGCCCGCTGGACGGTGCGCGCCCCGCGGACCCTGCAGGCGGGCGCGGCACTCGAGGCCGAGACGGAGCTCCTCGCGTCGCTGCAGCACTACGTCGACTCCGGCGTGCTGTCCTTCGCGGTCCCGCGCATCAGCGGGTCGGCGCCCCTGCCCGAGGGCGGGCGCGCGGTCGTGCACCCGGCGGTCGAGGGCGACGCGCTCGACGTCGACGCCCTGCGCCCCGGGCCCGGCCTCGCCGCCGACCTGGGCCGCGTCATCGCCTCGGTCCACGAGCTGCCGCGCGCGATCGTCGACGACGCGGGCCTGCCCGCCTACGACGCCGAGACGTACCGCGAGCGCCGCATGGCCGAGCTCGACGAGGCGGCCGGGACGGGCAAGGTGCCGGCTGCGCTGCTGCGCCGCTGGGAGTCCGCGCTCGAGGACGTGTCCCTGTGGCGGTTCCAGCCCGTCGTCGTGCACGGCGACCTCGGCCCCGACCAGGTGCTGGTCTCCGGCGGCCGCGTGACCGGCGTGACCGGGTGGGCCGACGCGCGGGTCGCGGACCCTGCGGACGACCTCGCGTGGCTCCTCGTCTCGGCGCCGCCCGAGGCGGTGGACTCGATCATGGAGGCGTACCAGCTGCGCCGCACCGAGCTGACCGACCGGCACCTGACGGACCGCGCGCTGCTGGTCGGGGAGCTCGCGCTCGCCCGCTGGCTCCTCCACGGCGTGCGGCACGGGCTCGACGACGTCGTCGCGGACGCCCTCGACATGCTGGCCGACCTCGAGGACGCGACGCGCGCCCCCGAGGACGACTGACCGCTCACCCGCGCAGCAACGCCTCGATCTCGGCCTCGCCGAGCAGCCGCTGCGGACGGACGGTCTCGTCGGAGGCCACGTGGTAGAACGCCGCGTGCACCTTCTCCAGGGGCAGCCCGGACCACCGTGACCAGGCCAGCCGGTACACCGCGAGCTGCACCTCGCGCGCCCGGCGCGCCTGCGGGTCCGTCGGCGCGCGCCCCGTCTTCCAGTCCACGACGACGACGGCGTCCGTCGCCCCGCCGGCGTGCTCGGGCCGCTCGGGGAAGACGGCGTCGATGCGCGAGCGAAGGACCGTCGAGCCGACGGGCGTCTCCACGTCGACCTCGACGGCGATCGGCGTGCGAGCCGCCCACGACGACGCGAGGAACGTGCGCTGCAGCGACTCCAGGTCCTGGTCGGGGTCGAGGTCGTCGTCGTCGGCGCCGGGCAGGTCCTCGACGTCGAGCAGCGACGAGCTGCGGAAGTAGCGCTCGGCCCACAGGTGGAACTGGGTGCCGCGGCGGGCGTGCACGGTCGGCTCGCTCGGGACCGGCCGGCGCAGGTGCAGCGCGAACTCCTCGCGGTCGCTCGCGAGCCGCACGAGCGCCGACGCCGACACGTGCGCCGGCATCGCGACGTCCCGGTCGGCGCGGTCGGCCCGCTCGGCGAGCAGCACGCGGGCGAGCGTGACGAGGTCGCGGCCGTCGGCGTCCACGAGCACGCCCTCGCGCGCGGTGAGCGCGGGCGCCGGACGCCCGTCCCCGTCCGTCCGCTCGGGCGCGTGCGCCTCACGCTGCACCGCCTGCTCGCGCTCTGCCGCCGCACGCGCCACGTAGTCCGCGGTCGCGCGCAGCACCGCGCGCGCCGAGCCGGGGACGACGTCGTCGGGCGCGGGCCACGTCGCGGTGACCTCCACGTCCTCCAGCGGGTTCGCCGCGCCGGGCTCCGGCACGGGTGCCCAGCCGTCGGTCGTGACGGCCCCCGCCTCGGCGAGCTCGAGCAGGAACGGCGACAGCGCGCGCGGGTTCGCCCCGCCCTGCCACCACGCGGCCGTGAGGTAGAGCTCGTGGCGCGCGCGCGTGAACGCCACGTAGGCGAGGCGCCGCTCCTCGGCGAGCTGGTGCTCGCCGCACGCGGCGCGGAACTCGTCGCGGCGCGCGACGAGGTCCTTCGTGTCGCTCGCGAGGTCGTAGCGGAACGCCGGCAGGTCGGCCGCGTCCCCGCGCAGGGGGTACGGCAGCTGCGCGACGTCCGTCAGCCAGCCGCTGTCCGCGCGCGTGCCCGACGACGACTGCGCGACCGTCGGGAAGACGCCGTCGACGAGCCCGGGCACGGCGACGACGTCCCACTCGAGCCCCTTCGCAGCGTGCGCGGTGATGACCTGCACCGCGTCGGGGTCGGGCTCGCGCACCGGCAGGTCGAGCCCGTTCTCGCGCGACGCCGCGACGCCGAGCCAGGCCAGGAACGCGCCGAGCGTCGCGACGTCGGCCGTCTGCGCGAAGGTCGCCGCCACGTCGCGGAACGCGTCGAGGTGCTCGCGCGCGCGGTCGCTCACGGCGGCTCTCCTCGCCCTGGGCGAGACGCGCGTTCGCCGTGAAGAGCAGGCCGGCGAGGACGAGCACGAGGGCGACGGACAGGGACGCGCGGAGGCGTCGCGCGCGCGAGGTCGCCGGGGTCGCCTCG
>NZ_LWGL01000010.1 GCF_001722485.1 Cellulosimicrobium cellulans | reverse complement strand
GACCCGAGCCACGCGGCGCTCCGGGTCCACCGCGACGTCGTCCAGCGCGCCCGTGCGCAGCAGCACGGCGCCCTCGACGTCGCCGGACGCGCCGTGGCCCGTGGACTGCGCAGCGACGGCGAGGCCGGCGGAGCGCGCCCACCGCACGGTGGCGGCGACGTCGTCGGCGTCGGCCGCCTCCACGACGGCCGTGACGGGCTGCCGCACGGCGAGGTTCCACGGGGTGGCGGCGCGGTCGAAGCCGTCGTCGCCGGGGAGCAGGAGGCGGCCGGTCAGGTCGCCGGCGAGGGTGTCGGTCGGGGTCAGGGAGGTCATGCGGACTCCTGGTGCGTCGGTCGGTGCGCGGGCCGGTGTCGGCGGCCCGTGGTTCCGTGGGCCCCGGCAGCGCGCGCTGTCACCTCTCTGACACGGCCGGACGAAGGAGTGTGACCGGTGGGCACGGAGCAGCTCACGGCGGAGCAGTTCGAGGCGCTGCGACCGCACCTGCGCTCGGTCGCGTACCGCGTGCTGGGTTCCACCGCGGACGCCGAGGACGCGGTGCAGGATGCCTGGGTGCGGGCGCACGCAGCCGGCACGGCCGGCGTCGAGAACCTCGGCGGCTGGCTCACGACGGTCGTCGCGCGGGTCGCGCTGAACGTCCTGCGGTCGCGCGCCGGGCGCCGGGAGACCACCTGGGAGGGGCACGTCCCCGACCTCCTCGTGTCGTCCCTCGACGACCTCGGCCGCGACCTCGGCCGCGACCTCGACGACCCCGCGCAGCGCGCGGTCGAGGCGGAGGAGATCGGGGTCGCGCTACTGGTCGTCCTCGACACGCTCACCCCCGCCGAGCGCGTCGCGTTCGTGCTGCACGACCAGTTCGCGGTCCCGTTCGAGGACGTCGCCGCCATCGTCGACAGGTCGCCGGCCGCCACGCGGCAGCTCGCGAGCCGGGCACGGCGGAAGGTGCGCGACGCGGTGCCCGTGCAGGACGACGTCGTGCGGCGCCGAGAGGTCGTGTCCGCCTACCTCGCCGCGTCGCAGGCGGGGGACTTCGACGCGCTGCTCGCGCTGCTCGACCCGGAGGTGACGGTGCGCGTCGACCGTGGCCCCGGAGAGCTGTCGCGGCTCCTGCGGGGTGCGCAGGACGTGACCGCCCAGGCGCGGATGCACTTCGGCACCGCCCGGTACTCGCGCCTCGCGCTCGTCAACGGGTCCCCGGGTCTCGTCACCGTGCTCGAGGACGGGACGGTCTACTCGGTGCTGGCGTTCACGGTGCGCGGCGGCCGGGTGGTCGGCATCGACATCCTGTCGGACGCCGAGCGCCTCAGGCCAGCAGCCGCACGCCCGCGCCGTCGACCGTGAGGCCGGCCCGGACGCCCGGGCGGTGGCGCGCGGAGTACGCCTTGAGGTCGCCGCGGAAGACGACCTCGCCGGGGAGGTCGGCGAGCATCTGCGGGCGGACCTGCCAGCGCTCGACCCCGAGGTCGCACACGCCCGCCTCGTGGAGCACGTGGTAGACGAACTCCGAGCAGAAGAAGCGCGTGTCGTCCGGCGACCCGCGGCCGATGAGCACGTTCACGAGACCGGACGCGTTGTACGAGTAGGCGTGCGAGTCGAGCAAGAACTCGCTGATGCGCGTGCACACGGCCTCGTGCTGGTCCGGGGTCACCGGGATCTCGAGGACGGCCCCGGGGACCACGTCCATCCCCCGGTACAGGCCGTCGTCGAAGCGCTCGCGCCGGAAGCACCCGATGAAGGGGTTGCCGGGCCGGCGCCGTCCGAAGCTGAACATCAGCTCGAGGCCCGGGTCGAGCGCGAGCGACGCGTGCGTGAACTCGTCGCGGGTCGCCAGGGCGATCGTGCGGGACAGCACGGTCCGGCTGCGGGACAGCACGACGTAGACGTTCACGACGCAGACACTACGACGACCTGCGGCGATTCGGTAAGCCTCGGCGTGCGAGACCCCGGAGGCTGCGGTATACGCGCCGGTTCAGCCGACCAGTCGTGAGCCCGGGACGGACAGCCGGACGACGTCGCCCTCGACGGCCGCGACCTCGTCGGCGGCCGCGTACCGGCTGCCGCTGAGCAGCCCGACGCCGTCGATCCGCAGGTAGCCCGCGCGGTCGAGCCGCGTCCGGTCCGCCGCGCTGATGCCCTCGCCCGTGGTGACGGCGTCCCGCACGGCGCCCGTGAGCGCGTCGAGCGCGCCGCGGTCCGGCGGCGCGTCGGCGACGGCGCTCTCCCCCGCGAGTTCGTCGGCACCCGCGCGGACGTCCTCGACCGTGCCCACCTCCTCGCCGTCGACGTCCACCACGGTCATCCCCGCGTGGACGGCGCCGAACGGCGTCCGGTCGTCGCTCACCGGCACGGTCATCGTGTCTCCTCCCGTCGTCGGGCCGTGGCCCGTGTCGTCACGTGGCCCCACTCTCGCCGCCCCGGCGTCCCTCGCAACCAGGACGTCGGTCGTGCGCCGCACGTCGGAGCCAGGGCTTGCATGTGAGAAACCGGTTCCCTACGATCGGGAAACCGGTTGCTCGACGTCGAGCCGCGATGACGCGGCCTCTTCGCCGGGTGTGCTCGAGCTCGACCGCGGTGGGTGCGACGACGCACCGCCACCGTGCGCACGGCAGCACTTCCCCAGCACTGCCCCAGATTCGACGACGAAGTGAGGCACGATGAGACGACCAGTCCGACGACGGCTCGTCGCGGCGGGGGCCGCGATCACCCTGACGGCCGCGATGGGCGTGACCGCCCTGACGGCGACCGCGGCCTCGGCCGTGACCGGCAGCCCGACGGGCTACGCCACCCAGAACGGCGGCACCACCGGCGGCGCCGGCGGACAGACCGTGCGGGCCACGACCGGGACGCAGATCCACGCGGCCCTGTGCAACCGCGCCAGCAGCGACACCCCGATCACGATCGAGGTCGAGGGCACCATCAACCACGGCAACACGAGCAAGGTCTCGGGCGACAGCTGCAACACCGCGGCCGGGGTCATCGAGATCAAGCAGGTCAGCAACGTGACCATCGTCGGCGTGGGACGCGGCGCCGTGTTCGACCAGCTCGGCATCCACCTCCGCGAGGCGGAGAACGTCATCATCCAGAACGTGACCGTCCGGAACGTCAAGAAGTCGGGCTCCCCGACGTCGAACGGCGGCGACGCGATCGGCATGGAGAGCGGTGTCCGCAACGTCTGGGTCGACCACGTCACCCTGGAGGCGTCCGGCGGGGAGTCGGAGGGCTTCGACGGCCTGTTCGACATGAAGGGCGGGGTCCAGTACGTGACGCTGTCCTACAGCGTCCTGCGCAACTCGGGCCGCGGCGGCCTCATCGGGTCGAGCGAGAGCGACCGCTCGAACGGGTTCGTCACGTTCCACCACAACCTGTACGAGAACATCGACTCGCGCGCGCCCCTGCTGCGCGGCGGCATCGCGCACATCTACAACAACCACTACGTGAGCCTCAACGAGTCGGGCATCAACTCGCGCGCCGGCGCGCGAGCGAAGGTGGAGAACAACTACTTCGAGGACTCCAAGGACGTGCTCGGCACGTTCTACACCGACCAGGCGGGCTACTGGCAGGTCGCCGGGAACATCTTCGACGACGTCACGTGGTCCAGCCCGAGCGGCGACGACCGGCCTGCCGGGCCGAACCCGACGTCCACGACGACGGTCTCGATCCCGTACGCGTACTCGCTCGACGGCGCGAGCTGCGTGCCCGGCGTCGTCAGCCAGACGGCCGGCGCGAACACGGGTCTGCGGACGTCCGACGGCTCCTGCACGCCGCAGAACCCGGACCCCGGCCCGGGACCCGACCCCGAGCCCGAGCCCGAGCCGGAGCCCGAGCCGGAGCCCGAGCCGGACGGGACGAACCTCAGCCTCGGGGCGGGCAGCGACGGCTCGAGCAAGGCGAGCGGGACGAGCTATGGCGACGTGCGGGACGGTGACACGAGCACCTACTGGTCGCCGGCCGGCTCGACGGGGCGGGTCTCGATCAAGTGGGGCTCGGACACGATTGTGTCGCGCGTCGTCGTCCGCGAGGCCTCGGGCGGCGGCAGCGTCGGGTCGTGGCGCGTGGTCGACAACGACACGGGCGCGGTGCTGCGCAGCGGCAGCGGCTCACCGGGGACCGTGACGTTCCCCGCGACGTCCCTGCGGAAGATCAACCTCGAGATCACGAGCGCGACGGGGACGCCGCGCATCGCCGAGCTGGAGACCTACGCCGGCTGACGCCGCACGCAGGTCGCAGTCACGCCGCGACCTCCGACCGCAACCCGCGGCCGGGGGTCGCGGCGCGCTCAGGACGCCCGGCCGTCGAGGTCCTCGAGCTCGGCCACGAGCGTGCCGTGCTCGGCGTCGCGACGGACGGCGTCCCCGAGCCGGGCCGCGGCGCGTGCGAAGGACGGGTCGTGGAGCACCCGGTGCACGGCCCGGTGGATCCGGCCGGCCGACGACCGCCGCGGGACGGCGACGCCCGCACCGCGGAGCGTGACCCGCACGGCGTTGTCGGCCTGGTCGCGCCCGTGCGGCAGCACGACGACCGGGCACCCGGCGACGAGCGCCTTGAGCAGGGTGCCGTGCCCGCCGTGCGTGACGACGAGCGCCGCGTCGCGCAGCACGGCCCGGTGGGGCGCCGCCGCGACGACGCTCACGCTCGCCGACCCGGGCACCGCGCCGGGATCGAGCCCCTGACCCGTCGTGACGACGCCCCGCACGGGCACCGCGCCGGGATCGAGCCCCTGACCCGTCGTGACGACGCCCCGCACGGGCAGCGCCGACAGGGCGGCGACGACGCGCCGGAGCAGCGCCGCCTGGTCCTGGAACGTCGACGACAGGGCGACGAGCACGAGCGGGTCGTCGCCGGGCGGGGCCTCCCAGGGGACGTCGTCGGCCCAGGACGGGTCGTCGAGCACCGGCCCGACGTACCGCGCGTTGGCGGGGAGCGGCCCGGGCAGGTCGAACGCGGGACTCGTCATGACGAGCTGCTGCCGCGCCGCGCCCATCTGCTCCCACGAGTGGGTCAGCGGGCCGAGCCCCAGGTCCGCGCGGAGCGCGTCGAGCCGCGCGAGCGTGAACCGGTCGAGCGTCCGTGTCGCTGCCGACGTCACCGCACGGTCGCGCAGCCGCCCGACCGGCCCGCGAGCGGGCCGCAGACCGGCGCCGAACGGCGTCCGACCGGGGTAAGGGGCCGCGTAGACGTTGGGCAGCAGGACGTCGAACGGGATCCCCCGCGACTGCGCGGCGATCATCGCGCCGACGGTGAACACGGACGTGACGACGAGATCCGGCCGCTCGGCGTCGACGGCGGCGAGGACGTCGCGCGCGATCGCGGGAGCGGGGCCCGCGATGACGCGGTCACCGATGAGGCGTGCCTGCGCGAGGGCGCCCCGCGCCTCCCAGTCCCGGAGCGGGTCGTGGGCCGGGTCGCGGTCGCGCCGGTTGGGCGCCGTCTCCCACGGCACGAACGTCGCGCCGGCCGCCCGGACCTCGGACGCCATGGAGTCCTCGGCCAGCACCCGCACGCGGTGCCCGCGCTCCACGAGCCGACGCGCGGCCCCCACCTCGGGCGGCACGGTCCCGCCCCCGTCGGTCAGGGCGAACAGGTACGAGCGCGCCATCAGTCACACCCCCGAGGATCCGCCGTCGTCGTCGATCGCGGTGCAGGGAACGCATCCACGCTACCGAACGCGATGGTGCGACGACACGGGCGGGTGGGGTGGTGGCGCCGGATCGTGGCGGGCCTGGCGGGAGCGGCGAGGGACGAGCCGCGGATGGTAGATCCGGCGCCACCACCCCACCCGCCTCCCCAGGCGACCACACCCACCGCGACCGAGACCCAAAGGCCTAGCGGTGCTAGGGTTCATGCCTAGCTCATCTAGGCAAGGAGACGCCCGTGCGCATCGACAAGGACCTCGTGGCCGCCTCGGCCACCCCGCTCGTGCTCGGCATCCTCAGCGAGGGCGAGTCGTACGGCTACGCGATCCTCAAGCGCGTCGACGAGCTGTCGGGCGGGCGCATGCAGTGGACGGACGGGATGCTCTACCCGCTGCTGCACCGCCTCGAGCGCCTGGGTCACGTGGAGTCGTCGTGGGGAGTGTCCGACGTCGGGCGCCGCCGCAAGCACTACGCGATCACGACGGCCGGCCGCGAGGCGCTCGCCGAGCGGCAGGCGCAGTGGCACGTGGTCGCGGACGCGCTGGCGCAGGTGTGGCGGGAGGCGCAGGCCGGGCCGGCGCTGCCGCCGCGGCGCGCGGAGGGGTGGGCGTGATGGCGTCGTCGGCTCCGGCGCCCGGGCCGCACGCGGAGCGGCACGCCGAGCTGGAGGCGCAGATCGACCAGTGGCGCGGCTACGTGCGTCGCCGGGAGGCGATCTCGGCGGCGGACGTCGACGAGATGGAGGACCACCTGCGCGAGCGGGTGGAGGACCTGCGCGCGACGGGGCTCGACGACGAGGAGGCGTTCCTCGTCGCGGTGAAGCGCATGGGTGACCTGGACGCGGTGTCGCGCGAGTTCGCCCGGGAGCACTCGGACCGGCTGTGGAAGCAGCTCGTGCTGGTGCGCGAGGCGCCGGAGGACGGGTCGCGGTCGTGGCGGGAGCTCGCCGTCGTCCTGGCCCTCGCCGTAGGCGCGGGCGTCGCGGTCAAGGTCGCGGCGGAGCTGGTGCCGTCCGAGGAGGTGCTGCTGCGCAACGTCGCGCTCCTGGTGTTCCCGTTCCTCGCGGGCTACTTCGCGTGGAAGCGGCGCCTCACGTGGCAGGTCGGCGTCACGCTGCTCGTCCCGTCCGTCGTGCTCGCCGTCGTGCTCAACGCGTACCCGTTCGCGCCGCTCGGCTCGACGGAGCTGCTCGCGGCGATCCACGCGCCGGTCGTGCTGTGGGCACTGGTGGGGGTCGCGTACGTCGCCGGACGCTGGCGCTCGGACGCGGGACGCATGGACTTCGCCCGCTTCACGGGCGAGCTCGCGGTGTACGTCACGCTCCTCGCCCTCGGCGGCGGCGTGCTGATCGGCCTGACGCTCGGCGTCTTCTCCCTCGTCGACGTCGACCTCGAGCCCTGGCTCGAGGACTGGATCCTGCCGTTCTGCGTGCCGGGCGCGCTCGTCGTGGCCGCGTGGCTCGTCGAGGCGAAGCAGAACGTCGTCG
Source organism: Cellulosimicrobium cellulans (assembly GCF_001722485.1). Taxonomy (GTDB): domain Bacteria; phylum Actinomycetota; class Actinomycetes; order Actinomycetales; family Cellulomonadaceae; genus Cellulosimicrobium; species Cellulosimicrobium cellulans_A. Next base: position 39,204 of record NZ_LWGL01000010.1, on the reverse strand, counting down.
AGAACATCGCCCCGGTGCTCACCAAGGTGTTCACGCCGCTCACCGTCGTCATGCTCGTCGCGCTGTTCGCCGTCCTGCTGACGGCGGGCGACCTCGCCGCCGTGGACCGCGAGCTGCTCATCCTCATGGACGCGATCCTCGTGCTGGTGCTGTGCCTGCTGCTGTACTCCGTCTCGGCGCGCGACCCGCTCGCCCCACCGACGCTGTTCGACGGCCTGCAGCTCGTCCTCGTCGTCGCGGCGCTCGCGGTCGACGCGGTCGCGCTGACCGCGATGCTCACGCGCATCGCCGAGTTCGGCGTGAGCCCCAACAAGGTCGCGGCCCTCGGGCTCAACCTCCTGCTGCTCGTGCACCTCGTCGGCTCCGCGGTGCTCGCGGCGCGGTTCCTGCGCCACCGGCCGCTCGACGCGCTCGTGCGGTGGCAGACGCGCTTCCTGCCGGTCTACGCCGTGTGGGCCGCGGTCGTCGTCGTGGCGTTCCCGCCGCTGTTCGGCTTCGTCTGAGGCGTCAGTTGACGGGCGTGCTCGACGCGCGGGTCACGACCCGGCAGGGCAGCTCCTCGACGCCGGGCCGCACCTGCCCGTCGATCGCGGAGAACAGGCGCTGCGCGGCGACGCGGCCGAGCCGCTCGAGGTTCATGTCGACGCTCGTGAGCTGCGGGCGCGCGTTCGTGGTGAGCACCTCCCAGTTGTCGAACCCGATGACGGAGGTCGACCCGGGGACGTCGCGCCCGAGCTCGCGCAGCGCGTCGAGCACGCCGCGGGCGATCTGGTCGCTGCCGCAGAAGAACGCGTCGACGTCGGGGTGCTGCTCGACGATCATGCGGGCGGCGCCGCGGCCCCAGCCCTCGCTCCACGACCCGAAGTAGGTCTGCCCGCCCACGAGCTCGAGCCCGGCGGCGGCGAGCGCGGCCTGCGCGCCGGCGGCGCGGTCCTGGGCGGCCTTGTACCCGGGGTCGCCGGAGACGTGCGCGACCTTGCGCCGCCCGCACGCGAGCAGGTGCTCGACGGCGAGCCGCCCGGCCCCGACGTTGTCGGCGGTGATCGAGTGGTCGGCCGGGTCCTCGGACGGGGCGTAGGCGTAGACCACCGGCACGGGGATGTCGCCGCTGAGCGGCGGGCGCGGGTCGGTGCGCGACCCGACGACGATGAGCCCGTCGACGCGGCGCGACAGCAGCGCGCGCACGTGGTGCTGCTCGCGGATGGCGTCGCCGCGCGCGTCGCACAGGAAGACCGAGACGCGCCCGGCGCCGAACGCGTCCTCGGCGCCCATGAGCACCGGGATGGAGAACCGGCCCTCGAGGTCGCTCGTGAGGAGCCCGACGGTCCCCGTGCGCCCCTTGAGCAGCCCCCGCGCGAGGGCGTTGGGCGCGAAGGAGAGCCGCTCCGCGGCCTCGAGGACGCGCAGGCGCGTCTCCGCCTTGACCTGGTCGCGCCCGTTGATCGCCTTGGACGCCGTCGCGATGGACACGCCGGCGAGACGTGCCACGTCGGTGAGCGTCGCGGCGCGCGGCGCCGCGCTCCCGCTCTGGGTGGTCATGAGGCTCGTGCCCCCTCTCCCGGCCCGGCGGCGCGGACGCCGCCGGCCGAGTCGCCGTGATCGAACTGTAACCCGCCGAGATGCTTGACGGGGCGATGCGCCTGCCCTAGATTCAGAAAACCTTTTCGGTTGCTTTCGGCCACCGAGGGCCGATCGGGCGATGTCGCCCAGCGGCTCCGGAGTCCCGAAAGAGTAGCCCCCGGTGAGGCCGGACGGCCAGACGACCTGGCCGCCGACGACACCCGCACCGAAAACGGTTCGGGCGGCCTCGTGGCCGCCCGGCAGCGGTGCGCACAGCTCAACGACGAGTACGAGGAGACGCGAGATGACACACCACCGCAGGACGTCGGTGACGAGGGCCGTTGCCTCGACGCTGGTGATCGGCCTCACCGCGCTCGGCCTCGCCGCGTGCGGCGGGTCCGAGGGGTCGGACGACGGCGGCGCCGCCGCGGGCGGCAGCCCCGAGGGGGTGGACGACGGCACCACGCTGACGCTGTGGACGCGGGCGCCGCTCGAGAAGCAGGCCAACCTGCTCGTGGACGCGTACAACGCGAGCCACGAGAACCAGGTCGAGCTGACGATCGTCCCGAACGACGACTACGTCGCGAAGGTGGGCGCGGCGGCGGGCAGCGGGGGGCTGCCGGACCTGTTCGCCGCCGACATCGTCTACGTGCCCAACTGGGCCGAGCAGGGCCTGTTCCAGGACCTCACCGGCCGCATCGACCAGCTCGACCACGCGGACGAGATCAACCAGGGCCACCTCGAGGCCGGCACGTACGACGACATGCAGCACGTCCTGCCGTTCGTGCTCGACGTCTCCGTCATGTTCTACAACAAGGACCTCTACGAGCAGGCGGGCCTCGACCCCGAGGCCCCGCCGACGACCCTGGCGGAGTACGCCGAGCACGCCAAGGCCGTGGACGCGCTCGGCAACGGCGTCGACGGCACGTTCTTCGGCGGCAACTGCGGCGGCTGCCTCGTCTTCACGTGGTTCCCGATGGTGTGGGCCGCCGACGAGGACGTCATGAACGCCGAGGGCACCGAGTCGTTCCTCGCGAGCGACACCGCCCAGGACGTCTACGCGACGTTCAAGGACCTCGTCGACTCCGACGCGGTCGGCGCCGGCACGCGCGACGAGACCGGTGCGACGTGGGTGGGCCCGTTCCAGGAGGGCAAGATCGGCGTCATGCCGTACCCGGCGACCCTCCTGTCGACGGCGGACGAGACGGTGGACGTCGGCGTCGCGCCGATCCCCGGCCCCGACGGCGGCGAGTCCACGTTCGTGGGCGGCGACGGCATCGGCATCTCGAAGGACTCCGAGAACTCCGAGCAGGCGTGGAACTTCCTCTCCTGGCTCATGTCCGAGGAGGCGCAGGTCGAGGTCCTCGCCAAGAACGGCGACGTCGTCTCGCGGGCCGACCTCATCGACAACGAGTACACCTCCGCCGACCCGCGCGTCGTGACGATCAACGAGGTCGCGAGCAAGGGCCGCACGCCGGTGGCGCGCAACTTCCAGCAGGCGTTCAACGCGCCGAACAGCCCCTGGCTCACGCTCGTGCGCAACGCCGTCTTCGAGGACGGCTCGAGCGTCGAGGAGGACAACGAGGAGATCACGGCGGTGCTGCAGCAGTAGCACCCCGTCCCGGTGCCGGCCGGGACGCCCGCCCACGGCCGTCGTGCCGCCGGGCGGGCACCCTCCCGGCCGGTGCCGCCGCCCTCGCCAGCTCGTTCCCGGACAGCCCAGGAGAGTCCCATGCCGGTGCAGTCAGCGCACCCCTCGCCTCCGGCCCCGCGTCCCGTCGGCCCCCTGCCCGACGGCGGAGCCGACGTCCCGATCGGCGCGGACCCCGCCGTGGCCCGGTCGCCGCGCCGGCGCCGCCCCGGACGGCGCAACGCGCTCCGCGGGTGGGCGTTCGCCGCCCCCACCGCGGTCTTCGTCCTCGTCTTCTTCGTCCTGCCGGTCCTGCTCGTCGGCCAGATGTCCGTGTCGGACTGGCCGCTGCTCGCCGGCAACCGCGGGGTCAACCTCCCCGAGAACTTCGCCGACGCGGTCGACAACCGGTTCTTCTGGGACTCCGTGGTCTTCACGCTGAAGTACACGGTCATCACGACCGTGCTGCTCATCGGTCTCGCCCTCGGTCTCGCGATGCTCGTGCAGGAGTCGAGCCGCTGGACCAACGTCCTGCGCACGTCGATCCTCGTGCCGAGCGCGCTCGGCCTCGCGTCCGCCTCGCTGCTCTTCTACGCGCTGTACTCGCCGCAGAGCGGCCCGATCTCCCCGTTCCTCGAGCGCCTCGGGCTGATCGACGAGCCGATCTCGTTCCTCGGGTCCCCCGACGGCGCCCTGTGGTCGACCGTGTTCCTCATCGTCTGGCGGTTCGCCGGCTTCTACATGCTGCTGCTCATGGTCGGGCTGCAGGGCATCCCGCACGAGGTCTACGAGGCGGCGCGCATGGACGGCGCGAGCCGGTGGCAGACGTTCACGCGCGTGACCCTCCCGCTGCTGCGGCCGTCGCTCGCGCTGTGCACGGTCCTGTGCGTCACCGGGTCCCTGCTGGCCTTCGACCAGTTCTTCATCCTGACCAAGGGCGGGCCGGACAACAGCACCATCACCGTGGTCCAGCTGATCTACAACGTGGCGTTCCAGGGCCAGAACGACCTCGGCGTCGCCGCGGCGCTGTCGATCATCGTCCTCGGCGCCCTCGTGGTCATCAACATCGCCCAGCTGCGCGGGATGCGCGCCCCCGAGGAGAAGTGACATGACGACGACGACCTCTCCCGCCCCGCCCGCGCCCGCGCCGCAGGACGGCACGCCGCCCGAGCCGGCGCGGCGCGCTCCCCGCACCTACCTCGCCGGTCTCGCGCTCCGCACGCCCTACTGGGTCTTCACGGGCGCGCTCGCGATCATCTTCCTCTTCCCGCTCGTGTGGGCCGGCGTCGCGTCGGTGTCCCCGCAACCGGGCAGCGCCCAGGTCGACGGCTGGGGCTTCGGCAACTACGCGACCCTCGCCGCGTACCAGGCCGGGATCGGGCAGCACCTCGCGAACTCGGTCATCGTCTCGGGGCTCACGGTGCTCTTCACGCTGACGATCTCGCTGCTCGGCGGCTACGCGTTCGCCCGGTTCCGCTTCCCGGGGCGCGACGTGCTGTTCCTCGTGACGCTCGCGATCCTCATGGTCCCGTACGCGACGCTCCTCATCCCCCTGTACGTGCTGCTCAACGCCATCGGGCTGCAGAACTCGCTGCTCGGCCTCGCGTGCGTCATGACGATGTTCCAGCTGCCGTTCGCGACGTTCCTCATGCGGATCTCGTTCGAGTCCGTGCCGCGCGAGCTCGACGAGGCCGCGCTCGTGGACGGCTGCACGGCGTTCGGCGCGCTGCGCCGCGTGCTGCTGCCCGCCGTGAAGCCGGGCCTCATCACCGTCGGCCTGTTCGCCTTCCTCGCCGCGTGGAACGACTTCATCGCCCCGCTCATCCTCATCACGGACTCCGACAAGGCCCCGCTGCCGCTCGCCGTCGCCAACATGCGCCAGCAGGTCATGGGCATCGTCGACTACGGCGCGACCGAGGCCGGCGTCGTCGTCCTCGCCCTGCCGTGCGTGGTGCTGTTCCTGCTCCTCCAGCGCCACTACGTGCGCGGCTTCATGTCGGGAGCGCTGAAGGGATGAGCGCCGCCGACGACGGCGCGACCCCGGGCCCCACGGCCCACCCCACCGCGACGCCCGCGGGCGTCCCCGACCACCCACGCGGCCCGGCCGCCCCCGGAGGTAGCACCGTGACCCTCTCCCCGACCGCGCGCGCGGCCGTGACCCCGTCCGACCCGTCCGCCTCGTCCGACCGGTCCGACCCGTCGGCCGCCCGGCCCGGAGCCGCCCGGCCCGACGGCGGCCGGCCGGTGGCCCCGCGCGACGGCCGGCTGCGCCCGCTCGGGCTCGACGAGGTGCGCATCACCGGCGGCTTCTGGGCGCAGCGCCAGGACACGAACGCGTCCGCGACGCTCGCGCACATCGAGCACTGGCTCGAGCGCGAGGGGTGGCTGCCGAACTTCGACCTCGCCGTGCGCGGCGGTCTGCCCGAGGGGCGCCGGGGGCGCGAGTTCAGCGACTCGGAGGTCTACAAGCTGCTCGAGGCCATGGCGTGGGAGCTGGGCCGCCGGCCCGACGCCGCGCTCGAGGCCCGCTTCGACGCGATCGTGCGCCGGGTCGCGGCGGCGCAGGAGCCCGACGGCTACGTGGGCACGATGTTCGGCCGCCCCGGCCAGGGGGCGCGGTACTCCGACCTCGAGTGGGGGCACGAGCTCTACTGCCAGGGCCACCTCATGCAGGCCGCCGTCGCGCGGGCCCGCACGGGGCACGCGGAGGACCTGCTCGTCGAGGTCGCGCGCCGCTCCGCGGACCACGTGTGCGCGACGTTCGGCCCGGACGGCAACCCGGGCGTGTGCGGGCACGCGGAGATCGAGGTGGCGCTCGCCGAGCTCGGTCGCGTGCTCGACGAGCCCCGCTACGTGCGGCAGGCCGCCCTCTTCGTCGAGCGCCGCGGGCACGGGACGCTCGCCGACATCGAGTGGGGCCGCTCGTACTACCAGGACGACGTCCCGGTGCGTCACGCCGCCGTGTTCCGCGGGCACGCCGTGCGCGCGAACTACCTCGCGGCCGGCGCGGTCGACGTCGGGGTGGAGACGGGCGACGACGAGCTCGTCACCGCCGTCGCGCGGCAGTGGGAGCGCACGCACGCGGCGCGCACGTACGTGACCGGCGGGCAGGGGTCGCACCACCAGGACGAGGCGTTCGGCGAGGACTACGTGCTGCCGCCCGACCGCGCGTACTCCGAGACGTGCGCCGGCGTGGGCTCCGTGATGGTCTCGTGGCGCCTGCTGCTCGCGCAGGGTCTCCCGCGCTACGCCGACGCCGTCGAGCGCACGCTCTACAACGTCGTGGCGACGTCGCCGGCACAGGACGGTCGCGCGTTCTACTACGCCAACACCCTGCACCAGCGCGTGCCCGGCGAGGCGGCCGCGCCCGACGCCGCGAGCAAGCGGGCCGAGTCCTCCCTGCGCGCGCCGTGGTTCGACGTGTCGTGCTGCCCGCCGAACGTGGCGCGGACGTTCGCGAGCCTCGCCGCGTACGTCGCGACCGTCGACGACGGCGGGCTCCAGCTCCACCAGTACGCGACGAGCGAGATCCGGGCGGCGCTGCCGTCGGGCGAGCGCGTCGCGGTCGACGTCGACACGCGGTACCCGGCCGACGGGCGCGTGCGGATCACGGTCGTCGAGGCGCCCGCGGGCCGCTGGGCGCTCACGCTCCGCGTGCCCGCGTGGTCGCCCACCGCGACGCTCCGGGTGGACGACGGCCCCGAGCGCCGCGTGCCCGCGGGCGTGGTCGCCGTGCCCGACCTGCGCGCCGGGAGCGTCGTGGTGCTCGAGCTCGACATGGCGCCGCGGTTCCTGCGCCCCGACGACCGCATCGACGCCGTGCGCGGCTGCGTCGCGGTCCAGCGCGGCCCCGAGGTGCTGTGCGTCGAGTCCGTCGACCTCGACGGCCGCGACGTCGCCGACCTGCGGGTCGACGCGTCCGTCGCGCCGCGCGAGGAGGACGGGCGGGTCCTCGTGCGGGGCGTCGTCGTCGACCACCACGCGCGCACGTGGCCCTACGCGCCCGCGGACGGCTCGGGCGACGGCCGGCGGGCGGCACGAGCCGACGGACCGGCGACGGACGAGCAGGCACGGGTCGAGCGGGACGTCGCGCTCGTCCCGTACCACGACTGGGCGAACCGGGGGCCGTCGACGATGCGCGTCTGGATGCCGACGCTCTGACCGCGCGAGCAGCTCTCGCGGCAACCGGCTCGCGGGGACCGGCTCGGCGACCGAAAACACGGTCGGAGACTGTTTCGCTGCACGGGGCGATCCGTCCGACGCCCCGGACCCCGTCCGACCCGCATCAGCCCTGTCAGGCAGCCATTCCGCCATTCACGCCACCGCCGCCCGCTCCGGAACTCGGAGCGGGCGGCGTCGTCGTGATACCGAAAACCATTGCGATACCTGCGGCCGGCTGGTTGACTGCTGGCGGCCGGCGACCTCGTCGTCGAGGCGGACCGCGAAGGGGCGGTCCCCGCCGGCGCCGCAGTCCGGTTTTCGACGGAGAGGACTTGGTGATGTCGGGAAGAACGTGGAGAAGGGTCGTCGCCTCGGCGATGACGGGCGCGCTGGCGGTGACCGGCGTCGCCCTCGTGCCCGCGGCGGCCTGGGCGGACCCGGTCCTGCCGGAGAACGAGAGCGACGTCGGCCTGTGGACGAGCGGTGAGACCGACTCGATGGACATCGGCGACCCGACGTACACGGGCGTCGACGCGGCCGCGGCGGCGCTCGAGCCGGGCGTGTCGTGGACCGCGGGATCGATGCACGGCTCGATCTTCGAGAAGGATCTCGCAGCCGGGGGGACGGACTACTACCTCGACCGCGTGCTCGGCGTGAAGGGCACGCAGGGCAACGGCGTCCTGCAGACCCGCGGGCGCACGCTGTACATGCGCGGGAACAGCAACTGGAACGTCATGGGCTTCGCGGGCACGGCTTTCGCGGGCGGCCCGAACAACCTCGGGAACTTCTACACGGTCACGGTCCCCGGCCAGAGCGTCACCGAGGTGGGCGCGGAGCGCTTCAACGCGCCGAGCCACGCGACGGCGCGGTACACGGTCGGCACGACCGGCGTCACGGCCGACCTCAAGAAGCTCATCACGTACGACAACGTGGCCGTCACGGCCATCACGTTCACCAACCCCGGCGGCGCCGACGCGACGTTCACCGTCCGCGCCGCCTCGCCGCTCGCGACGACGTCGACCGACGCGGCCGACGAGCTCACGGGCACGCGCACCCTGACGAGCGGCTCCAACAACGGGCTCGTCGACACGCCGTGGTCCACCGTGACGGTCGGCCTCAAGGCCGCCGGCTTCGAGCGCGCCGGGACGAACCTCGACCGTGAGATCACGGTCCCGGCGGGCGGGTCGGTCGACCTGTCCGTCGTCGGCGTCCTGTCGAGCGCGGGGATGCCCGATTCCCGCGCCGCGTTCGAGGAGTACGCCGCGCTCGCGCCGGCGGACGCGTTCCGCGAGGGCGTGACGGAGTTCAACCGCCGCTGGGCGCAGGACATCCCGTACATCGACGTGCCGAGCCCGGGCATCGAGAAGGCGATCGTCTACCGCTGGTGGGGCGAGCGCTACAACAGCCTCGACGCGAACGAGCCCGGGTACGTGTACCAGTACCCGACGACGATCGAGGGCGTGAACCTGTACCAGAACTCGGTCGCGCTCACGCAGCCGATGCACCTGCAGGACACGAAGTGGATCCGCAACCCCTACCTCGGGTACGGGCAGATCCTCAACATCGGCGAGCTGTCCGGCTCGTCGGCGTTCCTCGACAGCCCCGGCCACACGAGCTGGAACAACCACTACTCGCAGTACCTCGGCACGGCCGGGCTCGAGGCGTTCAACGTGCACGGCGGCGGGGCCGACGTCGCCGAGCGGTTCGCGCACTACTTCGAGTGGGACGGCAAGGGCCAGCTCGAGCACTACGACGGCAACGACGACGGCCTCATCGCGTACGACACCAACTACATGCCCGGCAACGACTCCGACGCGATCTCGTTCGGGTTCCCGCGCGTGAACGCGGGCGCACCGGGCGCGCGCACGATCGAGCGCCCCGAGTCGGCCTACGTGTGGGGCGACTTCGACGCGGCCGCGCAGCTGTACGAGATGGCCGGTGCGGACGACGCCAAGGTCGCCGAGATGCAGGCGCAGGCGGACGAGATCCAGACCGCGGTCCTCGACCGGCTGTGGAGCGAGTCGGCCCGGATGTTCCTCGCGGGCACGTCGCACGGCGCGCAGTCGGCACCGGCCGCGAACAACGGCGCGGCGAACCCGCTCCCCGAGGGCGAGCGCGACCTGATCCCGGCGCGCGAGTCCAACCTGTACGACGTCTACGCGCAGAACCTCATCCCGTTCGACCAGGCCGCGACGTACGAGGACGGCTTCCGCTTCCTGCGCTTCGGGGACAACTTCCCGATCTTTCCGTTCTATACCGCCAACCAGTACGACAAGACGAAGTACCAGATCGGCGGCTCGAACAACTTCTCCAACATCAACTTCACCGTGCAGTACCGGGCCGTGCGCTCGGCGCTGCGCCACTACGACCCAGAGCAGAAGTACGTCACGCCCGAGTACGCCGCGCGCCTGCTCGACTGGATGGCGTGGAGCATCTACCCGGGCGGCGACCTGCGCGCGCCCAACCAGTCCGAGTACTACTCGAACTGGGACCCGGCCACGCAGACGTACAACCGCAACAACCCGAACCACGTGATGCTCGGGAACATGAACTACATCTACGTCGAGGACATGGGCGGCATCCGGCCGCGGTCCGACGACAAGATCGAGCTCTGGCCGATCGACCTCGGCTACGAGCACTTCATGGTCAACAACCTGCGCTACCACGGCCACGACCTGACGATCGTGTGGGACGAGGACGGCTCGCACTACGGCCTCGGCGCGGGCTACAGCCTGTTCGTCGACGGCGAGCGCAAGGCCTCCGCCGACGCGCTCGGCCGGTTCGTCTACGACCCGGTGGCCAACGAGGTCGTCGAGTCCGACGAGGGCCTCACGGTTGAGGTCGTCGACGACGCGGGCGTCGACCTGCCCACGGCGGTCGGCACCCCGATCGAGGACGAGCGCGTGGTCTCGTACCTGCGCACGGCGGGCATCGACGTCACCGAGGACGCCCCGAACCTCGCGGCCGGGGCCGGGCTGTCGTCGTCGGCCGCCCAGGAGGGCCCGCGGCCGACGCCGTGGCGCCAGTTCCACACCCCGGGCTGGAGCACCGGCTCGATGAACTACACGCCCGGCGCGATCAGCACGACCGAGCGCCCCGTGTCCCTCGACGCGGTGACCGACGGCACCACCGTCAACGAGCCGTACTGGGGCAACTACGGCACCGAGGGCGACACCGGGTACGTCGAGCTCGACCTCGGCGAGCCGACGTCGTTCGACAACGTCAAGGTGTGGTTCGTCAGCGACCGGCAGGCCGGCGGGTACCGCGAGCCGCTGCGGTACTCGATCCAGGTGCCGGACGGCTCCGGCGGCTGGACCACGGTCCCCGACGCGTACAAGGCGCCGAAGGTCCCCGGGCCGAAGTTCAACGAGGCGCTGTTCGAGACCGTCACGGCGGACCGCGTCCGCGTGGCGTTCACCAACACGCCGTCGCACTGGACCGCCATCTCGGAGATCCAGGTCTTCGACTCGGGCCGTGACGTGCCGGAGGTCGTCAACGACGCGCCCTCGGTCGCGGTGAACGTCGACCGGTCGAAGGACGGCAACCTGTCCACGACGCTCGTCGGGACGGTCACGGACGACGGCCTCCCGGAGGACGGCGAGCTCACCTACGGCTGGTCGACCGTCTCCGCGCCCGACGGCGCGGGCGTGATCTTCGGCGACGAGGACGCGCTGACGACGACCGTCACGGGCACGGTGCCCGGTGTCTACGTGCTCCGCCTGACGGCCTCCGACGGCGAGCTCACCACCGAGCGCGACGTCGAGGTCGAGCTCACGGAGAAGGCCACCTCGGCGGAGTTCGGCGCGCTCGCGACGATCTCCACGAGCGGGTCCGCGCCGTGGGAGAACCCGGACCGCGTCAACGACCCCGACACCCCGGCGAGCTCGGCGCCCGGCGCGGGCAACGGCTGGGGCACGTGGGGCCAGCCCGCGAACGGGACGAGCCCGACGAGCGCCGCGTCGATCCAGTACGCCTGGGAGTCCCCGGTGCTCGTCGCGTCGACCGAGATCTACTGGTACGACGACAACGGCGGGACGCGCATGCCGCGCGCGGACACGTACGTCGTCGAGCACTCGTCGAACGGCACCGACTGGGCGCCCGTCACGCTGACGGACGGCTCGACGTACGCGGGCGCGCTCCAGCGCAACGCGTACAACCGGCTCAAGTTCGAGCCCGTCGAGGCGAGCCACCTGCGCATCCGGATCACGGGCGTGCAGGGCGGCGGGGCCGGCACGGGCGTGCTGCGCTGGCGCGTCAACGGCGACACCGTGGACACGGTCGACAGCCCGGTCCTCGTGCGCACGGTGACGGGCGAGGTGCCCGAGCTCCCGGCGTCGCTCGACGTCGTGTACTCGAGCGGGCGCCGCGGCACGGTCGACTTCACGTGGCAGCCGATCACACCGGAGATGGTCGCCGAGACCAACGTCGAGCCGTTCGTCGTCTACGGCACGAACTCGACCTACGGGCTCATCGCCGAGGCGCGGGTCTACGTGCGGCCCGAGAGCTCGCAGGGCGGCATCTCGATCCAGGGCGCGGAGCAGTTCGAGCAGTCCGTCGACGTCGGCGAGCTGCCGTGGCTGCCCACCCGGGTCGAGGTGTCGTACAACGACGGCTCGCGGGACAACCAGGCGATCGGCGTCGAGTGGGACTTCGACGAGTCGGTCGTGCAGACGCCGGGCGTCCACGTCATCGAGGGCGACCTCGTCCTCCCGCCGTACGTGAGCACGGCGGGCACCACGACGACGACGCTCACCCTCACGGTGGGCGACGGCGCCCCGGCCGGCCCCGAGGTGTCGGTCACGGCGCAGACGCGCTGCCTCGCGGGCAAGGTCTACGTCGCCGTCCGGGCCACGAACGACGACGACGGACCGGTCGCCGTGCGCCTGGAGACGCCGTTCGGGACGAAGGAGGTCGCGGACGTCGAGCCGGGCAGGAACGCGTACCACGCGTTCGCCGCCCGCGCGGCGTCCGTGGACGCCGGCGAGGTCACGGTCACGGCGACCGACGGCGCCGGGGCCACGACGACCGTCACGGAGGGCTACGACGCCGCGTCCTGCGGCTGACGGTCCGACCACGACGTCCGACCACGACGTCCGACCACGACGTCCGACCACGACGTCCGACCACCACGGCCGGGTGCGGCGGGGCACGACCCCCGTCGCACCCGGCCGCGGTGCTGTCCGGCCCCGGCTTCTATCCCGGGTGAACGGATCCCGCAACTCGACGACAAAGTTTCAACTTTCGTATTGGCATCGACGAAAGTGCTCTGTAGCCTCGGGCGGGTGAAGGGGGACACCGTCTCCCCTCGCACGGGGGCCTCGTCGCCGAGCGCCCCCAGCCCATCGGGGGTCCACCGATCTGCGCGACGTCGAGCAGCCGGCAACGGCGACGGCGCCGTCGCCGGTCCCGGGCCGCCGACTCCTCGAGATGCGTCAAGGAGGACGTTGTGCACAAACCATCCACGGGTCGCCGCTGGCTGACCCGCGGTGCCGCCGCAGCGCTGTCCGTTGCGGTGCTGGTACCACTTTCGATCAGCGGGGCGAGCGCCCACCCCGGTCACGGCGACGAGGACGTCGACGCACCGGCCGCCGAGGAGGCGACCGACTGGAACAACTACGAGAAGGTCCTGCTCAGCAAGAACACGGGCGAGCCCATCGACCTCGCCGTGCTGCCCGACTCGCGGGTCCTGCACACCGCGCGCGACGGCGTCGTGCGCCTCACCGACACCGCCACCGGGCGGACCACGCAGGTCGCGGAGCTGGACGTCTACGCGAACTCCGAGGACGGCCTGCAGGGCATCTCCCTCGACCCGAACTTCGAGGAGAACAACTACGTCTACATGGTCTACGCGCCCCGCGTGATGGAGGGCACGTCGCCCACCGGGGTCGAGTACCCGGAGACGACGCCCCAGGGCAGCGCCCCGAACACGCTGCCCGCGGGCGAGGACGAGAGCTACTGGAACCAGTGGCTCGGCTACAACCTGCTCTCGCGGTTCACGTGGGACCCCGAGACCAGCACGATCGACCTGGCCAGCGAGCGCGAGATCATCAAGGTCGACGCGCAGCGCGGCCAGTGCTGCCACGTCGGTGCCGACATGGCGTGGGACGCCGACGGCAACCTCTTCCTCTCCACGGGTGACAACACCCCCGCCGGCACCCCGGGCGCGAACGGCTACACGCCGATCAACAACGCGCCGGGCATGAACCCCGGCTTCGACGCGCGCCGCGGCGCCGGCAACACGAACGACCTGCGCGGCAAGATCCTGCGGATCAACCCGATCGAGGACATCGCGGCCGGCACCGAGGTGGGCCCGGGGAGCACCTACACGATCCCCGAGGGCAACCTCTTCGACGGCGCCGAGAACCCCGACCTCGTGCGCGAAGAGATCTACGTGATGGGCGTGCGCAACCCGTTCCGGATCGACTACGACCTCGAGTCCGCCTCGCTGTCGTGGGGCGACTACGGTCCGGACGCCGGCTCCGCGCAGCCCGACCGCGGCCCCATGGGCTACGTCGAGTGGCAGCTCACGACCGAGCCGATGAACGGCGGCTGGCCGTACTGCCACGGCCCGAACGCCGCCTACAACGAGTGGGACTACGCGACCGGCACGCCGGGCGAGCAGTTCTTCGACTGCGACGCCGGTCCGGAGAACAACTCGACCTGGAACACCGGCCTCGACCAGGTCCCGCCGGTCACCGCGCCGCAGGTCTACTACGGCGACAACCCGGGCGACCAGCCCGAGGTGCTCGACCCGCTGGTCGAGCTCGGCGGCGGCGGCCAGGCGCCCATGGGCGGCCCGATCTACCGCTTCGACGAGAACCTCGACTCGGACGTCAAGTTCCCGGAGTACTGGGACGGGCACCCCTTCATGGCCGAGTTCTCGCAGGACTACGTGGTCGCGTTCACCATGGACGAGCTCTCGTCCGCCGGCCAGGTCACCGCGGTCGAGGACTTCCTGCCGAACAGCCACCTCGAGACGGTGAACCAGCCGATCTGGGACAACGTCATGGACATGGAGTTCGGCCCCGACGGCGCGCTCTACGTGCTCGAGTACGGCGACGGCTTCTTCCGTCAGAACCCCGACGCGGGCCTCTACAAGGTCACCTACGGGTCGGACGACACGACGCCGCGCGCGTCCATCTCCGCGGACCCGATCTCGGGCAGCACCGCACCGCTCGAGGTGACGTTCGACGCGTCGGCGACCACCGACGCCGAGACGCCCAACGCCGAGCTCACGTTCGACTGGGACTTCGACGCCGACGGTGAGTACGACGCACAGGGCGAGACGGTGACGCACACGTTCACCGAGCTGGGCCAGTACAACGTGCAGCTGCGCGTCACCGACCCGGCCGGCAACTTCGGCCTCGCGATCCAGCGGGTCACGGTCGGCAACACCGCCCCCGAGATCACGCTGGACCAGCCGGACGGCGCCATCTTCAACTGGGGCGACGCCGTGCAGTACACGGTCGCGGTGAACGACGCCGAGGACGGCGACCAGCCGACGTGCCGGAACATCCAGTACACGTTCGGCCTCGGGCACAACGAGCACGCGCACCCCGAGGTGAGCGGCCGGGCCGCGGACACGGAAGCCGGCTGCGGCTTCACGATCCAGACCAGCCCGGACGCCGTCGAGCACGGTGAGGGCGAGAAAATCTTCGGCACCCTCGTCGTGACTTACACGGACCAGGCGCAGGGCGAGGTGCCCGCCATCACCGGCGAGGCCACCCACATCCTCAAGCCCGAGGTCCAGCAGGCCGAGTGGTACGACGCGGCCGAGGGCGTCGAGGTCGTGGACGACGCGTCCGCCGGCGCCGGCGGCTACGTCACGTCGCTCGACGAGGGCGACTCGTTCTCCTACTCGCCGATCGCCCTGCACCACGCCCCGACGGGTGAGGCGATCAACGAGATCACCGTCCGCGGCAGCGGCGAGGGCACGGTCTCCCTGGGCTGGACGGCCGAGGGCGCCGAGGCTCCCGAGGCGCTCGCCGAGTTCGAGTTCACGGGCGAGGGCTGGCAGGACGTCACGCAGGCGCTGAGCGACGTGCCCGAGGGCTCGGGCTCGATCGTCGTGACGGGCACGGGCGGCGTCGACGTCGACCACCTGACCTTCGCCGTCGGCGAGGGCCCGGTCGAGCCGGTCACCGTCCCGGTGGACCAGGTGTCCATCGGCATGTTCTCGCTGATCCCCTGGGTCCAGGAGGTCGGTCTCGAGGCGGTGCTGCAGCGCCTCAGCGAGATCGGGTTCGAGAACATCGAGCCGTTCGGCGGGAACTTCGAGGGCTACACGGCCGAGGAGTTCCGGGCGCTGGCCGACGAGTACGGGCTGAGCGTGAAGTCGTCGCACTACAACGTCGACGAGAACACGTTCGACGAGACGCTCGAGTACGTCACCACGCTCGGCCAGGAGTACGTCGGCTCCGGCGGCTTCCCCGCCCCCGGCATCGGCACGTACGAGAACACGCTCGCCACGGCCGAGGCGATGAACCGCCTCGGTCAGCGCACCGTCGAGGCTGGGCTGGAGAAGTTCTTCGGTCACAACCACGACGGCGAGTTCCGCACCACGTACGAGCACGAGGGCGAGACCCTGTCGGCCTGGGAGATCCTCGTCCGCGAGACGAACCCGGAGTACGTGACCTTCCAGCTCGACGTCGCGTGGGCCGCCCACGCCGGCGTCGACGTCCCGGCGCTCATCGAGGAGTACGGCGACCGCATCGAGCTCCTGCACGTCAAGGACGCCGTCAACCTCGCCGGCGAGGGTCGCCCGACCTTCACCAACCTCGGCGAGGGCGACGTCCCGCTGCAGGAGATCCTGGCCGCCGGCCAGGAGGCCGGTGTCCGGTACTACGTCATGGAGTACGACGTGGCCCCGGAGGGCGAGGAGTTCGCCACGACCGGTTTCGAGTACCTCACGGGCCTTCCGGCCGGTGAGCCGCAGGAGCCGGTCACGGTTCCGGCGGAGCAGGTCTCCATCGGGATGTTCTCGCTGATCCCGTGGGTCAACGAGGTCGGCCTGGAGGCCGTGCTCGAGCGCCTGAGCGAGATCGGGTTCGAGAACATCGAGCCGTTCGGCTCGAACTTCGCGGGCTACACGGCGGAGGAGTTCCGGGCGCTGGCCGACAGGTACGGCCTGAGCGTGAAGTCGTCGCACTACAACGTGAACGAGGACACGTTCGACGAGACGCTCGAGTACGTGAAGACGCTGGGCCAGGAGTACGTGGGCTCCGGCGGCTTCCCGCAGCCGGGCATCGGGACGTACGAGAACACGCTGGCGACGGCCGAGGCGATGAACCGTCTCGGTCAGCGCACCGTCGAGGCGGGGCTGACGAAGTTCTTCGGCCACAACCACGACGGCGAGTTCCGCACCACGTACGAGCACGAGGGCGAGACGCTCTCGGCCTGGGAGATCCTCGTCCGCGAGACGAACCCGGAGTACGTGACGTTCCAGCTCGACGTCGCGTGGGCCGCCCACGCGGGCGTCGACGTCCCGGCGCTCATCGAGGAGTACGGCGACCGGATCGAGCTCCTGCACGTCAAGGACGCCGTGAACCTGAACGCCGGCGGCCGGCCGACGTTCACCAACCTCGGCGAGGGTGACGTGCCGCTCCAGGAGATCCTGGCCGCGGCGCAGGAGGCCGACGTCAAGCTCTACGTGCTGGAGTACGACCGGGCTCCCGAGGGCGAGGACTTCGCCACGACCGGGTTCGAGTACCTCACCGGTCTCACGGCCGGCGAGCCCGAGCGGACCGTCGCGGTCACCACGCAGGTCCGGTGCCTCGCGGGCAACGCGTACCTCGCGGTGCGCGCGCTGAACGACGAGGACGTCCCGCTCACCATCACGCTCGACACGCCCTACGGCAGCAAGACCGTCGAGAACGTCGCCCCCGGCAAGAACGCCTACCAGGCGTTCCCCGTCCGGGCCGACGAGGTGGAGGCCGGCACGAGCTCCGTGACGGCGACGGACGCCGAGGGGAGGACGGCCACGGTCGAGTCCGAGTACGCGGCGTCCAGCTGCGGCTGATCGACCCCTGACGACGGGTGAGGCGGGGTCCGACTCCGCCTCACCCGCCCGGGACGGCGTGCCCGCCACGGTCTGCGACCGTGGCGGGCACGCTGCTGTGCGGGGAGGGCGACACCGAAAACCACCAGGCTGCGTTTCGGGAGCGTCTCGGCCCCTTCGGTGCCCGGACGAGCGCCCGATCGGCACGACGCCAACGATGTAGCGCCTGCCTCGCGCCGTTCCGCCGTCCCGAGCGACGAAACTCGCGCAGTCCTTCGCCGAAACCCATTGCGCTCTACTTTCTCCTGTGGCACGTTGAGGCTCGCACACCGATCTCGAGGACGAGAGGTGCGACCCCGTGCCGCGGCGCGGGACGTCACCGCCACGGCCTTCCGCGCGAGCCACAGCGTCGTCTCGCGCCGACCGTCAGGAGACCAGATGACCAGGCACGGCACACGCCCGCGGTCGCGGGCACGGGGGCGCAGGGGGGCGCTCGGGGGTGCGCTCGGCATGACGCTCGCGCTCGGCACCGTCGCCGTGGCGGCGGGGCCCGCGTCCGCCGCCGACCCGTACACCTTCACGAGCACCGAGAACCCGATCCTCGACGACGGCAGCTACTACTCGGCCGACCCGGCGCCCCTCGTGGTCCCGGCCGGCGCGCCGGGGAACGCCACGGGCGAGGACCAGCTCTACGTCTACACGGGCCACGACGAGGCAGGCCCGACGACGAACGACTTCATCATGAACGAGTGGGGCGCGTTCGTGACGAGCGACGTCGACGCGGGCGAGTGGACGCACCACCCGTCGCTCATGCGCCCGGAGCAGGTGTTCGACTGGGCGACGCCCGGTCGCGCGTACGCCGGCCAGGTCGTCCAGGGCGTCGACGGTCGGTACTACTGGTACGTCCCGGTCCACGAGGCGGCGAGCACCGCGAGCGACAAGTTCGGCATCGGTGTCGCGGTCTCCGACTCCCCCACGGGGCCGTGGACCGACCACGCCGGTGGCCCGATCGTCTCGCAGTCGCTCCCGACGCCGAACACGATCCACAACATCGACCCGACCGTCCTCGTCGACGGGGAGGGCCCCGACGCCCGCGTCTACCTGTGGTGGGGAAGCTTCGGGAACCTGCGCATGGTCGAGCTCGAGCCGGACATGCGCACGACGACCGGCGCCGTGCAGGCCGTGCGCGGGCTCACGGGCTTCTTCGAGGCGGCGTGGGCGTTCGAGCGGAACGGCACCTACTACATGGCGTACGCGGGCAACAACGCCGGCCCGACGTCGTCGTGCACCCCGGCGAACTACCACGCGTGCATCGCGTACGGCACGGCGCCGTCGCCCGAGGGCCCGTGGACGTACCGCGGCACGATCCTCGCGCCGGTGTCGTCGACGACGAGCCACCCCGGCATCCTCGAGCTCGACGGCGAGTGGTGGATCGCGTACCACACGGCCGACGCGGAGGGCGGGAACCACTTCCGGCGCTCGGTCGCGATCGACCGCGTCGAGTGGGACGACACGCAGACGCCGCCGCGCATGAAGCAGGTCGTGACGACCCCCGCCCCGGTGAAGGACACGACGCCGCGCGCGAACGTCGCGCAGGAGGCGACGGTCACCGTCTCCAACGAGCCCGTGCCGACGCAGTACTGGACGAAGGCGCTCAACGACGAGATCGTGCGCCCGAACCCGCTCCCTCCGGACATGTGGGGCACGTGGACGGGGACCAACCCGCCGCAGCAGTGGGTCCAGTACACGTGGGACCAGCCGATGGGCCTGTCGGGCTCGCAGATCGAGTTCTGGAACGACCAGCCGCAGGGCACGGGCGTGGGCGTCGCGGCCCCCGCGTCGTGGCGCATCCAGTACTGGGACGCGTCCGACGGCGGCTCGTGGGTCGACGTCGCGAACCCCAGCGCGTACGGCACGGGCACGAGCGGCTTCCAGGACACGACGTTCGAGCCGGTCACGACGACGCAGGTCCGCGCCGTGTTCGACGCCTCGACCAACGGCAGCACGTACTCGGCCGTCGCGGTCGAGGAGTGGAAGGTCCTCGCCGAGCAGCCCGACTCCGTCGAGCCGCCCGCGGTGACGGTCGAGGTCGGCGAGAGGGATCTCCCGGGCACCGTCCCGGTGACGTTCCCCCGCGGCGAAACCCTGCAGGTCCCGGCCTTCTGGGACGAGGTCACCGCTGACGACGTCGCGTCCCCCGGGACCTTCACGGTCGAGGGCTCCGTGCTCGGGTACGCGGGCGGCCGCGTGAGCGCGGACGTCACCGTGATCCCGGCCGAGGCGGCCGCGGGCGACGACACCGCGCCGGCGGTCACGCTGACCCCGCTCGGCAGCGCGGGCAGCGACGGCTGGTTCCGGTCCGACGTCCGCGTGCGCGTGGACGGCACCGACGACTCCGGCGGCCGCGTGGTCCTCACGACGCGCGTGGACGACGGCGAGGCCGTCGCCACCGAGCACGTGCGCACCACCGAGGTCCCCGTGTCGGGCGACGGCGAGCACCGCGTCGTCGCGACGGCGACCGACCGTGCGGGCAACACGTCCGCCGAGGAGGTGCTCGACGTCCGGGTCGACCGCGTCGCCCCCGTGAGCACGGGCGTCCTCGACGAGGCGGCGCGCACCGTGACCGTCACGGCGACGGACGCGACGTCGGGCGTGGCCCGCGTCGAGTACGCGGTCGGGACGGGCGCGTGGGAGGTCTACGACGGCCCGGTCGCGGCGCCCGACGCGAGCCAGCACCGCGTCTCGTTCCGCGCCGTCGACGCAGCGGGCAACGCCGAGACGCCGAAGGTCGTGACGGTCCCCGCCGACATCTCCGGCCCGCTCAGCGGGAACGTCGCGCCGATCGCCACGGCGACGGCGTCGTACACCGCCGGGTGGAACAGCGTCGGGGCGCTCAACGACGGCGCCGACCCGGCGAGCCCGAGCCAGGCGCAGATCTGGGGCACGTGGTCGGGCGACCGCCCGGCGACGCAGTGGACCCGCTACGACTGGTCGCGGCCGATCCGCCTCACGGGCGCCGAGCTGAAGTTCTGGCGCGACTCCGCGCCCGGCAGCGGCGACGGCGTCAACGCGCCGGACTCGTGGGTCCTCGAGTACTGGGACGACGCCGCGCAGGCCTGGGCACCGGTCGCGAACCCGTCGGGGTACGGCACGAGCACGACCGCGTTCAACGCCGTGACGTTCGACCCCGTGACGACCTCGCGCCTGCGTGCGACGTTCACGGCGAACGGCAACGGGTCGACGTACTCCGCGGTGGCCGTCACCGAGTGGCGCGCGTTCGCGGACGACCCGGGGACCGGCGGACCCGGGCTCCCGCTCACGGCGACGGCCCAGGCGCGGTGCCTGGCCGGCAAGGCGTACGTCGCCGTCCGGGCGACGAACGACGGGGACGCGCCGGTCGACGTCGTGCTCACGACGCCCTACGGCGAGCGGTCGTTCGAGGCCGTCGCGCCCGGGCGGAACGCGTACCACGCGTTCGCGGCGCGGACGACGTCGCTCCCGGCCGGCACGGTCACCGTGACCGCCACGGCGACGGTCGACGGGGAGCCGGTGACCGTGGAGCACGAGGTGCAGCACGACGCGCTCGACTGCGGCTGAGCGCGAGAGGTCGTCCCGGGGTCCGACCCGGGACGACCTCCGGGACCGGGTACCACCGTCGGTACCCGCACCACTCGACGACGAGTGACCAAGGAGCGAACACATGCACGTGCACGACTCGACCTACTCGCGCCGGTCCGTCCTGCGGCTCGGCGCGCTGGCCGCGGGAGCCACGGCCGGTGCGGTCGCGCTGGCGAGCGGCGGGAGCGCCCTCGCGGCCGCGCCCGTCCCCGCGCGCGCCGTCCCGGCCGCACCACCTGTGAGCCGGGCCTTCCTGCGGTCGCTCGACCGCTCGATCACGCTCGACGGCTGGACGGCCGAACCGTTCCCGATGTCCGACGTGACGCTCGCCCCGAGCGTCGCCACGCGGTCGCAGGACCAGATCCTGCACCTCGCCCGCGTCTACCCGGTGGACCGCGTCCTCGCGGTGTTCCGGCGAAACGCCGGTCTCGACACGAAGGGCGCGAGCGCACCCGGCGGCTGGGAGGGCTTCGGCCACGAGAACGAGGAGCCGTGGGGGCCGGACGACTACCCGGGCCGCGCGAACACCCAGACCGCCAACCTCCTGCGCGGACACTACGGCGGGCACTTCCTGTCCATGGTGTCCCTCGCGTACGCGAGCACGGGCGAGGCCGTGTTCGCGGACAAGGTGAACCAGATCGTCGAGGGCCTCGGGGAGGTCCAGACGGCGCTCGCGGCCATGGGCCGGTTCAGCCACCCGGGCTTCCTCGCGGCGTACGGCGAGTGGCAGTTCAGCCAGCTCGAGAAGTACGCGCCGTACGGGGAGATCTGGGCGCCGTACTACACGTGCCACAAGATCATGGCGGGCCTGCTCGAGGCGTACCGCCTCGCCGGGTCCGACCAGGCGCTCGCGATCGCGACGTCGATGGCGCAGTGGGTGCACAGCCGCCTCTCGGTGCTGCCGCAGGCGCAGCTCGACCGCATGTGGGGCATCTACATCGCCGGCGAGTACGGGGGCATGAACGAGGTCCTCGCCGACCTCGCGTCGATCACCGGCGACGACACCTTCGTCGCGACCGCGAAGCTGTTCGACCTCAACACGCTCGTCGACGCGAGCGCGGCGGGCACGGACACGCTCAACGGCAAGCACGCGAACCAGCACATCCCGCAGTTCCCCGGGTACCTCAAGGTCTACGACCTCACGGGCGAGGAGCGCTACCGCCGCGCCGTCGAGGGCTTCTGGGGCATGGTCGTGCCGGGGCGCACGTACGCGCACGGCGGCCACGGCGAGGGCGAGCTGTTCGGGCCGCCGAACACCGTCGCGGGCGACATCGGCGCCCGCAACGCGGAGACGTGCGGCACGTACAACATGCTCAAGCTCTCGCGCCTGCTGTTCTTCCACACGCTCGACCCGAAGTACATGGAGTACTACGAGCGCGGGCTTCTCAACCACATCGTGGGGTCGAAGGAGAACACGCAGTCCGACACGTCCCCCGACGTCACGTACATGTACGGCGTCAACCCCGGCACGCGCCGCGAGTACGGCAACACGGGCACGTGCTGCGGCGGCACCGGGCTCGAGAACCACGTGAAGTACCGCGACTCGATCTACTTCCGCACCGTCGAGGGCGACGCCCTGTACGTGAACCTCTACCTCGCGTCGACGCTGAGCTGGCCCGAGAAGGAGTTCGAGGTCGTCCAGGAGACGCAGTACCCGAAGGTGGGCGCGAGCCGGATCACGGTGCACGGGTCCGGGCAGCTCGACCTGCGGCTGCGCGTGCCCGGCTGGGTGCGCAAGGGCTTCACGGTCGCGGTGAACGGGGTCGAGCAGGAGCTCGACGCCGTGCCGGGCACGTACGTGAGCGTCGCGCGCTCGTGGTCGCCCGGCGACGTCGTCGACGTGACGATGCCGCTGAGCATCCGCGCCGTCCCGACCATCGACAACCCGGCCGTCCAGAGCATCGAGAACGGGCCGACGGTCCTGCTCGCGCGCAGCGCGTCGCGCGAGTACCTCAAGCTCTCGCTCTACGCGCACCTCGGCCTCGACGGCACGCTCGACGGCGCGTTCACCGATCTCGGCGACGGGTACTACAGGCTCGGGAACCTGACGTTCGAGCCCGCGTGGTCGGGCGACGACACCCAGTACCACATGTACGTCGAGCGGTCGGAGCCGCGCGTCGTCTTCGCCGGCCTCGACAGCGGCGTGGCGAACGCGGTGCGCCCGAACGGCACGTCGTTCCTCGACGTGGTGTGGGGCGACGGCGGGTTCGCGGACCGCGCGGCCTTCCTCACGAAGGTGCAGCGCACGGTCGAGCAGTTCGTCGCGGAGGGGCTGCTCAGCCGTCGTGACGGCCAGAAGGTCCTCGTCGCGGCGGGGAAGGCGAGGATCGCATGAGCGCACGGACGACCGACGGACGGGAGAGCACGAGGATGCAGCGCAGGCGTCCGGTCGCGGGGATCGCCGCGGCCGCCCTGGTGGTGGGACTGGCCGGGACGGCGTCGGCCGGGGCCGCCGTCGCGGACGTGGCGGGCGCGCGGGGCACCGCGCCGTCCGCGGTGGCCGCCGCGGTGGAGGAGCCGGGCAACGTCGCCCTCCGCGGCACGCCCGAGGCGAGCTACACGGCCTCGTGGAACCGCGTGGAGGCGGTGAACGACGGCGCCGGCGTGAGCACCGGGGGCGGGCACGACGCGACCTGGGCGACGTGGAGCGGGAACCGCCCCGCCTCGCAGTGGCTGGAGTACTCGTGGCCGGCCCCGGTGACGGTCGACCGCTCGGTGATCCGCTTCTGGTCCGACGGCACCGACGCCAACGGCGACAACGTGCGCGTCCCGGCGTCGTGGACGATCCAGTACTGGGACGAGGACGCGGGCGCGTTCGTCGACGTCCCCAACCCGAGCGGGTTCGGCACCGAGCGGCTCGAGACGAACGAGACGACGTTCGACCCGATCACGACGACGCGCGTGCGGGCGACGTTCCAGGCCCTGCAGGGCACGACGACGCCGACGTACTCGGCGGTCGGCGTGTCCGAGTGGGAGCTGTGGGGCACGGGCGGCGTCGAGGAGCCGGACCCCGTCGACCCCCACGGCCCGATCGACCACTCCCCCGTCCACATCCCGACCGACGTCGGGGTGCTGCCGGACCTGCCCGCGGAGATCGACGCGATCTTCGCCGACGGGCGCGTGCAGACGGTCGACGCGGACTGGGAGGACGTCACCGCCGAGGACGTGGCGGCCGCGGGGTCGTTCGACGTCGTCGGCACGTCGCCCGAGCTCGTGGAGCCGTTCTCCGGGACCGTGCACGTGCGCGACGGCGAGCCGGGCGCCATCACGCTCGTCGACTACGTGAGCGTCGTGACGCTCTCCGGGACGGCCCCGGCGCTGCCCGCGACCGTCACCGCGGAGTACGAGGACGCGTCGAGGGACAGCCGCATCCCCGTGACGTGGGACGAGGTCGACCCGGCGGACTACGCCGAGCCCGACGGGCTGTTCTTCGTCGAGGGCGACGTGGAGGGCACGGACCTCCCGGCGGAGGCCGTGGTCTTCGTCGTGGCGCCCGACGACGGCGAGGACACCGTCGCGCCGACCGTCAGCCTCACCGCCCAGCCGGGCCCGGCGACGTCGGGCTGGTACACCCAGCAGCCGACCGTCACCGTCGTCGCGACGGACAACCGCGACGCCGCGCCGGCCGTGGAGGTCTCGGTCGACGGCGGGGCGTGGGCGGCCTACGACGGACCGTTCGCGCTCGAGGACGGCGCGCACACCGTCGCCGCACGGGCGACCGACGCGGCCGGCAACGTCGGCGAGGGGTCCCGCGACCTGCGCGTCGACTCGGTCGCCCCGGTGACGACCGCGACCGTGCGCGACCTCGGCACGAGCGTCGAGATCACGCTCGAGGCGACCGACGCCGGCTCCGGCGTGGACAAGATCCAGTGGGAGGGGCCCGGCACGTTCTGGGGCACCTACTCCGAGCCGTTCACGCGGGCGCTCACGGACACCGAGCAGGTCATCGAGTTCGCGGCGACCGACGCGGCGGGCAACGAGGAGGCGCGCGGGCGGGTCGTGCTGCCGGCGCTGTCCGAGGAGCCGGAGCTCGACGTCGCGGTCGAGGTCTCGCCGCGGTGCCTCGCGGGCAAGGCGTACCTCGCGGTGCGCGCCGCCAACGGCGAGGACGTGCCGGTCGGCGTCACCCTCGCGACGCCGTACGGCGAGCGGTCGTTCGAGGCCGTCGCCGCGGGGGCGAACGCCTACCACGCGTTCGCGGTCCGCAGCGCTTCGGTCCCGGCCGGGGCGGTGACGGTCACCGCGACCGCCACGGTCGACGGCGAGGCGGTCACGACCGAGCAGCAGGTCGAGCACGCCGCGCACGCCTGCGGCTGACGCCCTGACAGGAGGCCCCGGGACGTCGCGTCCCGGGGCCTCGCTGCGTCACGGGACGGCGGCCCGCCGGCCGGCCGTGCGCCTCCGGCCCCGGCGGCCTAGCGTGGCCGGATGGCCAGGATCACGGAGCTGGGACCGGGCGAGATCTTCGTCTTCGGGTCGAACGCCTCGGGCGCGCACGGCGCCGGCGCGGCCCGCACCGCGCACGAGCTGTTCGGCGCCGTGTGGGGCGAGGGCCACGGCCTGCACGGGCGGTCGTACGCGATCGACACGATGTCCGGCTGGGACGTGCTGCGCGACGAGGTCGCGACCTTCCTCGCGTTCGCGCGCGAGCACCCGGACCTGACGTTCCTGCTCACACCGGTCGGCTGCGGCATCGCCGGGTACTCCGCCGCCGAGGTCGCTCCGCTGTTCGCCGACCACCCGCGGAACGTGCGGCTGCCCGAGGAGTTCGCGGACGTCGTCGGGTGAGGCGACGCCGCGGCGTCGAGCCGATGCTCCTACTGGTGCGTGCCGGCAGGGGGCTCCGGCTCGTGTCTGAGGATGTCCCCCGGTTGGCACTCGAGGACCTGGCAGATCGCGTCGAGGGTCGTGAACCGGATGGCCCGCGCTCGCCCGTTCTTGAGCACGGCGACGTTCGCGGGCGTGATCCCGACTGCGGCGGCGAAGTCGCCCACCGTCATCTTCCGACGGGCGAGCATGACGTCGAGGTCGACCACGATCGCCATCAGATCACCTCGGCGAGCTCGCTGCGGTCGGAGATCGCGGTCTCGAGCAACCCTCGCATCACGACCATCAGCAGGACGAGTGCTGCGCCACCAACGAGAGATCCGACGAGAGCGAGGAGACCCGCTGGTCCGCCTGTCTGCTCGACGAAGATCATGTGCACGAAGACGGCGATCGCCAGGACCGAGGCGGCGGCTGCACAGGTCGTGATGGCGTCGACCCACTTGAGGGCCTTCGCGTCGAAGATCCGTTGTCTCCTGACCAGGGTGAGCAACTGCCAGATCGCGATGAGCGCGATGTCGAAGCACGCCAGCGCGAGGATGGCCGCGCTGGTGTAGGGGACCGCAAGGTGCGAGACCTCCGGGTATGCGTCTGCGAATCCCTGGGCGACGAGGGGGATGAAGGCGATCTGGCACGCCAGGGCACCCAGCAGGAGAAGCGCCAGCGTCGTCCGCAAGGTCACGGTCAGCGTCGTGTTCATGTATCGACTATCGATGGCGTTCTATCGATTGTCAATCGGTCTCTGGCTGCGCGCTGTTCCGTTTCCCTCCCGGGATGAGGTTGGCGCGTCAACCCCGGCGCGGGCGGCGCTCGGGCACGACGAGCGGGGTGCCGGTCACCGGGTCGTCGATGATCCGGCACGGCAGCCCGAAGACGTCCTCGACGAGCTCGGCCGTCACGACGTCCGCCGGCGCGCCCTCGGCGACCACCGCGCCGTCCTTCATCGCGATGAGGTGCGTCGCGTAGCGGCACGCGTGGTTGAGGTCGTGCAGCACGGCGACGAGCGTGTGCCCGCGCTCCTGGTTGAGGTCGGCGCACAGGTCGAGCAGCTCGACCTGGTGGGCGATGTCGAGGAACGTCGTCGGCTCGTCGAGCAGCAGGAGGGGCGTCTCCTGCGCGAGGACCATCGCGACCCACACGCGCTGGCGCTGCCCGCCCGACAGCTCGTCGACGAGCCGGCCCGAGAGCTCGGTGACGCCGGTGGCCTCCATGGCCGCGACGACGGCCGCCTCGTCCTCGCGCGACCACTGCCGCAGGAGCTTCTGGTGCGGGTACCGGCCGCGCGCGACGAGGTCGACGACGGTGATGCCCTCGGGCGCGATCGACGACTGGGGCAGCAGCCCGAGGCGGCGCGCGACCTCCTTGGCGGGGATCGCCGAGATCGAGCGCCCGTCGAGCACCACCTGCCCTTCGGCCGGTCGCAAGAGCCGCGACAGCGCGCGCAGGAGCGTCGACTTGCCGCACGCGTTGGGCCCGACGATCACCGTGAACGAGCCGTCGGGGATCGCCACGTCGAGGTCGCGGGAGATGACGCGCTCGTCGTAGCCGAGCGTGACGCCCGCGGCGTACAGACGGTCCGCACCCTCCTGTACGGCGGCATGCTCGTGGGCGGCGGCCGCCGCGGCACGGCCCGGCGCTCCCGTGGTGCCGGCGGAGCGGTCGGTCGTGGTCACGCGGGTCCTCCCGGGACGGGTCGGGTGCTCGCCGCTCATCGCCGTGCCTCGCGCACGAGCAGCCAGACGAGGTAGGCGCCGCCGAGCACGACCGTGATGGCGCCGACGGGCAGCTGGGTCGACGGGATCAGGCGCTGGGCGACGAGGTCGCTCGCCGACAGCAGCAGCGCGCCCATCGCCGCGGCGGGCAGCACCTGGACGCCCGCGCCTCGCGTCAGGCGGCGCGCGAGCTGCGGCGCGGCCAGCGCGACGAAGGAGATCGGGCCGGCGGCGGCGGTCACGACGGCGATGAGCGCGACGCCGACGCCGACGAGGGCGAGCCGCACGCGCTCGCGGTGCACGCCGAGCGCGGTCGCGGCGTCGTCGCCCATCTCGAGCAGGTGCATGCGCGGCACGAGCGGTACGAGCGCGAGCAGCAGCACGACGACGAGCACGGTGGCCGGCGCCGCCTGCTCCCACGTGGTGCCGTTGAGCGAGCCGGCGCCCCAGAGCGTCGCCGCCATCGCGGTCTCGAGGTCGGCCGTGATGACGAGCCACCCGTTGACCGCCGAGAGCATCGCGGACACCGCGATGCCGACGACGACGAACCGGAAGCCCTGGACCCCGCGCCGGTAGGCGAGCACGTAGACGAGGACGGCGGCGCCGATGCCGCCGACCAGGGCCCCGACCGCGACGCCACCGTACCCGCCGCCGAGCACCATGAGCACGACGAGCGCGCCCGTGTACGCACCGGTGTTGAACCCGATGACGTCGGGGCTGCCGAGCGGGTTGCGCGTGATCGACTGGAAGACGGCACCGCTCGCGCCGAGCGCGGCGCCCAGCACGAGCGCGAGGAGCGCGCGCGGCAGGCGCCACTCGACGACGATCATGCGCACCGGGCCCTCGGACGCGCCGGTGAGCGCGCCGAGCACCTGCCCGACGCTCAGCGGGTAGTCCCCGGTCGTCAGCGCGACGACCCCGACGGCGAGCGAGACGAGCAGCAGCGCCGCGCACACGAGGCCGGTGCGCAGATCGAGCCGCCGGCTGAACCCGCCGCCGGGGGTGCGCAGGACGCGCACGGGCCGGCCGAAGTCCGGTCGGTTCGTCCGGCGCTCGGCGGGGTGGGTCCCCGCGCGGGCGGTCGGCGCGCTCACAGGCCGCTCGCCCGGGTGCGGCGCACGAGCGCGATGAGCACCGGTGCCCCGACGAACGCCGTGACGATGCCGACCGGCACCTCGCCCGGGCGCGCGACGAGGCGCCCCAGCACGTCGGCGGCGAGCACGAGGACGGCGCCGAGCACCGCCGAGTAGGGCACGATCCAGCGCTGCACCGGGCCGACGGCCCAGCGCGCGACGTGCGGGACCATGAGCCCGACGAACGCGACGGGGCCGGCGGCGGCGGTCGCCGCACCGCACAGGAGCGTGACGGCGACGCCGACGAGCACGCGCGTGCGTCCGACGTGCGCGCCGAGCGAACGGGCCAGGTCGTCGCCGAGCGCGACGGCGTCGAGCGGGCGCGCGACGAGCAGCGCGAGGACGAGCCCGACCACGATGAACGGCGTCACGTCGCCGACGGTCGCGGGCGTGGCCCCCGCGATCGACCCGGACCCCCACGCGCCCGACGTCCCGCCCCACGCTCGCAGCCGGTCGAACGACGCCGGGTCGAGCAGCGTCATGGTGAGCGTGAGCCCGCTGAGGAACGCGCCGAGCGCGATGCCGGCGAGCGTGAGCCGCACGGGTGTCGCGCCGCCGCGCCCCGCCGACCCGACGAGGTACACGGCGACCGCCGCGACGACCGCCCCGCCGAACGCGAACCACACGAACGCGCTGACGTCCGCGACGCCGAGCAGCGCGACGCCGAGGACCACGCCGAGACCGGCGCCCGCGTTGACGCCGAGGATGCCGGGGTCGGCGAGCGGGTTGCGCGTCATGCCCTGGATGAGCGCGCCCGCGACGCCCAGCGCCGCGCCGACGAGCAGCCCCAGGAGCGTGCGCGGCACGCGCAGGTCGTGCACGACGACGTGCTCCGCGCTGCCGTCGTACGCCGTGAGGGCGTCGACGACCGTGCCGAGCGGCACCGCCCGGGACCCGACGGCGAGGCTGAGCGCCACGGCCACGACGAGGACCAGCAGGGACACGAGGAGCCCGAGCGTCCGGCCGCCGAGCGAGCCGACGACGCCGGGACGCCGGTCCTCGCGCGTGGCGCGCGGCGAGTCCTCGGGTCCGCCGGCGGCCGCCGGGGCGGCGTCCGTCGTGGAGGCGTGCGGGGCCATCTCGTGCTCTTCACGGGTCGGGGAGGTCGTGCAGGTTACCCTCACCTTAGTTCACCCGCGCGGGAGCCCGGGCCCCGCGTCCGGGCCCGGTGTGCGAGAGTGACGGCATGACCTCCCACGTCCCCGTGGCCGCCGACCACGTCGTCACCGTGGACGACGAGGGCCGCCGCACCGGCACCTTCGACCGCTCGGCCGTGCACACCACCGAGACGCCCCTGCACCTCGCGTTCTCCTGCTACGTGCTCGACGACGCCGGCCGCCTGCTCCTCACGCGGCGCGCCCTCGTCAAGCGCACGTGGCCCGGCGTGTGGACGAACTCTTTCTGCGGGCACACGCGCTGGACCGAGACGTCCGAGGAGTCGGTCGTGCGCCACGCGGAGCACGAGCTCGGGTTCGAGCTCGCCGACCTCCAGGTCGCCGTGCCCGGCTTCCGATACCGCGCGGTCGACGCGTCGGGCGTCGTCGAGAACGAGATCTGCCCGGTCTACGTCGCGCGCGCGGTGGGCGACGTCGTGCCGAACCCCGACGAGGTCGTGGAGATCGCCTGGGCCGACCCGCGCGACGTGGTGCGGTCGGTCGACGCGACGCCGTGGGCCTTCAGCCCGTGGATGGTCCTGCAGCTCGAGGCCCTGCGCGCCGCGACGGCTGACGGCGGCCCGACGGCGGAGCTCGTCGCCGCGCTCGGACGGCCCAGCGAGGGCTGAGGCCCGGTCAGCGCGTGCGGCGCTGAAGGCCGGGGAGCTGGACGGCCGCGTCCTCCGGCCTGCCCGAGAGGACGGTGGGCGGCAGCGCTCGCGCCACGACACCGTCCGCTCCCGGCACGCCCGCCGCGAGGAGGGCGCCGGCGAGGGCGTGGACGAGGCGGTCGGGGCGCCCGCGCGTCGCGAACCACCACAGCGTGCCGCCACGGACGGTGCGCTCCGACACGTCGAGCACCCCCGCGACGCGCGCGCGGTGGCGTCGCGCGACGACCGCCGACGGGCCGACGAAGACGACGGCGTACCGGGACCACAGCGCGGTGCGGCCCGTCGACGCGACGCCCTGGCTCGCCGTCATGCGCCCGAGGCGCACGACCTTGTCCACAGCACCGACCGACCACGCGTCGATCTCCGCGAACGGCACGACGTACGGGCGCAGGAACGGCGCGAACGAGCCGACGACGACCCCCCGCTCGAGGACGAGCATCTTCTCCGAGCCGATGAACCACAGGACGACCGCCGCGATCGCCACCCAGACGGGCGCGACGGCGAGCGCGTCGACGACGTCCCCGTTGCCGAGCACGACGCCGACCGTGAACGCCAGGATCACGACCGCGGTGACGACGTACGCGCTCGCGGGCGGCGTGTTCGCCTCGACGTGCAGGAGAGCGCCCAGCTCGGGGTGGCGCTGGACGGTGGCACGCACCTTGCGGGTCGCTCGGCCTGGACCCACGACTAGCGCGTGCGCCGCACGCGCGGTGCGCGGAAGCGCTCGGGGATCGCCAGCCGGTCCGCGCCGTCGGCCGAGACCTCGACCGGCTGCGCGGGCAGCGCGAGCGCCTCGACGTCGTCGGCGCCCGGCGCCCCGGCGGACCGCATCGCGGTGCCGAGCGCGCGCACGAGCGACTCCTGGCTGGAGGGGTTACGCGCGGAGAAGACCCAGAGCTCGACGCCCGTCGCGGTCGCGAGGTCGAGCGGCTCGCGAGTGACCGCGGCGCGCTTCGCCAGGACGGGCGCGACCCCGATGAACGTCACCGCGCGGCGCGACCACAGCACCGTGCGCGAGCCGCCGTTGACGCCGCGGTCGGCGAGCAGGAGGCCGAGCGTGCGCTGGTTCGCGACGACGGCGCGCACGGTGCGGGCGTCGATCGCCGCGAACGGCAGCGCGGTCGGGCGCAGGAACGGCGCGAAGGACCCGACGAGGATCCCGCGCTCGAGCACGACGAGCTTCTCGGACGCGAGGAACACCAGGATCCCGGCGAAGATCACGACGCAGGCCGCACCGACGCCCGCGGCGGTCGCCGGGCTCGCGCCGCCGACGAGCACGGGACCGAGGGAGAACACCAGGAGAGCGAGGACGACCGTCGTCCAACCGGGGCCGTTGAGCGTCGCGGCCGAGACGTGCCGGACCCCGCCGAGCCCGGACTCCGCGGCGAGCTGGCGGACCTTGGCCGTGACGCGGTCACCGGTCGGGTGCGCGAGCTGCCCCGCGCTCATCGACCGAGCAGCTCGAGCGGCAGACGGCGGACCGTGGCGGGCCCGACCTCGGACAGCGTCAGGGTGACGGGTTCGCCGTCCTCCCCGCGCTCGGTGCCGCGGACGACGTAGACCCCGTCGGGCGTCGCGTAGACGCTCACCTGGACGAGGACGTCCGACCCGGCCCGGACGCCGGCGAGCGTCGTGACCGCGACGGCGTCCGCGAGCTCGGGCAGCGTCGGCGCCTGCGCGGCGAGCTCGTCCGGGGTGAAGGTCTGCGACCGGCCGTCGAGGACCGCCTTGGCGGCGGGGTCCGCGAACACGGCGACGCGTCCGGCGACCTCGGCGAGCGGGTAGACGCTGAACGAGTGGTGGCCGCTCGGGCCGACCTCCTCCTCGAGCACGCGGTCGTCCTCGTGGAGGTACAGGTACACCCAGTGCTTGCCGAGCGACGTCGTGCGCTCCGCGGAGAGGATCGCGCTCGCGGTGCGGCGCAGCACGAGCGGGCCGGTGACCTCGGGGACCGCCACGATCCGGACCTCCGGCGCGCCGTCGGCGCCGGGCTGACCCGCGGGCTGCTCCTCCGTCGGCACGACGAGGCCGCGCGCGAGCAGGGACCGCAGCGCGACGCGGCCCACGAGCGACCGGTCGGCGCCCTCCTGGGCGTCGAGCCACGGCAGCACGACCAGCTGCGGGTTCTGCAGGCCGTCGAGGATCGTCACCTCCTCGTCCGTGAGCGTGACGACGTGCGTGACCTCCCCCGCCGTGGACCGCGCGAGCGTCTGCTCGGCCGCGGCGATGTCCGCGGCCGACCACCG
The DNA here is from genome assembly GCF_001722485.1 of Cellulosimicrobium cellulans. GTDB lineage: Bacteria > Actinomycetota > Actinomycetes > Actinomycetales > Cellulomonadaceae > Cellulosimicrobium > Cellulosimicrobium cellulans_A. The sequence continues at coordinate 6,498 of NZ_LWGL01000010.1, read as the reverse complement.
CATGGTCTGCTCGGTCACGAGAAGAGCCCTCCGACGAAGTCACCGGCGGCGGACAGGCCGTCGCCGATCGCGTCCCCGACGTCGGACGCGACGTCCCCGATGGTATCGGCCGCGTTCCCGGCGAAGTCCTTGACGTCGTTCCACCCGTCGGCCAGATATCCCCCGGGGTCCCCGAAGAAGCCGGTGATGGAGTCCCAGTTGTCGACGACGAGGTTGCCGAGCGCCCAGGCGCCCGCGACGACGCCCGCGCCGACGACGACGCCGATGCCCACCGGGTTCGTCAGCATGCCGGCCATCAGGAGCATCGTCCCCGCGCCGCCGACGACGGAGACGCCGCCCATGACGCGGTCGACCCCGCCGCGCAGGCCGTCGTACTGGGTGTTGAACATCTGGTCGAAGCCGCCGATCACGCCGAACAGGCCGCCCACGCCGCCCATGAGGCGCCCCGCCGTCCCGAAGCCGCCGAGCACCCCGATCGCGTCGTCGACCACCATGCCGCGCGCGAAGACCGAGGCGCTCGCGGCGGCGTCCGAGACGTCCGCGAGGCGGTTCGCCTGGAGGAAGCTGTTGACCAACGAGCCGACCTTCCAGCCCTTCTTCCCCGCGAGGACGAGCGAGGCGGCGCCCCACGCCACCTGGCCGACGTCCCAGATCGACCCCTGGAGCCCGGGGCTCCCGCCGAGGGGGCCGCCGCCGGGGCCCGTCGGCACGCCGGGAGCGGGGACGCCGGGGGCCGGGATGCCGCCGCCCTCGGTGCTCGTGTCGTACTGCTGCTGCGCGTTGCGCAGGACGGCCTGGGACGCCTCGGAGAGGGTCTGGCTCACGCCGCGCAGGAGCGCCACGGACGACCCGCCCCACTCGCTGCGGAACTGGGCGGCGTCGTCGCCGGTCCACCGCGTGGACGACTCGAGGAGGCTGCTCACCTGCGCCGTCGTGGTGACGAGCTGCTCGGACGCGGACTGCAACGACTCCGCGAGCGCCCGCAGCTGGTTGACGTCGGCTCCCCAGAGACCGCTGCTCACGCGCCCCCGCCTTCCGGTCCGGTCCTCGGCGGCGCCCGCGGTGCGGGGCCGTCGGCGCGCGCCGACGGCGCGTGCCCCGGGAGGCTATCGCGCGCCGTCGGGGGGTGGCGATGGGGAGGAGTCCCCGTCCGGCGGCGTGCCACGACGCGCGGGCAGGGCCGTCCTCCCGGCGAACGACCAGGGTGCCGGGCGAGAATCGAGGGCATGCACGCCGCGGTCCCCCTCGCCCTGCCCGCCCCGGACGCGTCGTTCGAGACGCATGTGGTGTGGGCGCGGTCGGTGCCGCTGACGGTGCCGGACCGTGGCGCGGTCGACGGGCGCGTGACCGGCCGGGTGGTCGAGGACGCCCCGCCGTGGGACTACGCGGCGCTCGCGCGCGAGCTCGTCGCGGGCGACCGCGGGCCGGTGCTCGACCTGGGCACGGGCAGCGGAGGGCTGCTGGCCTCGCTCGCGCCGCTGCCCGCGGGCTCGGCAGCGACGGAGGCGTGGCCGCCGCACCTGCCGGTGGCCCGGCGGCGTCTCGCACCCCTGGGCGTGGAGGTGCGCGCGACGGGACGCGGTGACGAGGTGCTGCCGTTCCTCGACGCGCAGTTCGCGGTGGTGCTGGCGCGGCACGAGGAGTTCGACCCGGACGAGGTGCGCCGCGTCCTGCGGCCCGGAGGCGTGTTCCTCACCGAGCAGCTCGACAGCCGCGACGGGATCCGCGTGTGCACGGCGCTCGGCGCGGAGCTGCCTTGGGACCCCGACTCCGTGACCCTCGACGGGGCGGTGGAGGTGCTGCGCGGGGCGGGGTTCGTCGTCGACGTCGCACGCGAGCACGAGGGCCTGCGCCGGTACCGCGACCTGGGCTCCCTGCTCGGGTCGCTGCGCACGACGGCGTCGCCGGTCCCGGAGCTCGCGCCCCTCACGCCGGAGGCGGTGGCGCGGTTCGAGGCGCCCCTGCGCGCGCTGCACCTGCACTTCGCGGCCGGGCACGAGTTCGTCGACGAGGCGCCGCGGTTCCTCGTGGTGGCGCGCGCGCCGTACTGAGCACGCGCGTCGTGCCGGGCGCGGGCACGGAGAAGCCCGCGGGCCGGAGGGGATTCCTCCTGTCGTGCTGGACGAGGGCACGACGCCCGCGGGCCCCGGTGGTCGCGTGGTACTCGCTCGCCGTCGGCCGCCTCCCGCGCGGGAGGCGCCGCCCGGTTCACGGGCTCACCGCGTCCGGTCCGTCAGATACGAATCGGTCGCGCGACGACTAGCGCGCGACCACCTCACGGGTCCGAAGAGAATTCACTTCTCGGATCACCTCCCTTCTCGTGTACGACGACGGTACGTCCGCCCGCGCGCACCGACCACCGAATTTCGCGCAGGGAGGATTCGCCCGGGCGGCGCCCGGACCCGCACGGTCAGCGGCGCAGGTGCGCCCACTCCTCCGGGTAGTCGTCGAGCCACTCCGCGAACGACTGCGCCGGGCGCTCGGTGAAGCGCTCGACCACGTCGCTGACCTGGGCGAGCGCACCCGCGGCGATGGCCTGGTAGGACGACACCCAGCCCTCCACCTCGAACCGCGGCGCGCCGGACGACGCCCGCGACGCGTACGCCTCGTCGACGGACTCCGGGTGGTAGGTGATCTCGCGGCCGGCCGCCCGCGACAAGGCCTGCGCGACCTCGTGGAGCGTGAGCGCCTCGGGGCCGGTCACGTCGTACGTGGCGCCGTCGTGCCGGCGCGGCCGCTCGTCGAGGAGGACGGCCGTCGCGACGTCGGCGATGTCGTCGTGCGACACCGACGCGACCCGGCCGTCACCTGCCGGCCCGCGGAGCACGCCGTCGTCGCCGACCATGAGCGCGAGGCCGCGGTGGTAGAGGTTGTCGCGCAGGAACGTGTGGCGCAGCCGCGTGCCGCGCACGTACTGCTCGGTCTGCCAGTGGTCGCGCGCGAACGTGAACACGGCGTCGGGCGCCGCGCCGACGAACGACAGGTAGACGATCCGCTGCACGCCGGCGGCGACCGCGGCGTCGACGGCCGCGCGGTGCTCGGCGACGCGGTCCGCCGCCTCGTGCGCGGACACGAGGAACACGGTGTCGCAGCCGGTGAACGCCTCGACCATGGCGCGCGTGTCGGAGTAGCCCCCGACGACCGCGACCTCCGACTCCGGGAGAGGTCCGTCGCCCAGGCTCGGTGCGCGCTCCTCGTCCCGGACCACGAGGCGCTGCGGCGCACCCTCCGCCGCCAGCCGGAACGCGAGCTTCGACCCGAGGAGCCCGCTCGCCCCCGTCACCGCGACACGCCCGGTACCCGCCCTGATCGTCATGGCCTCACGGTAGGCACGCGGCCGCGCCGGTGCGCGACGAGCGGGCGGACGAGACGCACCGGACGGGCGACCTCACTCGTCCGCCGGCTCGTTCTTGCTCCGCAGGACGAGGAGCGGGTCGGGGGTGCCGACCACCTCGCGATCCTTGCCGTCGTAGTCGAACCGGCTGAGGAAGAAGCGCATCGCGTTGATCCGCGCCCGCTTCTTGTCGTTGGACCGGATGATCGTCCACGGCGCGTACCGCTTGTCGGTGCGCCGGAACATCTCCTCCTTGGCCGCCGTGTAGTCCTCCCAGCGGTCCAGGGACGCCAGGTCCATCGGCGACAGCTTCCACCGCCGCACGGGGTCGAGCTGGCGGATGGCGAACCGGGTGCGCTGCTCGGTGCGCGACACGGAGAACCACAGCTTGGTCACGTGGATGCCGGAGTCGACGAGCATGCGTTCGAACGCCGGTGCCTGCGCCATGAACGTCCGGTACTCCTCGTCGGTGGCGAACCCCATCACCCGCTCGACGCCCGCGCGGTTGTACCAGGAGCGGTCGAACAGCACGATCTCGCCCGCCGTCGGCAGGTGCTGGACGTAGCGCTGGAAGTACCACTGGCCGCGCTCGCGGTCGCTCGGCTTCGACAGCGCGACCACGCGTGCCGTGCGCGGGTTGAGGTGCTCCGTGAAGCGCTTGATCGTCCCGCCCTTGCCCGCCGCGTCGCGGCCCTCGAACAGGATGATCGCGCGGCGGTCGTTGTCCTCGAGCCAGTACTGGAACTTCAGCAGCTCCACCTGGAGCCGGTACTTCTCGACCTCGTACTCGTCGCGGTCCATGAGCTCGTCGTACGGGTACCCCTCCTGCCACGTCCAGACGGGGTTGCCCTCCGGGTCGATGAGGTCCGGGTCGGGCGTGTGCCCGTCCCGGACCGTGTAGCCGCTGTCGCGGAGGTACTCGATGTACTCCCGCAGGTCGCTCGGCGGGTTCACGACGGTCATGCCGGTCTCCTCGGTGCTCTGCGTGCGGTGTGCGGGTCGTCGTCGAGGCGTCCTGCCTGTCCCGCCCAGGTCAAACCTCCGTGCTCCGCCGCCTCGCCGCCACCGGACGAAGGCGGCGGTGGTGTGCGGCCGCGGCACAATGGCGGCATGAGCGAGCCGTACCGCGTGATGACCGTCTGCACGGGGAACATCTGCCGCTCCCCCATGGCCGAGATCGTGCTCCGCGACCGGTTCGAGGCCGCCGGGCTCGGCGGCCGCGTGGTCGTGGACTCGTCCGGGGTGAGCGACGAGGAGCGCGGGCACCCGATCGACCCGCGCGCCCGCGCGGTCCTCCTCGAGCGCGGGTACCCCGTGGACGACCTGCACCGCGCGCGCCGGGTCGAGCGGGGGGACGTCGCGCAGCGCGACCTCGTGCTCGCCATGACGGCGCAGCACGCCCGTGCGCTGCGCCGGCTCGCCGACGGGAGCGCGGGCGCGGACGGTGAGGGCTCCGACGTCGCGGACCGCGTCCGCATGTACCGCTCGTTCGACCCGGCCGCGCCGCGCGTGGAGCCGGGCGGGTCCGAGAGCGCGCTCGACATCGCCGATCCCTGGTACGGCGGGCCGCGCGACTTCGAGGAGTGCCTCGACGAGGTCGAGGCGGCGGCCGACGCGATCGTCGACCACGTCCGGTCCGAGCTCGAGGCCCGCTCCACCTGACGGCGGCGGGGGTCCGGGCGCGCGAGCCCGGCGGCGGGCGGCGCGTCAGCGGCCGGTGCGGCGCGCGCGCCACCGCGCGACCTCGGCGTCGACGTCGCGCGTGGGCGTCACGACCGGCGGGCCGCCGAGGAGCTGGCGGCGGGCGTCGACCACGCGCGCGTTGAAGTCCTCGAGGATGTCGCGGACCGCCTTCTCGTCGAGCTCCTGGTCGAGCCGTGCGTCGAGCTCGCGGTCCTCGCGCTTGAGCAGCATCGCGGGCGGGCCCAGGCCGGTGAGCTGCTCGCGCTCGATGACGCTCTTGAGCCACCAGTCGGGGTCGTGCCGGCCGGTCAGCCCCGGGATGGGCTTGCCCGCGAGCGGGAGGTCGTCGAACTCGCCGCGGCGGATCGCCTGGTCGATGACCGTGTCGACGTAGCGCGCACGGTCCTCGGGGCGCACGCGCCGCGGCGTGCGGACGACCTCGTCCTCCTCGCCCGCCCCGGCCGCGTCGCCGTGCTCGCCGTGCTCCTCGTGCTCGTCGGACTCCGCGGCCTCCTCGTCGACCTCGCGGTCCACCCGGTACTGCGCGGCGCGGCGCACCGGGTCGTCGTCGGACGTGCGACGTCGCCTGCCGAACATGCGTCCCCTCCTGTCGGGTCGTCGTCAGGTGGTCGTCGACCCAGCGTAGGCGTGCGCCGGGATGCGCAGGCATGCGCAGGGACCGCCCCGGCGGACCTCTCGTGCGTCGACGGGCAGTGGCGAAGGCGCGACATCCCGCGTGGTGTGCTGGACGTCACACACGGGTTGCCCCACCATCGGTGCATGACGACCCCGCGGGTGGTCGGGCGCAGGCGCCGGGGACGGTGGTGGTGGGCCGCCGTCGCCGTCGGCGTGGCGCTCGCGGTCGTCGTCGGCGGCGCGCTCGGGGCGCGCGCCGAGCACCGCGCGTGGGTCACGACGGTGGAGAGCTACGACGCCGAGGTGCAGGCAGAGTCCGCGCGGGTCGACGGCGCGCGCGCCCGCGCCGAGGAGGACCACGCCGCCGCCCTCGCCACGCTCGCCGGAGCGGTCGACGAGGGGCGCACGGTGCTCGCGGCGAGCGACGGCCAGGTCGCCGACCCCGCCGTCCGCGAGACGCTGCGGGTCGCCGTGGACGAGGGCGAACGGCTCCGCACGACGGCACCGCGGTGGACCACCGAGGAGCGCACGGTCGACGGGATCACGCGGCCCAACCCGTTCCACCCCGGCTCGCGCCCCGAGCGGTCGTTCATCGTCGTCACCGGCTCGTCCCCCGCGCCGGGCGAGCTCGACACCGCGGCGGGCACGGTCACGGAGGCGACCGCCGCGGTCGTCGCGGCGCAGCAGCAGTGGGCCTACGACCGGCTGCAGGCGGCGGTGACGGACGGCACGCCCGTGCTCGCGGAGTCCGCGGGCCTCGTCGCCGACGAGGGCACGCGCACCGCGCTCCGGACGGCGCTCGCGGACGCGGGCGCGGTGCTCGACGCCGGCGTGGGCGGCGTCCC
>NZ_LWGL01000001.1 GCF_001722485.1 Cellulosimicrobium cellulans | reverse complement strand
CTCGTCGGCGCTGGCCCCGGGCACGGACGTGCGCTCGGTGCCCTGCCGGACGGCGCGGCGGGGCCGACGGGCGGGCCGGTCGCCGGCCGACCGTCCGGCGTCGGCCGAAGGCTGCGCAGCGGGACGGGTGTCGTCGTGCGGGGCGGTGCTCACGCCCTCATCGTCCCACCGGTCGGCGCGCGGGCTCAGAGCCCCGGGTCGCCGTGGACGGCGTCGTCGTCGAGCACGGGCACGACGACGATCTTGTCCCCGCCGCCCGTCTGCGCGACGCCGCCGAGCTCGGGGAGCCGGGCGTCGCGCACCTCCTGGACGACACGGCGGATGCGCTCGGCCTCCTTGGCGGGGTCGAGGAACGCGGCCGCCGACCACACCTGGGCGACGGTCCAGCCGAGCCGCTCGAGCCGCTCGGCGACCTGGCGGTCGCGCACCCGGACGCTGCGCTCGGCGACGTACGCGGCGTCGTCGGTGAGCACGGCGACGAGCAGCTGGCCCGGGATGTCCGGGTGCCCGACGACGAGCGGGATGCGGTCGCCGTCGCCGATGCCGTAGTCGGTCTCGACGACGAGGCCGGCGCGCCACAGGCGCTCCGCGAGGTCGAGCACGAGCCGGTCCGGGCTGCCACCGACGTCGACGCCGTTGCCGAGCGTGACCTGGTCCGCGGCGCCGCTGCGGCGCTCGGCCAGCTCGAGCACCTCGGCGAGCAGTCGGGCGCCGGCACCGCGCAGGCGCTCGGGGTCGAGGTCGGCCGCCGTGAAGCACGACACGACGTGGAGCCGGCGCCGTGCGGCGCCGACCGTGTCGAGCAGCATCGCCTCGGCGCCCGGCGTGTTGAGGACGCCGAAGCGGTGCAGCACGCGCCGGTGCGGCGTGCGGCCGAACCCGACGGACAGCAGGATCGTGTCGCGCACGAGGCCCGCGACGCCGGACACGTCGGCGACGACGACCGGCTCCGGGCGCGTGGCGGAGAAGAAGCTCGACAGCGCCGGGTTCTGCCGCACCTCGGCCATGAGGGCCTCCCGCACGCGGTCCGCGTGCAGCGGCGTGACGGTGACGATGGCGAGCGACTCCTCGGGCCGCGTGAGCGCGTGCTCGATCGCGGCCTCGACGACGCGGTCGACCTCCGCCTGCGTGCTCTCGACGGCGCCCGACTCCTGGTCGGGCATGCCCGTGCCGTCGACGAGGTCGAACCGGACGAGCTCCTCCGGGCGGGGCAGCGGCGACGGGCGCAGGACGCCCGCGTAGCCGTGCCGGGCGAGGAACGCCGTGACGAACGGGTCGCGCCGCGAGCCGTCGGCGAGCAACGAGACGGACGGCAGCAGCTCGGCGAGGTCGCCCACGGTCGAGGCGGACGCGGCCCGGACGTCGCCGACGGCCACGACCTGGCGGCCGCGCGCGAGCGCGGCGAGCACGATCTCGACGGGCGTGTGCTCGATCGCGTCGAGCACGACGAGGTCCACGGTCCGGGTCGGGGGCAGCAGGTGCGGGACGAGCGTCGGCGTCGCGACGAGCACGGGCCGCAGCCGCGGCAGGACCTCGGGGTGGTGCTCGGCCGCCTCGCGGAGGGAGACGAGCCGCCCCGCGAGGAGCTCCGTGAAGAGGGCCTCGGCCTGGTCGCGGTGGTCGCGCATCGCGGTGGCGAGGTGCTCGCGCACGGCGGCGCGGACCGGCACGGCGAGCGAGCCGACGTGCGCGCGGTCGAGGTCGCGGAAGCGGCGTGCGAGCGCGTCGAGCCCCGCGCCGTCCTGCCCGGCGAGCGCCTGGTCCTGGGCGAGGATCTGCTCGAACACCGAGCTCCACCACGCGAGGTCGAGCTCGGCGCCGACGAGGTCGGCCTCGACGCGGCGCGCCATGAGGTCCTCGAGCAGGTCGGACAGGCCGAGGGACGCGAGCCGGCGCAGCACCGCGGTGCGCGCGGGCAGCTGCCCGAGCGACTCGGTGTCCTCCGCGAGGGCCTGCAGCCGGGCGGCGAGCTCGTCGAGCGGCACGTCGAGCAGGCCACCGCCCTGCCGGGTGGTGGCGAGCACCGGCTCGAGCTCCTCGACGTCGATGCGCACCGCCTCGTGCGTGTCCTCGATCGCGGCGAGCCCCTCGGGCAGGCGCGGCCAGCCGCCGCCGGGGGCGTGCTGCTGCCAGACGGCGCGCTGCGCCTGCACCTCGACGAGCGCGGCGTGCAGGTCGGGCACGCGGACGCCGGGGCGCACCATGTCCTTGGCCTGGCGGCGCAGCCGACGGCGGGCGAACCAGCCCATGTCGACGCCGTGCTCCTCGCGCCACTGCTTGCTCGCGGTCGCCTCGACCATGTCCTGCGCGGTGCGCTCGAAGATCATCGGCTGGAACACGTCGAGCGTGCCGCGCATGCCGCCGAGCATCGTCAGCTGGTCGCCCCACTGGCGCAGCGTCGTGGCGGGCGTCAGGCCGGTGACCTCGGCGACGGTCGCGACCTGGGCGCGCAGCTGCGGGAGGGTGTGGGCGCGCACGCGCTCGACGCGCACCAGGGCGTCCTGCGCCTCCTGCGGGGACGTGAGGTCCGCGCCGTACCAGGGGGTCGACGCCGCGCGCGTCGTGAACGCGCCGAGGTCGGCGGCGTGCCGCAGGTCCGCGGCGACGCGCTCGCGCTGCGCCCCGACGGCGACCACGACCTCGGGCGCGAGCCGCACCCGGGTGTCGGGCGCGGGGCGCTCGGCGACGATCCGCGCGAGCGCCTGCAGCGCGTCGTAGGCGGAGACGTGCCACGGCTCGCGCACGAGGTGCAGCGCCTCGATGTACCCGGCGAGGCGGGCCCGCGCGCCGAGCAGGGCGTCGCGCGTGCGCACGACGTCGTCGTCCTCCGGCGGCTCGGCCTCCCCCGCCATCGCGGACAGCAGGCGGTGCGTGACGCTCGTGCGCCACGTCGGCTCGGGCGCGACGTCGAGCACGAGGCCGCCGAGCCCGAGGCTCTCGAGCCGTGCCACGAGCTGGTCGGCGGCGCGGCGGTGGCCCGGGACGTAGAGGACCTGGCGGCCGCTCGCGGCGGCCTCGGCGACGACGGCGGCGAGGGTGCCCGCGACGTCGGCGCCCGCGGGAGCGTCGACGAACAGGTGCGAGCCCGTGGCGAGCGCGTCGACGACGTACCGCTGCGAGGGGTCGAGGTCGCCGACGCCGCGCTCGAGCTCCGGGTCGGCGTCGCCGACGCGCGGCGCCGGCAGCTCGCGGTGGATCGCCTCGGCGGAGCGCGCGTCGCCGGCGAGCGCCGCGACGATCTCGTGCTCCGCGATGCCCGTGCCAAGCTCGTCGAGGTCGTCGACGAGCGCCTGGCCGGGATGCACGAACGCGCCGGCGAGCACGCGGTGCGTCAGGTCGAAGTCGCCGAGCACCGCGCGGCCGAGGGCCGCGATGCGCGACGTCGCGTCACCGGGGTCGAAGCCGGCGCCGGTGAACGTGCTGCGGGCGAGCGTCACGGGGTCGAGCAGCGCCCCGTGCGCGCGCAGCGTGCGGGCGAGGAGCGGGTTGATCTCGGCGGTCGGCTCCAGCGTGAGCTCGTAGTCGCTCTCGCCGTCGCCACGGGGCGTGACGGTGAGCGGCCGCAGGAGGACGGGCGCCCGGACCGTGCGCGTGCGCGGTGCGTCGAGGGCCGTGCCGGCATGAGGGTGGTCGAGCTCGGTGCCATCGGACGGCCCCGCCGTGATCTGCGCGCGGTCGGGCTCGACCTCGACCGTCGTGGGCGTGCGACCGGTGACGCGGGCGAGCGCGGCGACGTCGTCCTCGCGCACGGTCGGGGCGGGGTCGGCCTCCGTCCACGTCGCGACGCCGATCGCGAGGTAGGTGGGCGCCACGCCGAACCGCTGGGCGTGCTCCCCGGCCTGCACGACGACGGCGCGTGCGCGGCGGCGCGCGGCGGGCAGCGACCCGCCCTCCCGGAAGAGGTTGGACAGGCGCGTGGGGCGGCCGGCGAAGAGCTGGGCGACGCCCGACGGGTGCGCGGCGGTCAGGTCGATGACCGCCTCGCCGAGCAGGGAGATGTCGGCCAGCGACGAGCCGCCGGCGAGGCGGACGAGCCCGGCGCGCCAGTGCCCGACGGCCTCCTCGACGAGCTCGGCGGCGGTCGGCTCGGCCACGAGGACGGGACGGTGCGACGCGTCGCCGCTCGCGCCGGCGGGCTGCGCCTCGCCTGGGGCAGCGGGCAGCCGGGCAGGGTCGGCCACGCTCGGGGCGGCAGAGCTGGTGCGGGCTGCGGCATTCACGGTCCGACGCTAACCGCGACGGGACGGGTGCGGGCAGAGGCACGCCGAGGACGGCCGCGCTCCGGCCCGCCGGCACAGCCCCGCACACCGCCTGGCGCCACCGGCGGTCGGGACCCAGGTCGCCCGTCCAGACGGCGGCACCACACGCCTGGGAAGAATTGTGGCCGAGATGCGGAGATCTCGCGCACGGACAGGTGTCAGACATGGAAACGCGAAGAGCCCTGGACCAGTGGTCCAGGGCTCTTCGATCCGGTGGTGTCACCGCGACGTTTGAAACGACGCGCACCGCGCAGGGGGCAGGCGATGCGCGTCGTCGGGCTCTAGTTTGCACGCTCGCCCGGTGTGCGTCAACTCACCGCCATGCGGGCGCCCGTCACGTCCCGGCCCGCGGGCCCACAGGCTCGCATTCCACCTGGACACCCGTCCACGACTGACCTCGACAAATGCGGGACAGAATGCGTCGCGGACGGGCGTTCCTGCAGGACGCGGAAGGTCAGAACTGCACGACCGCGCGGCCGCGGAGCGTGCCGTCCCACAGCTTGCCGTAGGCCTCGGGCGCCTTGTCGACGGAGAACGTCTCGGTGTGCACGGTGAGCTTCCCCTGCTGGGCGAGGTGGATCACCTCGAACAGCTCCTGGCGGTAGCCCCAGTACGGGACGAGGAACGACGCCTCGTAGGGCGACTGGAAAAACCCGACCTTGGCGGTGGGCGCTCCGTGCCCGATCCCGACGAGCGAGAAGTCGCCGCCGACGCCGAGCACCTTCTGGCCCAGGTCGATGGTCGGCTGGATGCCGGCGAAGTCGACGACGAGGTCGGCGCCGCGGCCCTTCGTGAGGTCGCGCACGGCCTCGACGGCCGACTCGTCCGACATGAGCGCGTGGTCCGCACCGACCTCGCGAGCGAGGGCCAGCTTCTCGTCGGACACGTCGAGCGCCACGACCTGCGCCCCGCTGAGCGCCTTGAGGATCTGGATGCCGACGTGGCCGAGGCCGCCGACGCCGAGCACGACGGCCGTCGTGCCGCCGACGAGCTTCGGCAGCGACCGCTTGATCGCGTGGTACGGGGTGAGGCCGGCGTCGGTGAGCGGCGCGGCCTGGACGGGGTCGAGGTCGCCGATGGGCACGAGGTGGCGCGGCGAGTCGACGATCATGTACTCGGCCATGGAGCCGGGCGACCCGAGGCCGGGAGGCGTGATGCCGAGCTCGGCGGCGCGCAGGCAGTAGTTCTCCTGACCGGCGGCGCAGCGCTCGCAGATGCCGCAGCCCCACGGCCCGTACACGGCCATGGCCTGCCCGACGAGGCTCGTGTCGACGCCGGCGCCGACCGCCTCGACGACGCCGACTCCCTCGTGCCCGAGGGTCAGCGGGAGGCCGTAGGTGTACTGGTCCTCGGGGAGCTGCATGATGAAGACGTCCGAGTGGCACAGGCCCGCCGCGGTGACCTTGAGGAGTACCTCCCCCGGCTTCGGCTCGGGGGTGTCGATCTCCACGACCTCCGGTCGTGCTCCGATCTCGCGGTACTGGACGGCCTTCATGACGGCTCCTCTCGAGTGCTCCGGATGTCGCCGGGCGGCCCGCCGAGGGGACGGTGGCCGGCCGCCCGGTCCTTCGACCGTAGGCACAGAGTGATCGCCGTCGCGCGCCCGCAGGGGAGGGTGTCGGTCACACCGGCGGCCGCTCACACAATCTCCGCGGACCCTCACCGCACGGTGCACCGCCACCCTGTGCCGCGTGCACACGACGTCGTTACCGTTGAGGGAGGCCCGCACCCGACGCCGGACTGCGGCGCGCCGGATCGCACCGGCCGGAGGACAGCGGGCGACGACGACCCGACCTCGACCGACCTGGACGTACCACTGACGTGAGTGCATCGCCCCTCCCCCGCCCCGAACCGCGCACCCCCCGCACCGCCGTCGGCTCCCCCGTCGACTCCCCCGTCGACGAGGCGCCCGACGGCCCGGACGAGAAGGCCGACGCCCCCGCGCTCTCGCTCACGCAGATCATCGCGAGCGCTCTCGCCGCCGTGAGCACGACCGTGCTGCTGTCGTACTTCGGCATCGCCGGCACGATCATCGGGGCCGGTGCGGCGAGCGTCATCACGGTGCTGGCGAACTACGGGTACACGCGCTCGATCCAGAAGACGCGCGACCAGCTCAAGCCGGTCGTGACGCAGCTCGTGCAGGCCGGTGCGGTGACGACCCGCCCGCGCGGCTCGACGACGGCGACGATGCCCGTCGTCGGCCGCGACGGCGGGACGCGGCCGATGACGGCGGTGCGCGCCGAGGGCTCGGACGACACGGCGCCTCTGGCGGCGCGGGTCCCTCGCGGGGCCGGTGACACGGCGGTGCTCCCGGCCGTGGCGGCCGGCGGCGGTGTGCCCGACGACGCGGCGAGCCCCGCGGAGCCGCCGCGCCCGGGCCCGTGGTTCCGGCTCATCGACCGCTACGGCAAGGGCAAGGTGCTCACCGTCTCGGCGCTCGCGCTGTTCGTCGTCGTGATGGGTTTCGTGCTGATCGCCGAGCTCGCGATCGGCAAGCCGATCTCCGACGCCGTGCGCGGCCAGGAGGGCTCGGGCACGACGTTCAGCCGGACCACGAGCGACGACACCGAGACGCAGGACGTCGTCCCGTCGCCGGAGCAGCCGGGCGTCGGGACGACGCCGGTGCCCGAGCCGTCGACCGTGCCGACCGAGGAGACCCCGTCGATCCCGACGGACGAGCCCTCGCAGGCGCCGACCGACGAGCCGACGGACCAGCCGACGAACCAGCCGACCCAGCCGAGCACCCCGGCGCCGGCGCCGACGGAGACGCAGGCCCCCGGCACGGGCGGCGGCGAGACCGGCGGCACGGACGGCTCCGGGTCCGGCGGCTCCGGGACGGGCGGGTCCGGCGCTGGCACCGGGACCGGCGAGACGGGAGCGGGCACGGGCGGCACGACGTCGGGCAGCGCGGGCGAGGGGGCGACGTCGAGCGGCGCGGCCCAGCAGGCCCCGGCCCCCGCGGCGTCGGGCGCGGCAGGCGCCTGACCCCCGGCGTCGGCCGATCGTTGGTCGACGCGCCGCTGCTACTGTCCGGCGGGTGTCCGCCGACGAGTACCTCGAGGTCAACCGCGCCAACTGGGACAGCCGTGCGCCGGTCCACGCGCAGGACTACGGGATCGACGAGCTGCTCGCCGACCCACGGCACCTGTCCGGCGTCGTCCGGTTCGACCGCGCACGGCTCGGCGACCTCACGGGGCTCGACGTGGTGCACCTGCAGTGCCACCTCGGCACCGACACCCTGAGCCTCGCCCGGCTGGGTGCGCGGGTTACGGGGGTCGACCTGTCGGGCGTCTCGCTCGACGTCGCGCGACACCTGGCCCGCCGTGCGGGCACGGAGATCCAGTACGTGCAGTCCGACGTGTACTCCGCGCCCGAGGCCCTCGGCGGCCGGCGCTTCGACGTCGTCTACACCGGGATCGGGGCGATCTGCTGGCTGCCGAGCATCGAGCGCTGGGCGCAGACGGTCGCGGAGCTGCTGCGCCCGGGCGGCCGGCTGTTCCTCCGGGACGGCCACCCGGTGCTGCTCTCGGCCCTCGCGATGACGGTGGGCTCGGAGCACGCCGACCGTGAGCAGCAGGGGTGGATCACTGCCCCCGGTGCGCTGACGCCCGCGCTCGAGCTCCCGTACTTTGAGCAGCCCAAGCCTCTCGTCTGGGCCGACGAGCACAGCTATGCGGGCGCCGGCCCGGTTGCGCACCCGCGGTCGATGGAGTGGAACCACGGGCTCGGGGAGATCGTCACCGCGGTGCTCGACGCCGGCCTCGAGCTGACGTCGCTGACCGAGCACGACAGCGTCCCGTGGGATGCCCTCCCCGGTCTCATGGTCCTCGACGAGAGCGCCGGTGAGTACCGCCTGCGCGACCGCCCGGGACGCTTGCCGGCATCGTTCACTCTCACCGCACGACGGCGCTGAGCACCGGCGGTCAGCGCGCGGACCACTCCGCCAACGGCGGGTCGCCAGGCGGGAGCATCGGCCAGTCGCGCGGCGGGTCCTCACCGACGCGGCCGTCGATCGCCTCGCGCAGCAGGTCCATGTGGCCGGTGTGCCGGCCGTACTCCTCGATCAGGTCGTGCAGGTGACGCCGCACGGTCGGCCGGGCGTCGTGGAACTCGAGGTGTCCGGGCTGGTCGAGGCCGCCGTCCGCCAGGAACGCGCTCAGCGTGGCGCGCGACCGGCCGACGGCTCCCTCCCACAGCGCGTAGACCTCCTCGGCCGTCTCGTCGGGGCCGACGGTGAACTGCCAGCGGGCGAGGTCGTCCCGCGGCACGGACACGATGCTCACCGGCTGCTGCCCCGCCATCCGCCACGAGAACACGTCATCCTCGCACACGGCGAGGTGCTTGAGCAGGCCGCCGACCGTCAGCTCGGACGACGGCACCGCGCGGGCGCGCAGCTGGTCGACGTCGAGACCGTCGGCCTTCCAGCGGAACGTCGCGCGGAGCCGTTCGAGCGTGCCGACGAGGTGCTCGACGTCCGTGCCGGCGAGCGGCGGCTCCCAGGGCGGGTCGATCGGATCCGTCATGGCGTGCGACCTCTCGGCTCGACGGTGTGACGCCCCTCACCGTACGCGCGACGGCTGACGATGGCTGCGGGAGAAGCGCGCCAACGACTGCTTCAGGAGCAGACCGAGCCCGCCGAGCTCGACGCCGCGCGCCCGTTCCGCCTCGGCAGCGGTGATCAGGCCACGCTGCCTCTGCGGTTCCGGTCCGGACAGGGGACGAACCTCCTGCACGACGCGAACGGGTTGGGATCGCCCCGGCGGGCTCAGCGCCGCCCGGACGGGCCCGTGGAGCCTCCCCGGTGGGTGAGCTTGCCGAGCAGTTCCTTGGCCTTGCGCTGGTTCTCCGGCTTCGCCATCTCGCGCTTCGCGATCTGGGCGGCCTTCAGCGCGACCCCGCTCTTCATCGCCTTGTTCAGGAATCCCATGGTCGTCCTCCTTCTCGCGGTACTGGTGCGAGCGTATGACAGGGCCTGCGGCCACGCGCGAGGACGGCAGGGGGCCGGAGGTCTAGCGTGGTGTCGAGACCATGGACGGCACGGACGCGCTCGCCGCCGGACGCGCGGCGTATGCCCGGGGCGACTGGCAGGTCGCCTACGGGGCCCTGTCGCGGGCGCGCGAGACGGCGGAGCTCGAGGCGCGCGACCTGGCGGTCCTCGGCAGCGCCGCGTGGTGGGTCGGCAGCGTGCACGAGTCCCTCGAGCTCACCGAGCTCGCGTTCCGCGCGCTGCAGGAGGAGGGCGACGCCGACGGCGCGGCCCGCCGAGCGCTCGACCTGGCCGTCCTGTGGGGCGGCCGGGGCGACCTCGTCGTGGCGTCCGGCTGGCTCAACCGCGCCCGGCGCCTGCTCGCGGGCCGCCCCGAGAGTGCCACGCACGGCTACCTCTTCTACGCGGAGGGCGCGCTCGCGCTCGCCCGGTGGGACCTCGACGGCCTCCGACGGGCCGCCGACGACGTCGCACGCGTCGCCGACCGCACCCGCGACGTCGCGGTCACGTCCCTGGGCCTCGTCCTGGCGGGACTGAGCGACCTGCGGCGTGGCCGCACCGCGGCGGGCTTCGGCCAGCTCGACGAGGCGATGCTGCCCGTCCTGGCCGGGCGGCTCGACCCGGAGTGGGCCGGCGAGGTCTACTGCACGGTCATCCACGCCTGCCACCAGCTCGGGGACCTGGAGCGCATGCGCGCCTGGACGCAGGCGACGGAGCAGTGGTGCGAGCAGTTCCAGGGCGAGGTCGTCTTCTCGGGGATCTGCCGCGTCCACCGCCTCCAGCTCCTGTGCGCGGAGGGCGGCTGGGGTGCGGCCGAGGAGCGGGTCGAGCGGAGCGGGACCGAGCTGGTGGGCCGCAGCAACTGGGTGGCCGCCGAGGCGTTCTACCAGCTGGGCGAGATCCGGCGGCTGCGCGGCGACCACGACGGCGCCCGCACCGCCTACGACCGGGCGCGCGGGCTGGGGATCGAGCCGCAGCCCGGCGAGTCCCTGCTCCTGCACGCCCGTGGTGGCGGCGACGTCGCGTGGTCACGGCTGTCCGCCGCGCTCGCTGGCCGCGACCGGCTGGCGAGCGCGGCGCTGCTCGCGCCAGGCGTGCGGATCGCCCTCGACCTCGGACTGGTGGACGAGGCGGAGGCCTGGTGCGCGCGGCTCGAGGAGACGGCGGCGCAGTTCGACACGCCGGGCCTGCGCGCCGGGGCGGCGCACGCCCGGGGTGCCGTGCAGGTGGCGCGGGCGCAGCCGCACGACGCGGTGCGCTCCCTCGAGGCGGCGGCGCAGGAGTATCGCGGCCTGCGGTGCCGCTACGAGACGGCGCAGGTGTACGAGCTGCTCGCGCTGGCGCACCGCGCCACGGGCCGGACGGCGGACGCGGACCTCGCGACGGCGCTCGCGATCTACCGCGAGCTCGGGGCCGAGCCGGACGTGCGGCGCCTCGACCGGAACGAGCTGCCGGGTGGGCTGACCGACCGGGAGCGCGAGGTGCTGTCCAGCGTGGCGTCGGGGCGGACGAACCGGCAGGTGGCCCGTGAGCTGTTCATCAGCGAGAAGACGGTGAGCCGGCACCTGGCGAACATCTTCACGAAGATCGGCGTCTCGTCGCGCACCGCGG
This sequence comes from Cellulosimicrobium cellulans, assembly GCF_001722485.1. GTDB lineage: Bacteria > Actinomycetota > Actinomycetes > Actinomycetales > Cellulomonadaceae > Cellulosimicrobium > Cellulosimicrobium cellulans_A. The sequence goes on along the minus strand of NZ_LWGL01000001.1, from coordinate 85,856 downwards.
CGGCCGCGTGGGCGCACGAGCACGGGGTTCCCCGGCGACCGTCGGCCTGAGGCGGGGCGTCCGCCCGGGTGCGCACCGCCGTCGGCCCCTGCGCAGTTCTCCCCATCCCCCGGTGGCCGCGGTACGTCGAAGGCCCGACGCGCGCCCTCCCCCCGCGCTCGTAGCGTCGACGTCGTCCGGGGTGACGACGCGGCGAGGCGGGAGGAGGTGCGCGGACATGGTGCTCGACGTGGCGCTCGCCGCCGGCGCCGTCTCGACGGTGGTCTTCGCGAGCAGCATGCTCCCGATGGTGGTCAAGGCCGTGCGTACGCGGGACCTGGAGTCGTACAGCCTGCCGAACCTGCTCATGACCAACGCGGGCAACGCCGTCCACTCGCTGTACGTCTTCGCCCTGCCGGCCGGGCCCATCTGGGCGCTGCACGGCTTCTACGTGGTCACGAGCGCGCTCATGCTCGTCCTGTTCCTGCGCCACCGGGCCCGACCGGCGAGTGTGCACCGTCCACCCCACGACTCCCTCGGCCGGACGCACCGTTCGCCCGATGAGGCGCAAACTGCGGGCTGCCTAGCGTCGAAGGACGCCGGCCACCCGGGCGCGGCAGACAGGGAGGACGACCATGAGCACGACGACGACACCGACCACGCGGAGCACGGTCCCCACAGGGGCGGGAACCGGCCCGGCGAACGGGTTGGCCTTCGACGCCGCGGCCGCCGAGTCGTTCGCGGGGCGGATGCTCGGCGTCCTCGACGACGCCGCGCTCGCCGTCCTGACGAGCACCGGCCACCAGACGGGCCTGTTCCGGACGATGGCGGCTTTGCCGCCGGCGACGAGCGCGCAGGTCGCCGACGCCGCCGGCCTCCACGAGCGGTACGTGCGCGAGTGGCTCGGCGGCATGACGACCGCGGGCGTCGTCCGGTACGACCCGGCGTCGGCGACGTACGTGCTCCCGCCGGAGCACGCGGCCGTCCTCACCGGGGCGGCCGGACCGAACAACGTCGCGGTCCTCATGCAGCACGCGACGATGATGGGTGAGGTCGAGCAGGCGACGATCGAGCGGTTCCGGCACGGCGGCGGCCTCTCGTACGCGGAGTTCCCGCGCTTCCACCGCAACATGGCCGAGACGAGCGCCGCGGTGCACGACGCCGCCCTGGTCGACGCGATCCTACCCCTCGCCGGCGTGACCGACGCGCTGCGCGACGGGATCGACGTGGCCGACGTCGGGTGCGGGCGCGGGCACGCGATCAACCTCATGGCACAGGCCTTCCCGGCCAGCCGGTTCGTCGGGTACGACTTCTCGGCCGTCGCGATCGACGCGGGGCGGGAGGAGGCGCGGGCCCTCGGCCTGGCCAACGCGTCCTTCGAGGTGCGTGACGTCGCCGAGCTCGCCGTCGATTCCGGGTTCGACCTCGTGACCGCGTTCGACGCCGTCCACGACCAGGCGCACCCGGCCGCGGTGCTCGCCAACGTGCGTCGTGCCCTGCGACCGGGCGGGACGTTCCTCATGGTCGACATCAAGGCATCGAGCCGGCTGGAGAAGAACGTGGGCCTGCCGTGGGCGACCTACCTGTACGCGATCTCGACGTACCACTGCATGAGCGTCTCCCTGGGCCTCGACGGCGACGGGCTCGGCACGGTGTGGGGCGTCGAGCGCGCCGCGGCGATGCTCGCCGAGGCAGGGTTCGGCCACGTGGAGGAGAAGGAGGTCGAGTCCGACCCGTTCAACGCGTACTTCGTCGCGCGGGGGTGAGGTGATCGACGGCGAGCGGTCGCGCGTCGGGCGTCTCGGCCCCGGTCACGGACGGTCCTCCCCGCCCGCCCCGTGGTGCCGTCGCGCTCCGCCTGCGACCATCGGCACGTGGGACTCAGCGAGCGGGGCGTACAGCCGACGGGCGAGCTCGTCGCGTCCACGACGAAGTCTGTGGGATGGCTGAGGCTGCAGCTGGTGGTCTGGACGCTCCTTCTCCTGCTGTGGGGCTGGAGAGCGGTGACCGAGCGGGAGCCGCTGTCGATCTTCATGGCAGCGTTGGCCGTGGTCGCCGTGGCCGTGCACACCTGGGTGTACTTCACGGAGCCACGCACTCGGCTCCTTCTCCGGGACGAGGAGCTCGAGCTGCGTCGTCGGTTCCGGCCGCTGCCCGTCGTGCGGGCGGACGTCGTCGCCGTGAGAGGCGACGTCCCCGACCGACCCACGTGGAGCGACCACGTGCTGATCGAGACCCGCGACCGCACGGTCCGCCTTCCCCTCCTCGACCGCCCAGCGGGCGAGCTGATCCCCCGGCTGCAGAACTGGGCGGGCGTCGGAGAGCACCCGGCCGGCTGACCGCCCGCCGGCTCAGCTCACGACGTCGGCGGCGAGCGCGTCGGTGAGCAGCGACACCAGCGCCTCGAGCTGCACGTCGGTGGACGACGGGACGTCCTCCTCCGCCGCACCGTCGAGCGCCCGCGCCGCGAGCCCCGACTTGCTGTCGATGAGCTCGGCGATCCGGGCGTCGATGGTCTGCGCGGCGATGACGCGCCACGCGGTGACGGGCTCGGACTGGCCGATCCGGTGGATGCGGTCGATGGCCTGGGTCTGCTCGGCGTCGGTCCAGGACAGCTCGGCGAGCACGAGGTTGGACGCGACCTGGAGGTTGAGCCCCACGCCTGCGGCCGTCAGGGAGCACACCACGATCTCGACGTCCGGGTCTTGCGTGAACGCGGCGATGTTCTTCTCGCGCACCTTCGGTGTCTGGTCGCCGCGGATCGAGGCGTACCGGATGCCGCGGTCGGCGAACGTCTGCTCGGCCTGGTCCATGACGTCGACGTGCTTGGCGAAGAACACAACCTTGCCGACGTTGCGGGCGAGCTGGGCGGCGTAGTCGGCGGCCAGCCCGGCCTTCGCCTGGCCGATGCGGCGGACCATCGTGAAGACGTTCTCGCCCTTGGCCTTCGAGCTGGAGTCCTTGAGCTCGGCGGCCGCGACGCGGCGTGCAAGCGCGTGGTCGACGCCGTCCACGACCTCGCCCTCCATGCGCGCCTCCACGGCGGCCCGGTAGCGCTGGACCAGCCGCTTCGTGAGCGCCTCCTCGGACGCGCGGATCGAGCGCCCTGCGGCGTCGTCGAGCTCGACGGGCAGGTCCGCGACGCGGCGGGCCGGGATGTCGGCGACGACGTCGACCTTGCGGCGGCGCACGATGCCCATGTCGATCACGCTGGCGCGCGCGGCCGAGTAGAAGCCCGGGTCGGCGGGGGTGAGGCCGGTGTCCTCGAGCGAGGTCATGAGCTTGCCGAGCGGCTTCGTGTCGTCGATCCAGCCGAGGAACTGCCAGATGGCGCGGAAGTCCTCGATGTCGTTGATGAGCGGGGTGCCGGTGAGCGCCATCATCAGCGGCCGAGCGGTGCGGGTGCGGATCCGGTCGGCGATCGCGAGGACGTTCTGCGAGCGCTGCGACGTCTTGTTCTTGATGAAGTGCGCCTCGTCGACGATCATCCCGCGGAAGCCGTGGTCGCCCAGCCAGCCGGCGTGACGGTCCAGGATCTCGTAATTGACGATGACGACGTCCGCGAACGCGTCGACCTTGTCGCCATCGCCGTGGACGACCGTGGCGCGACGCAGCGGCGTCCACAGGCCGACCTCGTGCGCCCAGTTCGTCTTCACCACGTTCGGCACGACGACGAGCAGCGGGAACGCGTCGGCGGCCTGCGCCGCGAGCAGGGCCTGGGCGGTCTTGCCGAGCCCGGGCTCGTCGGCGAGGAGGAACGTCCGGTGGCCTCGGGCGGTCGCGGCGACGACCCGCGCCTGGTGCGGCATGAGGTCACGCCCGGCGGGTACGGGCACCGGCCTCGGCTCGGGCAGGTCCATGCACGCGGTGGCCCCGGGCGCGTCGCGCTCGAAGGAGCGGAACAGCGGCTCGAGCAGCTCCCAGCCGGCCAGCCGACGAGGCTTGGCGGCCATGCGCTCAGCGGCGGCCTCGAAGTTCGGGGCGAGGAACGGGTTCGCCATCTGGCGCGAGATGACCGACTGCGGGATCACACGCTTCTCAGCACGCTTGTCGATGCGGTTGTCGGTCGCCTGCGTCGGCGCGACGGGTGCCGGCCGCTCGGGCTCCTCGGGCGGCTCGATGCCGCCGGCGCGCATTACGGAGGCCTTGTACTCGCGCGCCGCGTCGGAGACCCGGGCGTCCTCGGCGAGCAGGGCGAGCAGCGAGGTGTCGCGGGCGGCGATCTTGGCGAGCAGCGTCGCGACGCCGTCGAGCCGCTTGAGCTCGTGGTCACGCTTGGCCGGAGTCAGCGCGGCGTCGGCCTTGACGCGGGCGCGCTCCTCGCGGACGAGGAGCGCGGCGACCTGGAACTGCGTCCGCACGGCGGGACGCGTCGGCGGCCGACGGACCGCGTTCTCCACCTCGCGCGTGATGTCGGCGAGAACGGGGATGATCCCCTCTTCGTCGCGACGGGGAGCGCGACGGCGCTGCACCCCTGCCGGGCGCTGCGCACCGGACTGGCGCTTGCCGCCAGCCTGACGCTGCCCGCCCGCCTGGCGCTGCCCGCCGGACTTCGGCTGGGCCCCCGCGTCCGTGTGCGCGCGGCCGGACCGGCGTCGGCCTGGTCCTGACACATCTCCTCCTTCTGCGACGTGCACGCCGCGACCGCGACGCAGAACGCCGGTACGGCTGCCCGGGGACATGACGGACGTCGACCACCGGCACGTGCTGCCGCCAGGCCGATCCGAACCGCGCATAGCGCGGCGGCCGGTCTTCCCCCACGGACCCTCATGCCCGTGTGCACACGAACGGCTACGTGCCGTCGGGCGTTCCGGCGACTAGTCGCGGGGTATGGCCGCGGTCTTGTTCGAACGCCCTCCGCCGATGAGTCTAGCGCCGAAGTCGGACTGGATTACCGCGGACGCTTGGGTCCGGGCGAGTCTCCGGCCGCGCCAAGCGAAGGCACGAGGTTACGGGCTCACCGCCCCGCTCCACGTTCTTCTGCGAGCGTTCGTTCCCGGCGATCTCTCGTACCCGGCACGCGCGACCGAATGCGATCTTGTTAGTGGGCACAGCGCTAGGCGCCCCCTCCGCACTCCCGGAACGGCCTCGCCGCCTGGCAGAGTCCCGCGACCCTGCGGAGCGGTCTCCATCCATACTCTCAACAGCCGACCTGTCGGCCTCATTGCCGCCCATGGCGCGGAAGCAACCGCCCGAGTCGCCACGAGAGCGGTGAAAGCACATCGGCTGTGTTCGAGATCGCGTCTAATCAGTCGGCACCACGCTCACCGTCGCTTCGGTACTTTCGCCGCCTTCGCCTCTCGCGGGGCTCACGACGCTCCGCCGCAACGCCCTTCGCCGCAACTCTAGACTGGTCACGACTCAGCGTGCCCTCTGCGAAAGACGCACTCGACACCCGCCGCGAACCGCTCCGGGTCTTCACTTCATTCTTACCGGCCGGACGTGCCGACCAAGGAATATTGAAGGCATAAACAAGCCCATTGTGCATCACCCAGGGCCCGGTCTTCTGCCATTTATACGCGTCGCGCCGGTGATAGAACTGGACATATCCAACGTCAGGACGATAGTTGCCAATCGCCCCTTGCAAGAATAGGTATTCGCCGAACCGGTCCACATCGGCTCGAGAGTCGAACCCGGCGTCCACCATTGCGGCTTCCAGCGCCTCGCGATCAAACACTCGCTGCGGCATTGACCCGAGGATGGTCTCGAACCGGTCAATCATTGAATCAGGCAGCAGGCCTGTCGCCTCAGACATTATCTCGGTGAGAAGGTGACGGCTCGCGAAATGGTCGACCCCGCGGCGCGCCTGCGAGTTGGTCAGCTTCCCCACGGAACATACCTGCTGTAGCGACGAGAATAAAAGCGTCATATCACGGGGCGTGTACCGAGTGAACTGAAGAAGGTAGCGATCAGTGGCAATTCGCTGACTTCCTCCTACGTGAACGGTCTCCGGCAGAAACCTGAAAAGCTCATCCACGCCTGTGCCGGCCTTATCCGCGATGTACTCCCAGAGTTGGACGTCTCGCGGATTCTCTGCTTCCGCACCCCAGTCCATCTGAATCGCGCCATCTGCCGCGATCTTTGCACCGTCTGCGAACCGGACACGCCGGAATACATCGCTTCGACACATGATTAGGACGAAAGCGTGGCTAGCCTGCGCGGCACGAAGGGCTCGGGTCACCCCATCGGCGACACGAACAAGCGCGGCAAGAGTCTGCCAGTACGCCGGATTGTCTCCAATCGCCTTGTCGAGACCGTCGATGGCAAGCAAGTGTCGATTGGGTGTACTCGCTCGCGTAACCAGTCGGAGGAGCGCCTCGCCCACCTGGTTCACTGGAACTGAGTCGGTCTGGATCGACGAGCCTTCGAGTCCCAGAATGCTAGGGACCGCGACGGTCCCCTTTCGCTCCCTGACCTTACGAAGCACTTGTGGAAAGTCGTGGGAGGCAAGTCCGGCTTGTTTCAGGTCAGCCGCAAACTTGACTACTTGCGGGTCTCTGGTCAGCGAGCACATCGGGTCACTGAGCAAGGAATCGAGCAGTCGAATTCCGATGAAGAGCCGCCATGCCGCGTCCGTGAGCGCTGGTACGTCGCCCACGAGCTTCTTGTCAAGGGACGCAAGGGGTGAGAGTGTCCGATTCAGCTCGTCGAAATCGCAGAGAGTATCGAACACGGCCCCTTCGCCGTGGCGCTTCTTCCACGCTAGTCGTACATAATGGGCAGCTGCGCTTTTCCCAGTTCCTTTAGGACCTAGAACAAGGAACCGCTTGTGCTGTTCTACGGCCGACAGCAGAGACCACTTGTCGAGATACGTGGCGAGAAAGCGCTCGGCGTCTTCTGCGACTTCGTTTTCAGCGGCAGCAAGACCAAAGTAGTAGGATCCAAGTCCTTCGGCCACGGCACGTCCCTCGGCTCGGCGCTGGTTGGCGGGACGATCTTGTCACGCTCGTGGCCGGCGGTCACGCGTTCGACACGCCTCGGGATCGATCCGCGGGGAGGGCGGGTGGGCCGAGGCGGTCTTCCACGTGGCTGTCGCCCTCTCACGTCGGGCGGCGACAGCAAGCGGCATATTGCGGGGTCGGAGGTCCAGATCTCCATCTTCCTAGGCTCTCAGCTAAGCCAATCCGAGCATCTTGGGGTCGATTCGACAGAAGTACTGCGTCGACGGCACAGGGGGCGGGTTGTGCTGGTAGGGGGCATCCTCGCGCTCGGTGGGTTGGATTGGGCAGGCCGGCGTGTGGGCGTCTCGCCGTCTGAGCGTTAGGTAGCCAAGGAGCGCTCCAGTCGGTGATCGACTCGGGCATCGGTGGAGCTAGTCGACGCGTTCGCTGTCTTTGACCGCCCGCGCCGGCCCTGGATCTCCTTGACAGTCCCTCTGTTGCACATGGTCGGCCGGTCGCAGGCATCGATATCAGCCCGCGCACTCAGTTGCGAAGCGTGCCGGCATCTAGCCCACTGTTTCGTGATGCGGCCACCGCCGCTGATCCGCGTCGTGGCGTGACGCCAGCTCTCCACGGCCGTTCGCATCTTCGCGTTCGAAGTCCATCAAGCTGCCCGCTTAGTGCGACCCGCCCTCGCCTTGCGCGAAACCTGCCCTTCCGACTGATCCCATGCAAACCGGGCACAACCTCAGACTAGTTCAGCCGGGTATGCTACGCCCGTGGGAAAGGGAAGCAGACTCCGGCGCCTCCGCAGGTCCGAACGATTCGGCCCGTACCTGCGTATACCAAGGGTCTCCGCTCCTCCGTCGAAGTTTGGCGGAGGGCTCGGGGGTCGCGGAAGCGACGTCCGACAGCGAACTCCCGTAGCGGGAAGATGTGCGCTCTGCGAAAGAGGGACTGAACTTCGGTTGAGCCACATCTTTCCGAAGTGGTCGTTCCGGTGGCACAAGGCCGAAGGTAGCGTCGAGCATCACCCCGCCGGCTCCGCGATGTCCGTCAGCATGCAAGACGGATACAAGCACTACATGCTGTGCGGGGATTGCGAGCAGTTCCTCGGGGAGGGCGAGAGAGCGCTCGAGATGTTGTCCAGCAGGCAGCCGACAGCACTGGAAGGAACCGGTGTCGAGGTCGAACGAATAGACAATGGTCGGTTTGTCGTCGTCGGCGCCCGACGCACACTTCTGCTTCGCGCCCTCCTAGGGATCGTTCTAAAGAGTCACTACGCGCCGTCAACGATACAGAAACTGCGCAGCGACCAACTCGTCGCGAAAGTGCGGCATGCGTTGCAGAACGATGACTACTCGGACTTTGTCGGTCCGTTCGCAGCAAAATGGTACGGCGGCTCTCCGCATGGAATAAACCCGCGTTCCTATACGGGCATTGGATTCTCGCGAATCCTCGACGCTACTGTCGTACAGGTCGGCCTTGCGGGCGTCGACTGGTTTATGACACTCGACGGGGAGCACGGCGCGACGGTTTCCACTGAATGGGGCGTTGAAGTTTCGAGCCTACGCTTCAGGGCAGCGTGGTTCGACGATTGGGAAGACCAGGAAGCTGGTATACCGGACAGCATTTGGATGCTCGGAGACGCGGACTGGTGCCCGTGCGGCCTGGGCACCGCATTCGGCGAGTGCTGTAGGACTGGCTGGCTCGCATAGGACTTGTGATGCGAGTTTCGACTTGCGCCGTGTGGCAGACGCACACAACGCGAACGTCGTGCTTCGGCCATCGTCAGGCTTCGCCTGCTCCCGGGCGATGGCGGGCTGGGCCAAGCAGCGATCCACACGGCTACCACGCACCCGGGACGGCACTCGTGAGCCGTACATCCGAATCGCAGGGATGCCAGGAATCGCGCAAGACCAGTGCGCTGTCTTGCTTCATTCGATACTTGGCGCTTCCGCAGATGTAATTTTTGACGCTCCGGCGTCAGTCTCCTCGTCGAGTGTTGGCAAGCGCAGCGCACCGCCCGAGATCGCTTGTCGCGGACGGGCCCGTGCTGGTGCGAGCGACGGTGAGCAAGAACTCGTTGCCCGATTCAGCGTTGGAGGCTGTCCAGTCCGACCCAGACGTCGCAGTGTTCCCCGGTGCTGTGGACTTAGCGTCGACCTCGTGTTGCAGCCAACAAACGACCTCGATACGTGATGCTTCGGGCGAACCACACGAACACAGGCTCTGTGCGCCCTACCGTGTGCGCCTGGGCAGATTCGAACTGCCGACACCCGCTTTAGGAGAGCGGTGCTCTATCCCCTGAGCTACAGGCGCGTGGCCCCGGGTCAGGGCCGCAGCACAGCCTAGCCGCCACGGGCCTCCTGACGCGAAGCACGCCACGCGTCGTCTGGCCGAGCACGAGGGCAGCGGCTGCCGTGCGCTCACTCGAGCGCAAGGATGGGCGAGTGCTCACCGGTGACTTCTCGCGCCCCCGCAGGATCGTCCTCGACTGCGACCCCGGCCACGACGACGCCATCGCGATGCTTCTGGCGCACGGCTCCTCCGCGATCGATCTCGTCGCAGTGACGACCGTCGCCGGCAACCAGACGCTCGAGAAGGTCACGTGCAACGCGCTGTCCGTCGCGGAGGTCGCGGGGATCGACGTGCCCATCGCGGCGGGTTGCGACCGTCCGCTCGTCCGGCCGCGGATCGTCGCGCCCGACATCCACGGCGACACGGGCATGGACGGTCCGGTGCTCCCGTCGCCGCGTGGCGTCGTCGACGACCGGCACGCCGTCGACCTCATCATCGAGACGGTGCTCGGCTCCGAGCCTGGCGAGATCACGCTCGTCCCGGTCGGGCCGCTCACGAACATCGCCATGGCGGCCCGCAAGGAGCCGCGCATCGTGCCGCGCGTGCGGGAGGTCGTCATGATGGGCGGCGCGTTCCACGGCGGGAACCGCACGCCCACCGCGGAGTTCAACGTCCTCGCCGACCCGGAGGCGGCGCACGTCGTGCTCAACGAGGCGTGGCCGGTGACCATGGTCGGCCTCGACGTCACGCACCAGGCGGTGGCCACGCCCGATGTCCGCGACCGCATCGCCGCGCTCGGCACGGCTCCCGCCCGCTTCGTCGGCGAACTCCTCGACTTCTACGGCAACACCTACCGCTCAGCGCAAGCGTTCCCTCACCCACCGGTGCACGACCCGTGCGCCGTTGCCTACGTCGCCGACCAGGCGGTCATGACGACGCGCCGCGCCCCGATCGGCGTCGAGCTCACCGGCACCCTCACCACCGGCATGACGGTCGTCGACCTCCGCGGCGACGAACCGGCGGAATGCCGCACCCAGGTCGGCGTCACCCTCGACCACGACCGCTTCTGGACCCACGTCGTCAACGCCCTCCACCGCATCGGCGACCCCACCTGACGCCAAGCGGCGTGCGGCGACGTCACCAGACGCCAGTGGCCCGTCCGGAAGACCGGACGGGCCACTGACTTACGCCTGCCAGGAAATGTCGTGGCTGACACCGGCGCGAAGGCCGATGTCGCTCTGAGCGGCTGACGGTGGAGCGAGGGGTGGGGCGGGTCGTGGCGGGTCTGGCGGGAGCGGTGCGAGGAACGAGCGCCGCGGATGGTAGAGCCGCCCCGCCCCTCGCGGAACCGTCGGCCGCGGCCCCAGCCACAACGACCGACCCGACGAGTCAGCCCAAGACCGCCTTGAGGAACTCCTGCGTGCGCTCGTGCTCCGGGGCGGTGAACATCGTCTCGGGGTGAGCCTCCTCGATGATCCGCCCGTGGTCGAACATGAGCACACGGTTCGACACCTCGCGGGCGAACTGCATCTCGTGCGTGACGAGCAGCATGGTGATGTCCGTGTTCTCGGCGACGTCGCGCAGCACACCGAGCACGTCGGCGACGATCTCGGGGTCGAGCGCGGACGTGACCTCGTCGAGCAGGAGGATCTCGGGGTCCATGGCGAGCGCTCGCGCGATGGCGACGCGCTGCTGCTGACCGCCGGAGAGCTCGGTGCAGCGGGAGTCGCGCTTCTCCGCCATGCCGACCTGCTCGAGCAGCTCCTCCGCGCGGGCGGTGGCCTGCTTCCGGTTGAGCCCGAGCACGTGCATGGGCGCCTCGATGATGTTCTCCAGCACGGTCATGTTGGGGAACAGGTTGAACTGCTGGAACACCATCCCCACGCGCTTGCGGACCGTGCGCCGGCGCTTCTCGGGGATCTCGACCCACTTCTGCCCGCGGTACTCGTGGGTGTACGGGTCGCCGTCGATGAGGATGAGCCCGCCGTCGGCCTCCTCGAGCGTCATGAGGAGGCGCAGAATCGTCGTCTTGCCGGAGCCGGACGGGCCGATGAGCGTCACGCGGTCGCCCTTCGCGACGCTGAAGCTCAGCCCGTCGAGCACGACGTTGTCGCCGAAGCGCTTGACGACGTCGCGGAACTCGATGGCGGGCGTGGTGTCGGGCGTGGTCGACACGCTGTCCTCCGGGGATGTCGCGGTGGTGGTCGCGGGGTCGGTCACGTCAGGCAAGGCGCTTCTCCATCCGTCGCACGAGGAGCGAGGTCGGGTAGCTGGCGGCGAGGAAGAACAGGCCGACCATGGTGAGGGGCTCGATGTAGGAGAAGGTGTTGGCGCCGTAGTTCTGCGCCGCGGCGAACATGTCGACCACGGAGATGGCGAAGAGGAACGGCGTCTCCTTGAACATCGAGATCGCGTAGTTGCCGAGGCCGGGCAGGGTCTTGCGGATGGCCTGCGGCAGCACGACGTCGCGCCACGTGCGCGAGCGCGGGAGGTTCAGCGCGGTGGCGGCCTCCCACTGGCCGCGGGGCACGGCGTCGATCCCGGCGCGGTACACCTCGGACATGTACGTCGCGTAGTGCACGCCGAGCACCGCGCAGCCGACGACGAGCCGAGGGACGCTCGGCAGCATGAGATAGACGAACACGAGCTGCACGAGCAGCGGCGTCGACCGGATGAACTCGACGAGCAGGCCCAGGGGCGCGGTGACCCATCGGACGCTCGAGCGGCGCGCGAGCGCGACGAACAGCCCGAGCACGGCCGCGATGGCCGTACCGATCACCGTCGCGAGGATCGTGATCCGGAAGCCCTCGAGCAGCGCGGGCAGCACCTCCCAGGCGCGTTCCCAGCTCCAGACGTCGCTCATGCGGCACCTCCCTTCGCCGTCACGGGCACCGGCGCGAGGTTGAGCACCTCGCGCAGGCTCGGCCCGGCGCCGAGGCGGTTCTTGGCGCGCACCTCGAGCGCGTTCATGCCGAGCGTCAGCAGGTACGCGATGGCGAAGTACACGAGCAGGCCCACGGTGTAGGAGAAGAACGTGTCCTGCGTGCTGCGCCGCAGCTGATCCGTGAAGAAGTTGACGTCCTGCAGGAAGATGAACGTCGCCAGCGCCGAGCCCTTGAGGAGCTGGATCAGCAGGTTGGTGAGCATCGGGATCATGAGCGCCCACGCCTGCGGGAAGATCACGCGCCGGACGCGGTGGACCGGGCCGAGGTTGAGCGCCGTCGACGCCTCCCACTGCCCCACCGGGACGGAGTTGATCGAGCCCCGGACCACCTCGGCGCCGTACGCGCCGTAGTTGAGCCCGAGCGCGACGATGCCGACGGCCAGCGACTCCATCTTGAACCCGAACACGGGCAGCACGAAGAAGAGCCAGAAGAACTGGACGACGAGCGACGTCCCGCGGAAGAACTCGACCACCACGCGGACCGGCCCGCGCACCCAGAGGGACCGGGCGCGCGAGCCGAACCCGAGCAGCAGAGCGAGCAGCATCGCCAGGGCGGCGCCGCCGAGCGTGAGCTGCAGCGTGACGAGGACGCTGTCACCGAGCTGCGGGAGCCGGGCGACGAGCGTCTCGAGATCGTCGGCCATCGGGTCAGGCGTCCAGGCCGAGCTCCGGCCCGAGCTCGTCGGCGATGGCCTCGAGGTCGCCCTCGCACAGCATCTCGGCCGTCAGGCCCTCGACGGGGCGCTCGGCCTCGGTGAACCCGAACGGGCCGAGGATCTCGGCGTAGCGCTCCGGGTCGGAGACGATGGACTCCAGCTCCTCGTTGTACGCCTCGAGCAGATCGGTGTCGCCCTGGCGGAACACGGTCGCGCCGGCGCCGATCTGCGGGACGCCGTCGATCACCGCGACGAACGCCTCGGTCGCCTCGACCGGGGCGTCGGAGCGCTCGGCGAGCGCGCGCAGCGAGATGCCGGTGAGCGCGAACGCGTCCACGCGGCCGGACACGACGGCGTCGAGGCCGTCCTGCGGGCTGCCGACCTGCGTGGTCTGCACGCCGGTCTTCTCGGCGTAGCCCGCTTCGATCGCGCCCGACAGGACGGCGAGGTTCACGCCCGCGTCCACCGCCGACTGCCAGTCGGTGAGGTTCTGCGGGTTGCCCTCGGGCACGAGGAACGCGGTGGTGTACATGATCTCGGGCTCGCTGAACGCGGCCTCCTCGCAGCGCTCGGGCAGGATCGACATCCCCGCGCTGATGGAGTCGAAGCGGTCGGCGTTCAGGCCCGGGATGAGGGAGTTCCACTCGGTGAGCGTGCCCTCGACCGTGTCGATGCCGAGCTCGCTGTAGATCGCCTCGTTGAGGGCGACGGCCGCGCCGGTGAGCTCGCCGCTGTCGTCCTGGAAGCTGTACGGCTCCTCGCCGGCGAACCCGACGGTGATGGAGCCGGCGTCCTGCAGCTCCGCGAGGGTGCCCCCGCCCTCGGACCCACCGCCACCGGCGCCCCCGTCGTCGACGCTCGAGCAGGCGGTGGTCACGGCCAGGAGCCCGACGGCGCTCGCCGCAAGGAGGGCGCGACGCCGGGTCGGGGTGGTGCGCGTGGAAGTCATGGTTCCCTTCGTGCCCGTCGACGCGGACGGTCGCGGACGGTCGTGGGGGTGTCTGGACGGTCCGTCACGCTAACCGCTCGTCGACCATTCGACAATACGACCGTCCGACTGTCGGATTGTCTACAATCAGACAGCGCCGAGGCGGGGCGCCACGCTGCGCCCGCCGTCACGACGCCGCCCCACGACCGCCCTGACCAGCACGGACGCCGCTTCCCGGCCGCACCGGCACGACGACTCCCCCGCCGCCGAGGTGGCCCGGTCCGGGCCTGCGACGGGGGATGATGTGATACCGGATCGTGACCTCGCCCCCGGTCCACGACCACCTCGGAAAGGAGAGCCGATGAGCCCGGCCTCGCGCGCGCCGCTCGGCACCGCACCGTTCCTGTCGCGCGTGACGCGACCGTCGACGGTCGACCTCATCGCGCGCGAGCTGCGCGACGCCATCTACTCCGGCGCCCTGCGCGTCGGCTCACCGATCCGCGAGGTCGAGATCGCGGGCCAGCTCGGCGTGAGCCGCGGACCGTTCCGTGAGGCGGCGCAACGCCTGGTCCAGGAGGGGCTGCTCGCCTCCACCCCCGGCCGCGGCCTGAGCGTGCGGACGATCGGGCCCGACCGCATCCCCGCGCTCTACGCCGCACGCGCGAGCGTCGAGACGACGGCGGCACGACTCGCCGTCGCGGTGGCGTCCGACGCCGAGGTGGCCGCCGTCCGCACCGCCTACGACGCGCTCGTCGACGCGGGCCGGTCCGAGGACGCCCGACGCATCGGCGACGCCGACCTCTCCCTGCACTGGACGCTCGTCGCCGCCGCCGGCAACCCGTGGCTCCTGCAGTGGATGAGCACGCTTATCGTCGAGGTGCGCATCGCGAGCTTCACCGTGAGCGACGAGTACGCCGTGCGCCGCGATTCCGCGGCGTCGCACGCCGACCTCGTGGAGCAACTCGAGGCGCGCGACGCCGACGGGCTCGTCGCCGCGATCACCGCGAACCTCGACGCCGCGGTCGAGCGGCTCACCGCGCCGCAGGAGGCGGACGTCGAGACGCTCGAGGAGCCGCGCCCCGTCCCGCCGCCGCGGCTGGAGCCGATCGAGCCGACCGGCCTCTGACGACCGAGGTCAGGCCATCAGCGGGCCTGGAACTCCCGGGCCATCGCCCGCTGGGCCTCCAGGACCTCGCTCATGCGGTGCTGCACCTCGTCCATCCGGCCGATCGTGGCGTTGATCGCCTCGATGCCGCGCGCGACGGCCGCGGTGTTCGCCTGGATGTCCGCGACCTGCTGGCCGACGCGGCTCGTGGCGGTCGTCGTCCCGCCCGCGAGCTCCTTGACCTCCGTGGCCACGACGGCGAACCCGCGCCCCGCCTGCCCGGCGCGCGCGGCCTCGATCGTGGCGTTGAGGGCCAGGAGGTTGGTCTGGTCCGCGATGGTCGAGATGATCTTGATGACCTCCTCGATCGCGGTCGAGGACTCGCTGAGCGCGCGCACCTCGTCGGCGATCTCGGACGCCTGCGCGACCGCCCCCGCGGCGACGGACCCCGCCTCCCCCGCGCTGGCGGAGAGCTGCTCCACGCTGCCGAGCAGTGCGGCGGCGGCGTCGGCGTCGCGCGCGGCGCGACGCAGGATGTCGAGGCGCTGCGACACGAGGCGCGACACGTTGCGCAGGGCGTCTGCCCGGCTCACCGACAGGTCGATGGTCTCGGTCGTGAAGAAGTCCATCGTGCCGACGACCTGGTCGTCGATGACGATCGGCAGGCACACGCCCGAGCGGACGCCCGCGCGCTGCGCGGCGGGAGCCCGCACGCAGTCCGTGAGCTCGCCGAGGTCGGGCACGAACACCAGGTCGCGCGCCTTCCACGCGCGGCCTGAGAGCCCCACGCCCTCGGCGAAGCTCGCCGCCAGGGTCACCTGGCGGAACTCCTCCCCCGCGGTGCCGGACTCGACGGAGAACCGCAGTACGCGCTCATCCTCGTCGAGGGCCCAGAACGAGCCGTACGCCCAGCCGAACTCTTCGCGGACCGCGTCCAGCGCGGTGCGCACGGCGGACTCCTCGTCGTGGCACGCGCCCACCTGCGCGACGACGGTGGTGACCGCCTGCTGGTCACGGGCGGCCTCCCGGACCTGGCCGCTCGCGTACATCGCGGTGAGCGACTGCGACACCGCCCGCGACAGCGCGTTCAGCACGAACGGCCGCGTGGGGCTCGGCGTGCCGAGCCGCCGGGAGGCGAAGTCGAGCACCATGACGATCTTCCCGTCGCACCAGATGGGCAGCGACATGCCCGACCGGGCGCCGGCGGCGATGGCCGCCCTGCCGCGGGCGCAGTTGGGCGTGATCTGCGAGAGGTCGGGGATGTCCAGGACTTGCTCGCGCTCCCAGGCGATCCCGCACAGACCGAAGCCCCGACCCGGCTCGTGCGACGGCGAGATCTCGGTCAGCTCGGTACCGAGCGACCCGCGCTGCGAGATGAACCCGAGGCGGTCGGCGCCGTCCCGCACGGACCAGGCGGAGGCGTAGTCGAACCCGAACGCCCGCCGGGCCCCGTCGAGGACCGCCTCGACGCCCGCGGTCACGGACGTCGCGCCCGCCACCTCGCCCAGCCGCTCCATGACGTGGTCCAGCGCCTGGATCTCGGAGGTCATGACCTCCAGCTGCTGGTCGGCCAGCACGTCGTCCCGCGAGCGACGTCCCGTCAGTACACCCACTTCACGCCCCCTTGCCGTCGCCCCGCGGTGCTCACCAGGGGCAGCGGGCACTGTCGGCCGGGCACGGCGCGGCGTGAGGACGGCGCGCGGGTGGTTTTTCGGCCCGGTCAGCGCCCCTCGAACGCCCGGGCCATGGCGCGCTGGGTCTCCAGCACGTCGCTCATGCGCTGCTGGACCTCGTCCATGCGCCCGATCGTCTCGTTGATCGCCTCGATGCCGCGCGCGACGGTCGCGGTGTTCGTCTGGATGTCCGCCACCTGCTGGCCCACGCGGCTCGTCGCGGTCGTCGTGCCGCCCGCGAGCTCCTTGACCTCGGTGGCCACGACGGCGAACCCGCGGCCGGCCTGCCCCGCGCGCGCCGCCTCGATCGTGGCGTTGAGGGCGAGGAGGTTCGTCTGGTCGGCGATGGTCGAGATGATCTTGATGACGTCCTCGATCGCGGTCGAGGAGTCGCTGAGCGCGCGCACCTCGTCGGCGATCTCGGACGCCTGCGCGACCGCGCCCGCGGCCACCTCGCCGGCCTCGGTGGCGCTCGCCGAGAGCTGCTCCACGCTGCCGAGCAGCGCCGTGGCGGCCTCGGCGTCACGGGCCGCGCGGCGCAGGATGTCGAGGCGCTGCGAGACGAGCCGGCTCACGTTGCGCAGGGCGTCGGCACGGCTCTCGGTCAGGTCGATCGTCTCGGTGGTGAAGAAGTCCATGGTGCCGATGACGTCGCCGTCGATGACGATCGGCAGGCACACCCCCGACCGAACCCCGGCGCGCTGCGCCGCCGGTGCCCGCACGCAGTCCGTGAGCTCGCCGAGGTCGCGGACGAACACCAGGTCGCGCGCCTTCCAGGCGCGCCCCGAGAGCCCCACGCCCTCGGCGAAGCTCGCCGCCAGCGTCACCTGGCGGAACTCCTCCCCCGCGGTCCCCGACTCGACGGAGAACCGCAGCACCTGCGCGTCCTCGTCCAGGCTCCAGAACGAGCCGTACGCCCAGCCGAACTCCTTGCGCACCGTGTCCAGGGCCGTGCGCACCGCCGACTCCTCGTCGTGACGGGACCCGACCTCGGCCACGACGGTGGTGACCGCCTGCTGGTCGCGAGCGGACTCCCGGACCTGCTCGCCCGAGTACATCGCGGTGAGCGACTGCGACACCGCCCGCGACAGCGCGTCGAGGACGGCCGGGCGCGTGGGGCTCGGTGCGCCGAGCCGCGTGGAGAAGAAGTCGAGCACCATGACGATCTTCCCGTCGGCCCAGATGGGCAGCGACATGCCGGCGAGGGCGCCTGCGGCGATGGCCGCCCGGCCGCGGGCGCAGTTCGGGACGACCTGCGAGAGGTCCGGGATGTCGACGACCTGCTCGCGCTCCCACGCCATGCCGCACAGCCCGTACCCGCGACCCGGCTGGTGCGACGGCGTGATCGCGCTCAGCTCGTCGCCGACCGCGCCCACCTGGTGGATGAACTCCAGGTGGTCGGCGCCCTCGCGGACCGCCCACGCGGACCCGTAGTCGAAGCCGAAGGCCTGGCGCGCGCCGTCGAGGACCGCCTCGATCCCGGCGGACAGGGACGTCGCGTGCGCGACCTCCCCGAGCCGCTCCATGACGAGGTCCAGCCCCTGGATCTCGGCGGTCATGACCCGCTGCAGGTCGATCATCGCGGCCTCGTGCGAACGACGCCTCGCCAGTGCACCCACGAAATTGCTCCCTCATTCCGACCAGGACGGGCGTCCAGGCATGAAGTCCTATCGGCCGTCCAGGAGCAGTCGTGAGAAATGAGTGCGGAGATCGCCCGGCCGGTGTCCGTCACCGGCGCGGCCGTGACCTGGGACGACGGCTACGAGGCGAGCCACCAGAGCAGCACGCCGACGACGACCGTCCACGCCGGCACGAGCAGCACGCCCAGCAGCCGCACGCGGCGGCCCTCGCGCAGGCGCCGCGCCATCACTCCCTCGTCCTGGAGCGGCGCGACGACCGGGTCGGCGTC
Source organism: Cellulosimicrobium cellulans (assembly GCF_001722485.1). GTDB lineage: Bacteria > Actinomycetota > Actinomycetes > Actinomycetales > Cellulomonadaceae > Cellulosimicrobium > Cellulosimicrobium cellulans_A. The sequence goes on along the minus strand of NZ_LWGL01000001.1, from coordinate 67,480 downwards.
GTCGGGCCGTCGCGTCCGGGCCAGCTCGACGAGCACGCCGGCCACGAGGAGCACGACGCCGACGACGCACGAGAGCGCGGCGGGGAGCGTGACGAGGGCCCCGCGCAGCAGCACGAGCGGCACGACGAGGGCGGCGGACGCCGCCCCGAACCCGAGGGTGCCCAGCACGGGGTGCCGGACGAGCGCGCGGAGCGCGGGTTCGGGACGCCACACGAGCAGCAGGACGGCGGCGACGACGGCGACGGCCGCGAGCGCCTGGCCGACCGTGACCTCCACGGCCGCGCCTTCCGCGAGCGCGGGGACGGACCAGAGGGTGAGGAGCATGCCCACGAGCTGCACGAGCGTGGGCAGCACGCTCCCGACGATCGCGGCCGGGCCCTGCCCGGGGCTGGGCGGCAGCCCGAGGGAGCGCGCGTACTCGACGGGATCCCCGAACGCCTCCTGCGCGTCCTCCCCGCTCTCGGCGCAGTGGGAGTCGACCTCGCCGAGGACCTCGCCGATCTGGTCGCCCGCGACGCCCTGGATGCGGAGCTCGAGCAGGACCGCCTCGGCCCACTGCGGGTCGACGTGCGGCGCGAGCTCGCGCTCGATCGCGTAGCGGCGGGCGTCACGCCGTTCCTGCCTCGTGTTCGCCGTGCTCATCCGTTCTCCTCCGTGGTCGTCGGCCGGTGCGCGCCGTCGCGGACGAGCCGGAGCGTCGTCGCGGTGAACGCCTCCCACTGGTCGGCGGACCGGCGCAGCTCCTCGCTCCCCTGCGCGGTCAGCGCGTAGTACTTGCGGCCGGGGCCACCCTCGCCGGGTCGCCACTCCGTGACGACCCGTCCCGCGTCCTCGAGACGCTTGAGCAGCGGGTACAGCGTGCCGCCCTTGAGCGGGCCGAGCCCGCCGTCGGCGAGCGCCGCGGCGATGGCGTAGCCGTACGTCGGCCCGTCTGCGAGCACGCGCAGGACGCAGACCGTGAGCACGCCGCGCAGCCACTCGCTGGGCCAGTCCTCTGTCGCGGTCACAGCTAGACCGTATCCAGCACTAGATAGAGAGTCAACATAGACCCGCACGCCGATGTCGCCCTCCGGCGGGTGAGGGCGGGCCGCGGGCGACGTCAGGTGCGGTGGTGCGTGACCATGCGGAAGCGCAGGCCGGTGGACGACGTCGCCCACTCCCCCGCGTCCGCGCGCCAGCCGGCGGGGACGGCCGGGGCGAACGTGTCGCCCTCAACCTCGGCGTCGATCTCGGTGACGACGCACCGGTCGGCCCGAGCGATCGCGGCCGCGTAGAGCTGGGCCCCGCCGATCACCCACACCTCGTCGTCCGGCCCCGCCGCCGCGCGCGCGAGGTCGAGCGCGTCGTCCACGGACCCGGCCACGTGGACCTGCGCGCGGCCGTCCTCGGGGGCGCGACCGTCGTCGGGCACCCAGCCGGCCTGGCGCGTGACGACGACGTTCGTGCGGCCCGGCAGCGGCCGGAACCGCGGCGGGAGCGAGTCCCACGTGCGGCGGCCCATGACGACGGGGTGGCCGGACGTGAGGCGGCGGAAGTGCGCGAGGTCCTCGGGCAGGTGCCACGGCATGGTGCCGCCCGCGCCGATGACCGGGCGCCCGGCGGCGTCGCGCGCCTGCGCCCAGACGAGGCCGATCACCAGCCGGCCGTGCGGAGGGGCGTCATACGGCGATCGGTGCCTTGATCGTCGGGTGGTGCTGGTACCCGACGACCTCGATGTCCTCGTACTCGTACGCGTCGATGGAGTCGCGCGGCGCGAGGCGCAGCGTCGGGTACGGGTAGGGCGCGCGCGTGAGCTGCTCGCGCACCTGCTCGACGTGGTTGTCGTAGATGTGCACGTCGCCGCCCGTCCACACGAAGTCGCCGACGTCAAGGCCGGTCTGCGCCGCGACCATGTGGACCAGCAGCGCGTACGACGCGATGTTGAACGGCACGCCGAGGAAGAGGTCGGCCGAGCGTTGGTAGAGCTGGCACGAGAGGCGGCCGTCGGCGACGTAGAACTGGAACATCGCATGGCACGGCGGCAGTGCCATGTTCTCGATCTCCGCGACGTTCCACGCCGAGACGATGTGCCGGCGCGAGTCCGGGTTGCTGCGGATCTGCTCGATCACCTGGGCGATCTGGTCCACGTGGCGGCCGTCCGGCGTCGGCCACGAGCGCCACTGGACGCCGTAGACCGGGCCGAGCTCGCCGTCGGCGTCGGCCCACTCGTCCCAGATGCTCACGCCGCGCTCCTGCAGCCAGCGCACGTTCGACTCGCCGCGCAGGAACCACAGGAGCTCGTACGCGATCGACTTCAGGTGCACGCGCTTCGTCGTGATCAGCGGGAAGCCCTGTGACAGGTCGAACCGGATCTGCCGGCCGAACACGCTGCGCGTGCCCGTCCCCGTCCGGTCGCCCTTGGGGGTGCCGTTCTCCAGGACGTCCCGCAGGAGGTCCTCGTACGGCGTGGGGATCTGCGGGGCGAGCGTCGGATCGGAGGTCACTCGCGCAAGTCTCGGCCGTCGCCTGTCGCGGGTCAAACACCGTGGTCGGCCGGTCGTCGAGCGGAGCCCTCCGACGACGCGGCGCCACGCGCGTCGCCGGAGGGCTCGGGGTCAGCGGCTCAGGCGGCCGTGCCGCTCACGGCGCGCACGGCCTCGAGCACGACCTGCGCGACGGCGCCGGGCTGCGAGACGGCGAGCGCGTGGGACGCGCCGGGGACCTCGGTGGTGCCGCGCGAGCCGGCCCGCTCGGCCATGAAGCGCAGCGCCTCGGCCGGGATGTTGCGGTCCTCGGCGCCGTGGACGAACCACGACGGGAGGTGCCGCCACGCCGGGTCGGCGGTGCCGAGCGGCTCGTTGAGCGCCGCGAGGGCGACGGGACGCTGGGCCACGGCCATGAGGGCGGCGGTCTCCTCGTCGACGTCGGCGACGAACTGCTGGTGGAAGGCGTCCTGGCGGATGGTGAGCTCCTGCCCGCCGTCCGCGAGGAGGGTGGGCGCGACGGCGTCCCCGAGCGTGCTGCCCGGGAACTTCGCCGAGAGCTCGAACGCGCTCTCGCCGGTGTCGGGCGCGAAGGCGCCGACGTAGACGAGGCCGACGACGTTCTCCGCGCCCGCGGCGCCGTGCGTGGCGACCATGCCGCCGTAGGAGTGGGCGACGACGAGGACGGGCCCCTCGATCGACGTGACGACGTCGCGCAGGTAGGCGGCGTCGCCGGCGAGCGAGCGCAGCGGGTTGGCGTTGGCGACGGCGGGCACGCCGGCGGCGCGCAGCCGCTCGACGACGCCGTTCCAGCTCGTGGAGTCGGCGAACGCCCCGTGGACGAGGACGACGGTGGGTGCGGGCATGGATGTCTCCTGACGGGTGCGGTGCTCGGGTGCGGGTGGTGGTCGTCGCTCAGCGGGTGCCGAGCGCGGTGCGCAGCGTGTCGATCGCCTGGGCGACGGCGCCGCTCGCGGCGGCGGTCGGGCGGATCGGGTTGAGCATCATGAAGTCGTGGAGGACGTTGTTGTAGCGGGTGCTGGTCACGCGCACCCCGGCCTCGACGAGCCGGCGCGCGTACGCCTCGCCCTCGTCGCGCAGGACGTCGTTCTCGTCGACGATCACGAGCGCGGGCGGCAGCCCGGCCAGGTCGTCGAGGCTCGCGCGCAGCGGTGAGGCGGTGATGTCGGCGCGCGCGTCGACGTCGGGCTGGTAGCAGTCCCAGAACCACGCCATGGCCTTGGCCGTGAGGAACGGGCCGTCGGCGAACTCGCGGTAGGAGTCCGTGTCCTGGCCCGCGTCCGTGACCGGGTAGTAGAGCGACTGGTGGACGAACGTCACGTCGCCGCGCTGCTTCGCGAGGATCGCGAGGACGGCGGCCATGTTGCCACCCACGGAGTCGCCCGCGACGGCGAGACGGGACGTGTCGAAGCCGTGCGACGCGCCCTCGGTGGTGATCCAGCGCGCGGTTGCGTACGCCTGCTCGACCGCGACGGGGTGCCGCGCCTCGGGAGACCGGTCGTACTCGACGAAGACGACCGCGGCCTGCGCGCCGACGGCGAGCTCGCGCACGAGGCGGTCGTGCGTGCCGGCGTTGCCGAGCACCCAGCCCCCGCCGTGCACGTAGAGGACGACGGGCAGCGGGCCCGTCGAGCCGGCGGGCCGGACGATCCGCACGTCGACGTCCCCGACGTCGGCGGAGACCGTGCGCCACTCCTCGTCGACGTCCAGCAGGTCGACGGGCGCGGACTGGACGTCGTCGAGCACCTTGCGGGCCCCCTCCGGGCCCAGCTCGTAGAGGAACGGCGGCTTCGAGGTCGCCTCGGCGAACTCCTGGGCCTGCGGTTCGAGGACGTGTTCGCTCATGCTCGTGCTCCTTGCTCGGGAGGACGGTCCGGTGAGGGGCCGGGCGGCGGGCGTCGTACCGGCCGCCACTGGTCTAGACCGAGCACCGCGCCGGTCTGTGACAGCCCCGGCGCGGTCGTCTCGGACGGTGGGCGACGGAGCCTGGCGGGTGTCACGGATCGGTGGGCTGCGCGGTCGAGGGGGTGAGAGCGCGCAGAGGGCGCGCCGCACAGGAGGCGGTCATGGAACGCATCGTCATCGTCGGTGGGGGCTACGCCGGGTTCACGGCGGCCCGCGAGCTCGAGAAGCGCCTGCGGCGCGAGCTGCGCCGCGGCGACGTCGAGATCGTGCTCGTCGACCCGCGCCCGTACATGACCTACCAGCCCTTCCTGCCCGAGGTCGTCGCCGGCTCCGTCGAGGCCCGCCACGCGGCCGTCGCGCACCGGCGCCACCTGCACCGAACGCGCCTCGTCGACGGCACGGTCACGCGCGTCGACCACGCGGACCGCGCGGTCGTCGTCCGGCCCCGCTCGGGCGACGAGTACCGGCTGCCCTACGACACGGTGGTCGTCACCGCCGGCGCGGTCACGCGCGTCTTCCCCGTGCCGGGCGTCGCCGAGCACGCGATCGGCATGAAGCACGTCGAGGAGGCCGTCGCGATCCGCGACCGCCTGCTCACGTCGTTCGACCGCGCGGCGAGCCTGCCCGCCGGGCCGGAGCGCGAGCGCCTGCTCACCGTGACGTTCGTCGGCGGCGGGTTCTCGGGCGTCGAGGGCTTCGCCGAGCTGCTCTCGCTCGCCCACGACCTCCTGCGCCTGTACCCGGAGATCGACGCGTCGGAGCCGCAGTTCCACCTCGTCGAGCGCAACTCGCGCATCCTGCCCGAGGTCACCGAGCGCCCGGGGCGCTGGGTGGTCCAGCAGCTCGAGCGTCGCGGCGCGCACGTGCACCTCGGCGCCGGGCTCGAGTCGGCCGAGGGCGGCGTCGTCCGCCTGTCGACCGGCGAGGAGTTCGCCACGGGCTTGCTCGTGTGGACGGCCGGCAACGCGGCGAACCCCGTCGTCGCCACCCACACCGACCTGCCCGTCGACGCGCGCCGTGCCCGACCTCGCCGTCCCGCGCTCCGGCGCGCTCACCGTGCCGAACGCCCAGCACGCCGTGCGGCAGGGGCGGCGCCTCGCGCGCAACCTCGTCGCCGCCCGCCGCGGCCGCCCGACGCACCCGTACGTGCACGGGAGCCTCGGCGTCGTCGCGACGCTCGGCATCGGCTCGGGCGTGTTCGAGTACCGCCGGCTCGTCGTGCGCGGTGCGCTCGCGTGGCTCATGCACCGCGGGTACCACGTGCTCGCGATCCCCACGTGGGAGCGCAAGGTCCGCGTCCTCGCGGTGTGGCTGACCGCCGCGCTGTTCGGTCGCGACGTCGTCTCGCTCACCGCCGTGCAGCGGCCCCGCGAGGCGTTCGTCGCCGGCGTGCCCCGCACCGAGGCCGCCGCCCCCGCCGCCGAGGTGAGCACCGTCGTCGGGCAGGACCCGACCACGCCGCGGGACACGGCCCGCGTGCCCGCCGCCTGACGGCGGACGCTCAGGTCACCGACCGGCCGCCGCGTCGACCGCGCGGCGCGCCCGGTCGGCGAGCGCCGTCAGGTCGCCGCCCGGCAGGAGCGCGTCCCCGAGGAGGGGGCCGCTGAGCCCGACGACGACCGCGCCCCGGTCGAGGTACGCGCCGATCTCGTCGATCGCCACCCCACCGGTCGGCATGAGCGGGATGTCGGGCAGCGGCGCGCGCAGCTGCTCCAGGTACGCGACGCCGCCCACGGGGCCGACCGGCGACACCTTCACCGCGGGCACGCCCGTCTCCCAGGCGGCGAGGATCTCCGTCGGGGTCAGCGCGCCGGGCACGAACGGCACCCCGCGCGCCCGTGCGCTCTCGACGAGCGGGGCGCGCAGGACCTGGCTGACGAGGAAGTCCGCACCCGCGTCGACGGCGTCCTGCACGTGCTGCTCGGACCGCACGGTCCCGACGGCGAGCACGAGCTCGTCCGGCAGCGTGCGGCGTACCTCGCGGACGGCGTCGAGGACGCCGCGCGTCGTCATGGTGAGCTCCAGGCACCGAAAGCCGGCGTCCCAGAGCACCTCGGACGCCGCGACGAACCGGTCGGCGTCGGGGGCGCGGAGGATGGCGACCGCCGGCACGCCGCTCAGGCGCGCGAGGAGGTCGGTGCGGACCGCGGGCTCCGCGGTCACGGCTCGGCCCTGCGGACCTGCGTGCCGGCGATGTCCTCGTAGTACTGGACGAGCCCGCTGTGGTCGTCGGCGCCGTGCCCGTCGCCCTCGAGCGCGTCCATCATCGCGAGCACCGAGCCCGTGAGAGGCAGGGGCGCGTCGAGCTGGGACCCGGTCTCCAGGGCGTTGCGCAGGTCCTTCGCGTGCAGCTCGATGCGGAAGCCGGGCGTGAAGTCGCGGTCGAGCATCATCGGGGCCTTCGCCTCGAGGACCGCGCTGCCGGCCAGCCCGCCGCGGATCGCCGCGACGACGGCGGCCGGGTCCACCCCGGCGAGCTCGGCCAGGACGAGGGCCTCGGACACCGCGGCGATGGTGCCGGCCACGACGACCTGGTTCGCGAGCTTCGCGGTGCTGCCGGCCCCGATCGGCCCGACCCGCACGACGGAGGACCCCACGACCTCGAGGACCTCGCGGACGCGGTCGAAGACCTCCTCGTCCCCGCCGACCATGACGGACAGCGTGCCCGCGACGGCCTTGGGCTCGCCGCCGCTGACCGGGGCGTCGAGCATCGCCACCCCGACGCGGGCGAGGCCGTCGTGGACCTCGCGGGCGGCGGCCGGCGTGATCGAGCTCATGTCGACGTGCACGAGGCCCTCGTGAGCACCCTCGGCGATGCCGTCGGCGCCGAGCGCGACGTCGTGCACCTCGGGGCCGTTCGGCAGCATCGTGACGACGAGCTCGACCTGCTCGGCGATCGCGCGGGGGCTGTCGGCGAGCGCCGCCCCGGCCTCCGCGAGCTCGGTCGCGGCGCCGCTGTGCTTGCTGACGACGAGGTCGTGGCCGGCCCGGGCGAGGTTGAGGGCCATGGGCTTGCCCATGATCCCGAGGCCGATGAATCCGATGCGCATGGGCTTGCGGTCCTTCCCGGGCGACGCTGGGGGTGTCCCGACAGTACGAGGCCGCAGTCATGCGCGTCCAAGCCTAAGAAGGCATGGATTGATGCCCGGGAGGCATCGGGATCCGGCACAGATCGGTCCCCGACGGTGGTGCACTTCTGGCAGGGATTCCCGTCCTGACCGACGACGACGTCGAGGAGCTGCCCCATGAACGACCGCATCCGCCGGCTCACGCTGTCCCACGTCGTGCTGCCGCTCGACCGGCCGGTGAGCGACGCCAAGGTGCTCACCGGGCGCCAGCGGCCGCTCACCGAGACGTCGCTGCTCTTCGTCGAGGTCGAGACGGAGCAGGGCCTGCACGGGACCGGGTTCAGCTACTCCAAGCGCGCCGGCGGGCCCGCCCAGTACCGCCACCTGGCGGAGGTCGCCGAGGTCGCCCTCGGGCAGGACCCGTCCGACATCCCGCGCGTCTACACGTCCCTGCTGTGGGCGGGCGCGTCCGTCGGGCGGTCCGGCGTGGCCACGCAGGCGATCGCCGCGCTCGACGTCGCGCTGTGGGACCTCAAGGCGCGCCGCGCCGACCTCCCGCTCGCGCGGCTGCTGGGCGCGCACCGCGACTCGTGCCGCGTCTACAACACCTCGGGCGGGTTCCTCCAGGCGTCGGTCGACGAGGTGAAGGAGCGCGCGACCGCGTCCCTCGAGGCGGGCATCGGCGGCATCAAGCTCAAGGTCGGGCAGCCGGACTGGGCCGAGGACCTGCGCCGGGTCGAGGCGCTGCGCGAGCACCTCGGCGACACCCCGCTCATGGTCGACGCCAACCAGCAGTGGGACCGCGCCCGCGCGCGGCGGATGTGCCGGGCGCTCGAGCCCTTCGACCTCGTGTGGATCGAGGAGCCGCTCGACGCGTGGGACGCCGTCGGGCACGCCGACCTCTCCCGGACGTTCGACACGCCCGTCGCGACCGGGGAGATGCTCACGTCGGTCCCCGAGCACATGGCGCTCCTCGACGCCGGCTACCGCGGGATCGTGCAGCCCGACGCGCCGCGGATCGGCGGCATCACGCCGTTCCTGCAGTTCGCGGCCCTCGCCGCCCACGCCGGGCTCGCGCTCGCCCCGCACTACGCGATGGAGATCCACCTCCACCTCGCCGCGGCGTACCCGACCGAGCCGTGGGTCGAGCACTTCGAGTGGCTGGACCCGCTGTTCGAGGAGCGCATGGAGATCCGCGACGGCCGCATGCGGGTCCCCGACCGCCCCGGCCTCGGCATCACGCTGAGCGGGCGCATGCGGGACCTCACGCGCGAGACCGTGACCTTCGGGCGGTGACCTCCGGGCGGTGACGTCCGGGCGGTGACGTCCGGGCGGTGACGTCGTCGGCGCCCGCGATCACCAGCGCGCGGTGTTCGGCGTGAACCCCGGGTCGACGGACCGCATGTAGACCGTGTCCTCGCGGCGCCGCACGCCGCACGTGAGGTACTGCTCGTGCAGCTCGGCCAGCAGGTCGCGGTCGAGCTCGACGCCGAGGCCCGGGCCCGTCGGGACCGCGACGGCGCCGTCCTCGAAGGCGAGGACGCCGGGGACGACCACGTCCTGCGTCTTCCACGGGTAGTGCGTGTCGCACGCGTACGTGAGGTTCGGGGTCGCGGCCGCGAGGTGCACCATCGCCGCGAGGGAGACGCCGAGGTGCGAGTTGCTGTGCATCGACAGGCCCATGCCGAACGTCTCGGTGATCCCGCCGAGGAGCGCGGACGCGCGCAGCCCGCCCCACAGGTGGTGGTCGGACAGCACGATCTGCACCGCGCGTGCCGCGACCGCCGGGGGCAGGTGCTCGAACGCGATGACGCACATGTTGGTCGCGAGCGGCACGTCGGTGCGCGCCGCGACGTACGCCATGCCGTCGATGCCGGGCGTCGGGTCCTCCAGGTACTCCACGACGCCGGCGAGACGCTCGGCCACCTCGACGGACGTCGTCGGGGTCCACGCGCCGTTGGGGTCGAGCCGCAGGGGCATGCCGGGGAACGCCGCGTGCAGCGCCTCGAGCGCCGCGCACTCCTCGTCCGGGGGCAGGACGCCGCCCTTGAGCTTGAGCGAGCCGAACCCCCAGCCGTCGACCATGCGCCGCGCCTGCGCGACGACGCCGTCGGGGTCGAGCGCCGCGCCCCAGTCGTCCTCGGGCATGCCGGGGTGCCCGGCCCACTTGTAAAACAGGTACCCGCTGAACGGGACGCGGTCGCGGACGGCGCCGCCGAGCAGGTCGCTCACCGGCCGGCCGGTCTCGCGCCCCATGAGGTCGAAGCACGCCACCTCGAACGGCGACAGCACCGTCGGGACGGCGGACCCGAGGTCGAGCATCCCCCCGAACGACGCGCCCGCCCCGCCGGTCGCGCGGCCGAGGACGTCGGTCACGAGGCGCTGCAGTCCGTGCAGGTCCCACGGGTCGTGACCCGGCAGCGCGGCCGCGACCGCCTCGAGCCGGGCGAGGTGGGTCTCGTCGGCGTACGTCTCCCCCAGCCCGACCAGCCCCGCGTCGGTGTGCACCTCGACGAGCGCCCGCAGCGCCCACGGCTGGTGCACGCCCACCACGTTGAGCAGCGGCGGGTCGCGGAACGCGACGGGGGTGACGACGACGCGGCTGACGCGGCTGCCCCGGCTGGCCCGGCTGACCCGCGAGGTCATGCAGGCGCCTTGACGGCGAGCACGGGGACGCCGGCCTCCAGGAGGATCCGCTGCGCGTCGCTGCCCATGACGAGCTTGCCGACGGGCGACCGGCGGCGCAGGCCGATGACAATCATCCGGGCACCGGTGCTCCGGACGAGCTCGTCGAACGTCTCCACCATGTCGTGCCCGTGCGTGGCGCGCGCGACGCGTGCGGGCACGCCCGCCGCCGACGCCCGCGCGACGAGCTCGTCCGCCGCCGCGTCGTCCACCAGGTCGGCGTCGACCGTCGCACCCCGCCGGGCGCTGTTGACGATGACGACGTCCTCGCCGTGCACGGCCGCCTCGGCCAGCGCCGCCTCGAACGCCGCCTCGCCGACGGGGGTGGGGATGTAGCCGATCAGGAGGGTCATCGGTGCGCCTTTCTCCGGGAGGTGTCGGTGTCCTGCGGCGAGCCGGCGGACGACCGGGCGGCGGCGCGGCGATCGCGCAGCATCTTCACGGCGGGCCACAGGGCGACCAGGACGAACACCGCCAGCAGCGTCCCCGAGATCGGGCGCGTGAAGAAGCCGGTCGGGTCGCCGCCGAAGATCAGCAGCGACCGCCGCACGCTCGACTCCACGATCGACCCGAGGACGAAGGCGAGGACCATCGGACCGGGCTCGAAGCCGAGCTTCTTCATGAGGTAGCCGATGACGCCGAACACGATCATCACGAAGATGTCGAAGGTCGAGTTGTTGATCGTGTAGACGCCGAGGACGGTGATCAGCGCGGTGAGCGGGGCGAGGATCGCCGGCCGCACGCGCAGGACGCGGACGAACAGGCCGACCAGCGGGATGCTCAGCACGAGCAGGATCAGGTTCCCGATGTACATCGAGTTGATGACGCCCCAGAACAGGTCGGGGTTCTCGTCGACGAGCTGGGGGCCCGGGCTGATGCCGAGGATGAGCAGCGCGCCGAAGAGCATCGCCATCGACGCGTTGGCCGGGATGCCGATCGTCAGCAGCGGGATGAACGACGACGTCGCCGCCGCGTTGTTCGCCGTCTCGGGCGCCGCGACGCCCTCGATGGCGCCGCGCCCGAACCGCTCGGGCCGCTTGCTGACGCGCTTCTCCGTCGCGTAGGCCGCGAGCGACGCCATCACCGCGCCACCGCCGGGCAGCACGCCCAGGACGAAGCCGATCACCGACCCGCGCCCGATCGCCCCCGACGACTCCCGCAGCTCCTTGCGCGACGGCCAGACGTTGGCCACCGCCGCGGGGACGTGGGGCTTGCCGTGCCGCTGCTCAAGGTTGTAGAGGATCTCGCCGACGCCGAACAGGCCCATCGCGACGATGACGAAGTCGATGCCGTCGGACAGCTGCAGGCTGTCGAACGTGAACCGCTGCGCCCCGCTGAACGAGTCCCGGCCGATCGTGGCGAGCAGGAGCCCGAGCGAGGCGGAGATCATCGCCTTGACCATGCCGCCGCTGCCGATGGACGCGACGAGCAGCACGCCGAGCAGCGCGAGCGCCGCGTACTCGGGCGGGCCGAAGTCCAGGGCCCACTGCGCGACGAGCGGCGCGAGGAGCGTCAGTCCGATGATGGAGACCGTCGCGCCGACGAACGACCCGACGGCGGAGATGCCGAGCGCCGTGCCGGCCCTGCCCTGCTTCGCGAGCGCGAAGCCGTCGAAGACGGTGACCACGGACGACGCCTCGCCCGGCAGGCGCAGCAGCACCGAGGTGATGGTGCCGCCGTACTGGGCGCCGTAGTAGATGCCCGCGAGCATGATGATCGCGGAGACGGGGTCGATCGTGTACGTGATCGGCAGGAGGATCGCGATCGTCGCGGCCGGGCCGAGCCCGGGCAGGACGCCGATGAGCATGCCGATCAGCACGCCGACCAGGCAGTAGAGCAGGTTGGTCGGCTGGGTGACGAGCGCGAAGCCGTCGAGGAAGGCGGTCAGGTCCACGTCGCCTCCCTCAGATCAGGTGGGGCAGCGGCACGCGCAGCCCGTAGATGAACAGGACGTAGAAGACCGCGACCGCGCCCACCGACACGAGGACGGTGCTGCGCCACGACTCCCCGCCGAGCAGCCGCAGCCAGACGGCGCACAGCAGCAGGGCCGGGATCTCGAACCCGATCAGCGGCATGAGCGCGCCGAGCGCGACGAACGTCACGACGGCGACCGCCGGGACGAGGCTGGAGCGCGTGAACTCCTCCGTGTCCTCGCCGTGGCGCCCGCCGACGAGGAGCACGACCCCGAGGACCGCGATCACGACGCTCACGGCGAAGGGCCACAGGCCCGGCCCGGGCCGCTCGAGCGACCCGAGCCCGTACCCGAGCGCCAGGACGGCGCCGCCGACCCCGAGGGCGATGGTCACGAGGGCCCCGACCACCTGGTAGCCGGGCCCGCCGTGCGGCGGGCGCTCCTCCGCGAGCTCGCGCGCGACCTCCTCCTCGAGCTCGACGAGGATGTCGCGCCCGGTCTCGTCCCGCTGCGGGGCGTGCTCCTGGCTCATCCGCTGACCTCCTCCGCGTCCCGCCGGGTCAGCCCTCGCCGCCGAGGTCGATGCCGTACTCCTCGACCAGGTCGGCGTACCGCTGCTTGTCCTCCTCGAGCTGGGCCACGACCTCGTCGCCGGGGATCTCCATGGGCGTGAGGCTGTTCTGCTCGTTGAAGGACTGGTACTCCTCCGACTCGAACGTGTCCTGCAGGCCCTGGACCAGAGCGTCCTTGACGGCGTCCGGCGTGCCCTTCGGCACGGTGAGGAAGCGGTACTGCGCCACCTCGACGTCGAGGCCCTGCTCCTGCGCGGTCGGCACGTCGGGCAGGTACTCGATGCGCTCCGGCCCGAACACCGCGAGCGGCGCGAGCTTGCCGGACTCGATGTTCTCGATCGCCTCGCCGACCTGCAGGCACGCCGTGTCGACCTGGCCGCCGAGGACGGCGGTGAGGGCCGGGGCGCCGCCGTCGAACGGCACCGCCTCGCCCTGGACGCCCGCGCTGCCGAGCAGCAGCGCGCAGGACACCTGGGCGCCGGTGCCGACGCCCGTCGTGCCGTAGGTGACGGTCGACGTCGCGCCCTTGACCGCGTCGAGCGTCGAGTACGGCCCGCCGGCGGGGGCGACCATGACGTAGTCGTCGCGCGAGATGCCGTGGACGACGTCGAAGTCCTCGATGCTCGTCACCTCGTCCTCGCTCACCGCGAGCGGCGTGATGGCGAAGAGCGAGGCGTTCTGGATCGCGATCGTCGACCCGTCCGGCTCGGCGGAGGCGAGCTCCGCGGCGGCGATCGCGCCGTTCGCCCCCTCGCGGTTGATCACCGGGAACGACTGCCCGAGCGACTCGGACAGTCCCTGGGAGACGGCCCGGCTGATGAGGTCGGACGAGCCGCCCGCCGAGGCCCCGACGAGCATCTCGACGCTGCCCGTGGGGTAGTCCTGCGCGGTCTCGTCACCGCCGCCGGTCGTGGTCTCGACCCCGCTGCAGGCCGAGAGGATGAGGGCCGCCGTCCCGAGCGGGACGGCCAGGCGCATGGTGTGGTGGCGCATCGTTGCACTCCTTGTCCGAACGCTGTGACTCACGACACTAGACGTGTGCGACGATGCCCGTCCAAGCCCCGTTCGGCATGGGGTGTTCCACTTCGCGCATCGTCAGGAGACCCCCGTGATCACGTTCGAGCAGGTGCGTTCCTTCGTCGCCGTGGCCGAGGAGCTGCACTTCGGCCGCGCGGCGGAACGGCTCCGCATGACGCAGCCGCCCCTGTCGCGGCAGATCCAGAAGCTGGAGCGGGCCGTCGGCGCCCGGCTGCTCGAGCGCGACAACCGCCGGGTCGAGCTCACGGCGGCGGGGGCGGCCTTCCTCGAGGAGTCGTACCGGATGCTCAGCCTCGTCGAGGCCGCCGGGGACCGGACCCGCCGCATCGACGCGGGCGCCGCCGGCGTCGTCCGCCTGGGGTTCACGGCCGTCTCCGCGGTCTCGGTGCTGGGCCCCCTCCTGCGCCGGCTCGCCACCGAGCTGCCCGACGTCGACGTCCTCCTCTCCGAGCGCGTGACCATGGCGCAGGTGGAGGGCATCCGGCGGCGCGAGCTCGACATCGGTCTCGCCCGTCCCCCGTTCGACACCACGCTCACGGCGTCGCGCGTCATCCTCCGCGAGCCGCTCGTCGCGGTCGTGCCCGAGTCCCACCCGCTGGCCTCGCTCGACCGCCCGCTCACCGCCGACGACTTCGAGGGGCAGGCGGTGATCGGCTACCACCCGCAGCAGTCGCGGTACTTCCACGAGCTGCTCGTGCGGTTCCTCGCCAACGCCCACCCGCGGATCGAGCAGTCGGTCCACCAGGTGCTCACGGTCATGCTGCTCGTCGCGGCCGAGCAGGGCGTGTCGCTCGTCCCGGCGTCCGCCCAGTCGCTGCGCGTCGAGGGCGTGGTGTTCCGCCCCCTCGTGCACCACGGGGGCGACACCCGGCTCGACGCGGACCCCGAGCGCCCGGTCGAGCTGCACGCCATCTGGTCCCGCGAGCACGCGACCCCGGCGCTGCGCCGCGTGCTCAAGGTCGTCGCCTCGATGGGCCCCTGAGGCGCGCGGCGATGCCTGCGGCGCATCGTCGGATGCGCAAGAGAACCTGGACAGGCATCGGTGCCGGTCCCTAGCGTCGTGCCCACCGCTCCGACGACGACGACGAGGTGTCCATCCATGAGCGCGACCATCGCCCGGGTCGACGTGGTGCCCGTGGCGGGCCACGACTCGATGCTGCTCAACCTCAGCGGGGCGCACGCGCCCTACTTCACGCGCAACATCGCGATCGTGACCGACAGCGACGGCCGTGAGGGCGTCGGCGAGGTGCCCGGCGGCGAGCGGATCCGGGCGACGATCGCCGACGCCGCGGACCTGCTCGTGGGCCGCCCCGTAGCGCGGTACCGCTCGCTCCTGCGCGAGGTCGCCGCCCGCTTCGCCGGCCGGGACACCGGCGGCCGCGGGCTGCAGACGTTCGACCTGCGCACGACCGTGCACGCGGTCACCGCCCTCGAGTCGGCGCTCCTCGACCTGGCCGGCCAGGAGCAGGGCCTGCCCGTCGCGGAGCTCCTGGGGGACGGGCAGCAGCGCACGAGCGTCCCCGTGCTCGGCTACCTCTTCTACGTCGGCGACCCGGACCGCACCGACCTGCCGTACCTGCGCGAGCCCGACGGCGCCGACGACTGGGAGCGCGTGCGGCGCGAGGAGGCGCTCACGCCCGAGGCGGTCGTGCGCCTGGCGGAGGCCGCGAGCGCCCGGTACGGGTTCGAGGACTTCAAGCTCAAGGGCGGGGTGCTGGCCGGCGAGGAGGAGCTCGCCGCCGTCACGGCGCTGCACGAGCGGTTCCCGGAGGCCAGGATCACCCTCGACCCGAACGGCGGCTGGCTCCTGGCCGACGCCGTCCGCCTCCTGCGCGGGCAGGACGAGGTACTCGCCTACGCCGAGGACCCGTGCGGCGCCGAGGGCGGCTACTCGGGGCGCGAGGTCATGGCGGAGTTCCGCCGCGCGACCGGCTTGCGCACGGCGACGAACATGATCGCGACCGACTGGCGCCAGATGGCCCACGCGGTCCGGACCGACGCGGTCGACATCCCGCTCGCCGACCCGCACTTCTGGACGATGGCCGGGTCGGTCCGCGTCGCCCAGCTGTGCGCCGACTTCGGCCTCACGTGGGGCTCGCACTCCAACAACCACTTCGACGTGTCGCTCGCGATGTTCGCGCACGTGGGCGCCGCCGCCCCGGGCGACATCACCGCGCTCGACACCCACTGGATCTGGCAGGACGGCCAGGGGCTCACCGAGCAGCCGCTGCAGATCCGGGGCGGCGCGATCGAGGTGCCGTCCGCGCCGGGGCTCGGCGTGCGGCTGGACCGCGGCAAGGTCGAGGCCGCGCACGCGCTCTACCGCGAGCAGGGCCTCGGCGCCCGGGACGACGCCCTGGCGATGCAGTACCTCGTGCCGGGCTGGGCGTTCGACCCGAAGCGGCCCTGCCTCGTGCGCTGACCGGCCTGCCCCGGCCAGGACGGCACAGTCGCGGACGGCGCGGGCCGGGCGGGGCGCTCAGCGTGCCGCGACGAGGGCCTGCGCGACGCGCCGTGCCGTGCCGGTGGTCTCGGCAGGCCGGCGCAGCCGCATCGCGAGGTACCCGGTGACGACGAGGAGGAGCTCGTCGGCGAGCGCGTCGCCGCGCTCGGGGTCGACCGCGGCGGCGAGCGCGGCGAGCCGGGCGCGCATGGTCTCGGTGTCGGTGCGGATCGCCCGCTCGACCTCCGCGGGCGGGTCGGCGTACTCGGCGGCGGACCCGAGGAAGGCGCACCACCGCGACCCGACGGGACGGGTCCGGAACGCGTCGAGCGCGTCGAAGACCGCGAGCAGCCGCCCCTCGGGGGTTCCCTGGGCGGCGACGGCGTCGTCCCAGGTGTCGAGCCAGGCGCGGTGGCGCCGCTCGAGCGCCGCGGCGAGCAGCGCCTCCTTGCTCGCGTAGCCGCGGTACAGGGTCGCGGGCGACACCCCGGCCCGCTCGAGCACCGCGTCGACCGACGTCGCCGCGATCCCCCGCGAGAAGAACAGCTCGTCGGCGGCGTCGAGCAGCTTCGCCTCGGTCGTCGCGCGGATCGCCATGCCAGCACCTTAGACTCGTCGACATGAAACGCTCGTTTTCGTTTCAGGGTATCTACGCCGCGCCGCTCCTCGTGGCGGGGACGGCCC
Organism: Cellulosimicrobium cellulans; assembly: GCF_001722485.1. Lineage (GTDB taxonomy): Bacteria > Actinomycetota > Actinomycetes > Actinomycetales > Cellulomonadaceae > Cellulosimicrobium > Cellulosimicrobium cellulans_A. Next base: position 50,690 of record NZ_LWGL01000001.1, on the reverse strand, counting down.
TCATCGCCGCGACGTACGGGCTCGTCCGCTTCGCGTACGGGCTCTACCTGCCCGACGTCGAGGACGAGCTCGGTCTCGACGTCGCGGCGGCGGGCCTCGTGTCCGGAGGCGCCTCCGTCGTCTACTGCGCGGGCGCGCTCGTCGGGTTCCTCGCGGCGGCGCGGCACGCGCGGGCGCTCGTCGTCGCGTCGGCGCTCGGCGCGGCCGTCGGAGCGCTGGGGATGGCGCTCGCGCCGGGCCCGGGGACGTTCGCAATCTTCGCCGTCGCGAGCTCCTCGGGGGCCGGCCTGGCCTCCCCCGCGCTCGTCGCCGTGCTGCAGCGCGACCCCAGGACGCGCGGCCGGCCACGGACGCGAAGAGCCGCTCCAGCGGGCCGCGGCCGAAGGCCCACCGCCACGCGGTCGCCGCCGCGAGCGTCACGAGGACGAGCACGAGCAGCGGGCCGTTCGTCGTCTGCTCGTACGCCTCCTCGCCCCACGCCCACAGCACGACGATCTGGGCCGAGTAGACGGTCAGGGCCATCGCGCCCACAGCGGCGAGGGGCGCGAGCACCCACCGTCCGACCCGGCCGGCGAACAGGCACAGGCCGAGCACGGCGACCGCGAAGCCGCCGGAGCCCACCACCTCGAGCAGCGTGTCGGTGTGCGGGCCGGCGAGCCAGAGGTAGACGGACGTCGGCCAGGGGTCGTCCCAGCCGAGCGGCTCGGGCCGCAGGGTGCTCGACCACGCCGCCGCGGCGTCCTCCACGGCCGGCGTGCCGCCGAGCGGCTCGACGACCGCCGCGGAGATGCCGTACGCGACCAGCGTCGCGAGCAGGCCCCCGCCGACGAGCGCGACGCGCACCGCCGTCGAGGTGAGGTCGAGCCGCCCGATCGCGAGGCCCGCGAGCACGTACGCCATCCAGACCGCCGCCGGGTAGTGGCCCGAGACGAGGAAGTCGGTGAGCGCGCCCGAGCCGTCCTCGGGCAGCCGCAGCCCGGCACGCGCGAGAACTTCCGGGCCGTAGTACGCGAGGACCGGGCCCCCGAGGGCGAACGCGCCGGCCGCGACCGCCAGCCGGCCGGGCGACCACCGCAGGAACGGCAGCGCGAGGACGAAGTACGCGGCGTAGAAGCCGAGGATGAGCAGCACGCGCGTCCCGAGCAGGTCGAGCAGGCCCACGAGCCCGAGCAGCAGCACCGCTCGCACGAGGACGCGCGTGCGCACCTGCAGCGCCGGCAGCCCGTCGAGCGGCGTCCGGCCCCCCGAGACGATCGCGAGCGAGACGCCCGCGACGAGCGCGAAGAGGATCGACGAGCGTCCGTGCGCCACCGCGAGCCAGTTCTCCGCGCCCGTGACCGGGTCCCTCGTGTACCCGACGTGCGCGGCGAACATGCCGAGGACCGCGATCCCGCGCGCGACGTCCACCCCGCTCACGCGCCCGGCGCCGCCGAGCAGGAGGGCGGCGTGCCGTCGCGCGAACGTCGGTGCGGGCGCGGCCGGCGGGGCGACGGTCATGCGTGCGATTGTCCCCCTGATCATGGTGCGGCCGCACCGCCCAGACTGTGAGAACGGGGTCGAGAACGACCGACGCGCCCCCTACGGTGCGGGTATGACCGAAACCCCCACGAGCGGAGTCGGCACGACCGACGACCCCCGCGGCGACGCCCCCACCGGGGCGGCCGGGTCCAACCCCGCCAAGGAGTCCGAGTCCTACACGCACGGGCACCACGAGTCCGTGCTGCGCTCCCACCGGTGGCGCACGGCCGAGAACTCCGCGGGATTCCTCCTGCCGCACCTGCGCGAGGGCATGAGCGTCCTCGACGTCGGCTGCGGCCCGGCGACGGTCACGGTCGACCTCGCCGAGCGCGTCGCGACCGGCCGCGTCGTCGGGGTGGACGCGTCCGCGAAGGTGCTCGACAGCGCCCGCGAGCTGGCCGAGCGGCGCGGCACCGAGAACATCACCTTCCAGCAGGCCAACGCCTACGAGCTGCCGTTCGCCGACGGCACGTTCGACGTCGTCTACGCCCACCAGCTCCTGCAGCACCTGTCCGACCCGGTCGCCGCCCTGCGCGAGATGCGGCGCGTCGCCAGGCCCGGCGGCCTCGTCGCCGTCCGCGACGCCGACTACGCCGCCATGACCTGGTACCCCGAGTCGCCCGGCCTCACCGAGTGGAACACGCTCTACCACGAGGTCACGCACGCGTACGGGTTCGAGGCCGACGCCGGTCGTCGCCTCTTCGCGTGGGTCCAGGACGCCGGGTTCGACCCGGCCGGCATCGAGCCGTCGGCGAGCACGTGGTGCTACGCGACGCCCGAGGACCGCACCTGGTGGGGTGGCCTGTGGGCCGAGCGGTGCGTCGCCTCGAACTTCGCGGTGCAGGCCAAGGAGTCGGCGCTCGCGGACGACGTCGCGCTCGAGCAGCTCGCGCAGGACTGGCTGCGCTGGGCCGAGGAGCCGGCCGGCTGGTTCGCGGTGCTCAACGGCGAGGTGCTCGCGCGGGCGTGACGCCCGGGTGCGCGGGCCGTCCGGCGGATAGCCTGTGCCCGTGCGCATCGCGAGATTCACCACCGGAGACGACCCCCGCTACGGCCTGGTCCAGCAGGAGGGCGACCGCACCTTCCTCGCGGTCCTCACCGGCGACCCGCTCTACATGCCGGTCACGCCCACGGGCGAGCGGCTCGAGCTGGGCGACGGCGTGCGCCTCCTCGCGCCGGTCATCCCTCGCTCGAAGGTCGTCGCCGTGGGACGCAACTACGCCGACCACGCCCGGGAGATGGGCAACGAGGTCCCGTCGCGCCCGATGGTGTTCCTCAAGCCCAACACGTCCGTCGTCGGGCCGGACGACCCGATCGTCCTGCCCGACTTCTCGCAGGAGGTCTCCTACGAGGCCGAGCTCGCCGTCGTCATCGGCCGGCTCGCGAAGGACGTCTCGCCCGAGGCCGCGCCCGCGTACGTGCTCGGCTACACCGTCGCGAACGACGTGACCGCGCGCGACGCGCAGCGCACCGACGGGCAGTGGGCGCGCGCCAAGGGCTTCGACTCGGCGTGCCCGCTCGGCCCGTGGATCGACACCGACCTGAACCCGGAGGACGTCGCCGTCCGCAGCCGCGTCAACGGCGAGACCAAGCAGGACGGCCGCACGAGCGACATGGTCTTCGACGTCGCCTACCTCGTGTCGTACATCTCCGAGGCGATGACGCTCCTGCCGGGCGACGTCATCCTCACCGGCACGCCCGCCGGTGTCGGGCTCATCGACGTCGGCGACCGCGTCGAGTGCGAGGTCGAGGGCATCGGCGTCCTGAGCAACCCAGTGCTGCGCCGCGGTTGAGCGTCGTGGCGCCGGGACCGTTCCGCACAGTCGTCCGCTGGACAGGAGCGGGCGTCGCGGTCCCGTGCGCGCTGCTCGCGATGCTCGGTGCGACGGTCGCGGTCGCCGGTGCGCCCGAGGGGCCGGTGAGCGTCGCCGGGACCTTCGTGCTCGCCGTGCTGTTCGCCGCACCGACAGGCGCGATCGTCGGCGCCCTAGCGGGCGTCGCCCACGTGGTGGTCCGCCGACGCCGCGCGGTGCCCGTGACCTCGGCCGCGGAGCCCGCACGGACGGGGGAGCGCGCGTCGTCGGGCAACTAGGCTGGGCGGCGTGATCCCCGCACCTGGTTCCTCGCCCGTCCGTGTCCGCTTCTGCCCGTCCCCGACCGGGACGCCGCACGTCGGGCTGATCCGTACCGCGCTGTTCAACTGGGCGTACGCGCGGCACGTGGGCGGCACGTTCGTGTTCCGCATCGAGGACACCGACGCCGCGCGCGACAGCGAGGAGAGCTACCAGCAGCTCCTGGACGCGCTGCGCTGGCTCGGGCTCGACTGGGACGAGGGCGTCGAGGTCGGCGGGCCGCACGCCCCGTACCGGCAGTCGCAGCGCGCCGACCTCTACCAGGACGTCATCCGTCGCCTCGTCGAGGGCGGGTACGTCTACGAGTCGTTCTCGACGCCCGAGGAGGTCGACGCGCGCAACGCGGCGGCCGGTATCAAGACGAAGGGCTACGACAACTTCGACCGCACGCTCACCGACGAGCAGCGCGAGGCGTTCCGGGCCGAGGGCCGCGAGGCGGTGCTGCGCCTGCGGATGCCCGACGAGGACATCACCTTCACCGACCTCGTCCGCGGCGAGATCACCTTCAAGGCGGGCTCGGTCCCGGACTACGCGCTCGTGCGTGCCAACGGGCAGCCGCTGTACACGCTCGTGAACCCGGTCGACGACGCGCTCATGGGGATCACGCACGTGCTGCGTGGTGAGGACCTGCTGTCCTCGACGCCGCGCCAGATCGCCCTCTACCGGGCGCTGCTGGAGATCGGCGTCGCGTCGGTGATGCCGGAGTTCGGCCACCTGCCCTACGTCATGGGGGAGGGCAACAAGAAGCTCTCCAAGCGCGACCCCGAGTCGAACCTCTTCCTGCACCGCGAGCGCGGGTTCACGCCCGAGGGCCTGCTCAACTACCTCGCGCTGCTCGGCTGGTCGATCTCGCCGGACAACGACATCTTCTCCGTCACGGAGATGATCGAGGCGTTCGACGTCCACGACGTCCTGCCCAACCCCGCGCGCTTCGACCTCAAGAAGGCCGAGGCCATCAACGCGACCCACGTGCGGATGCTCGCGCCCGAGGACTTCCGCGACCGCCTCGTGCCGTACCTCCACGCCGGCGGCCTCGTGCCGGCGGACTCGTTCGCCGACCTCGAGCAGCGCCACCAGGACCTGCTGACCGCCGCGGCACCGCTCGTCCAGGAGCGCATGGTGCTGCTCGGCGAGTCCGTCGGGATGCTCGGGTTCCTCTTCACGGACGACGACGCGGTCGCCTTCGAGGACGACGCCCGGGGCGCGCTGCGCGACGACGCGGCGGACATCCTCGCCGCGGCGACCGCCAGGCTCATCGAGCTGCCGGACGGCGAGTTCGCCACGGCCGCAATCGAGCAGCGCCTGCGCGACGCGATCGTCGACGGCATGGGCGTCAAGCCGCGCTTCGCGTTCACGCCGCTGCGCGTCGCGCTGACCGGGCGCCGCGTGTCGCCGCCGCTGTTCGAGTCCATGGAGCTGCTCGGCAAGGCGTCGACCCTCGCGCGCCTCGAGCGCCTGCGGGCCGCGCTGTGAGCAGGACGGGCGCGGTGACCGGCGCCGCGGTCGACGGCGTGCTGTTCGACGTCGACGACACGCTTGTCGACACCAAGACCGCGTTCGGCGCGGCGATCGCCGCGGCGTGCCGCGTGTGGCTGCCGCACCTGCCGGAGGACCGGTACGACGAGGTCCTCGCGATGTGGCGCGCGGACCCGAACCAGCACTACCGCGCCTACACGCGCGGCGAGATCGACTTCGACGCGCAGCGCATGGCCCGTGCCAACGAGCTCCAGGCGGCGTTCGGCGGCGACCTGCTGGACGACGCCGCGTACGTGGACTGGAAGGACCTCTTCTGGGGCACGTTCGAGCAGTCGTGGACGGCGTTCGACGACGCCCGTCCCGTGCTCGACACGCTCGCCGCCGCCGGGGTGCGCGTCGGGTCGCTGACGAACGCGAAGGTCGAGCTGCAGACGCGCAAGCTCGCGGCCTCCGGGCTCGAGGACGTCCCGCTGCTCGTGGGCGTCGACACGCTCGGCTTCGGCAAGCCCGACCCGCGCGTCTTCGCCGAGGCGTGCCGCCGGCTCGGGACCGACCCGGCGCGCACCGCGTACGTGGGCGACGAGCTCGACGTCGACGCCCGGGCCGCCCTGGCTGCGGGTCTCGTCGGAGTGTGGCTCGACCGGCCCGGGACGCGCCGCGGCGGGCCGCACCCGGAGGACCCGGATGCGGCCCGCGCGTCCGGCGTGCACGTGCTGCACGGCCTCGCGGACCTCCCCGCCGTCCTCGGCGTCATGGCGCCCGCCGGCGAGTCCTCCACCTCGCGGTAGGTGCCGAGATAGAGCTTCAGGTCGCGAGATAGAGCGCTGCGGGTTCTACGTCGCGACCGGAGGCTCTATCTCGGCGTACCCGACTCGCCTCCGGGCCCTGGCGCACGCGGTCAGGTGAGGAGGAGGACGCCGGCGAGGGCCGTCGTCGTCACGACGAACGCCGACAGCCCGCCCAGGGCGAGCGACCGGCGTCCCGTGCGCAGCAGGGAGGGCACGTCGACGCCGAGCCCGAGGGCGAACATGGCGGCGGTGAACGCGGCCGTCGTGGTGAGCGCGGCCGCGTCGAGCACGACGCTTGGCATCACTCCGGTCGACCGCAGGGCCACGGCCACGAGGAAGCCGACGACGAACCAGGGGACCGGGCTCACGCGCGCACGCCCGGCGCGGTCCCCGCCCCGGCGGGCCGCCACGACGCCCGCGCCGGCCACGACCGGCGCGAGCAGGGCGACGCGCGCGAGCTTCGCGACGGTGGCGGTCGCCAGCGCCGCCGCCGAGACGGACCCGGCCGCGGTGACCACCTGGGCGACCTCCTGCACGCTCGCGCCAATCCACAGGCCCGCCTGGGCGTCGTCGAGCCCGAGGAGCCCGGACAGCCACGGCAGGACGACGATCGCGAGCGTGCCGAACACCGTGACGAGCGCGAGCGAGGCCGCCACGGCGTCGTCGTCCTCGCGGACCTGCACGGCGGACCGCCCGGGCCGGGCGACGACGCCCTGCATCGCCGAGATCGCCGCGGCACCGCAGATCGAGAAGCCGGTCGCGACGAGCAGCGCCGTCGTGCGCGGGACGCGCAGGGCGCGCCCGAGCGCGAGCGTCGCCGCGAAGGTGACCGCGAGCGTCGTCGTGACGACGACGAGCCCGCGCCACCCGAGCTTGAGCACCTCCGGGAGCGACAGCTGCAGCCCGAGGAGCACGACGCCGGCGCGCAGGACGGTCGACGCGGTCCACGCGACGCCCGGCCGCGTCGCCGCCACGGCCGCCGTCGCCCGGGCGCCGCGGACGCGGCCGAGGACGGCCGAGCCCACGACGGCACCCGCGACGAGCGCGAGGACGAGCGGCGAGACCGTGGGTACGAAACGGGACACGAGCAGGACGACGGCCGCGGAGAGGGTGACCGCGAGGAGCCCGGGCAGCAGGGCACGAGGCCCGGTGGTCGGGGCGGACGGCGCGGGCTGCCGGGGTGCGGCGCCGGGCGCCGGGATGCCGGGTGCGGCGGGCGCGGTCGTGGACGTGTTCTCGGGCATGCTGCCAGCCTGCGCGCCGGCGTGGCGGCGGAGAAGGGCGAGATGGACGTCGAGCCATAGAGTGGACCTATGGCTTCTTCGACCCGCGCCACCCGGACGTCGCTCGGCACGCTCGAGCTCCTCGTCGCGACGGACTCGCACGGCTCGATCAGCGCCGCGGCGCGGGCGCTCGGGATCGCGCAGCCGACGGCGTCGGCCGGCCTGCGCGCGCTCGAGCGCCGCGTGGGGCACGAGCTGCTCGAGCGCACGACCCGCGGCGCCCGGCTCACCGGGACCGGGCGCGCGACCGCTGCGTGGGCCCGCGAGGTGATCGAGGCCTCCGACCGGTTCGAGCGGTCGGTCGCGTCGCTGCGCGAGCGGCCGGCCGAGCGCGTGCGCGTGGCGGCGAGCCTGACGGTCGCCGAGCACCTCGCGCCCCGCTGGCTGGCCCGCCTCGCGCTGTCGGAGCAGCCCGGCCGGGAGGGGCGGGCAACGCCCGACGTGGAGCTCGTCGTGCGCAACTCGAGCGAGGTCGCCGGGTTGGTGCTGGGGGGCGAGGTCGAGCTCGGCTTCGTCGAGAGCGCGACGCTGCGCCGCGGGCTGCGCAGCCGGACGATCGCGCGCGACGAGCTCGTGGTCGTCGTCGGGCCGGGCCACCGCTGGGCGCGCCGCAGCGCGCTGCGCGTCGACGAGCTGCTCACGGGCGGCCTCGTGGTGCGCGAGACCGGGTCGGGGACGCGCGAGACGCTCGAGCGCGGCCTCGCCGCGCTCGGGGAGCGGCTGCCCGCCCACCTGCCGCACCTGGGGTCGACGGCGGCGCTCAAGACCGCGGTGCAGCACGGCGGCGCGGTGGCCGTGCTGTCGACCCTCGCGGTCGCCGACGACGTGGCGCGCGGCGCGCTCGTGCGTCTCGCCGTGCCGGGGCTCGCGCTCGAGCGCCGGCTGCGGATGGTCTGGAAGGACGGGACGGCGTTGTCGGCCGGGGCGCGTCGGATCGCGGCGGCCGCGAGCTCGACGGCGGGCTGACGGCGCATTTGGTCCCGGACCCGGTCTCCGGTAATGTTCTCGGCCGGTGAGACCTCCACGAGAGGGGCCGAGGGGACGGGTGTCAGCCCGTCGCCGAGCTCCGTTCTCCGAGGCCTCATACCACCATGGGGTATGGTGTAATTGGCAGCACGAGTGATTCTGGTTCACTTAGTCTAGGTTCGAGTCCTGGTACCCCAGCGATGAGCTCCGGCTCCTGGAACGAGCGGTCAGACCCGCTCGGAACATGAGGTAGAGTTCTCACCGGTGAAAACGTCCGGATCGGACCGAAGCACCACAGGCCCCCATCGTCTAGCGGCCTAGGACGTCGCCCTCTCACGGCGGTAACACGGGTTCAAATCCCGTTGGGGGTACATCGGGAAGGCCCGGTCATCATCACGATGACCGGGCCTTCTGCGTTGCATCGGACAGCGTCCGACGAGGCCCTGCCGGCTCCGCGCGCCGGGTGTGACGTACGTCGCTACGCTCGCACCCATGGTGCGACTGCTGATCCGCCTCGCCATCCTGCTGGCGTCGGCCGCGCTCGGCCTCCTCGTCGCCGCGTCCGTGGTGGACGGCGTCGAGGTCACCGCGACGGGGTTCGTCGTCGTGGTCGTCGTGTTCACCGTCGCCCAGGCGGTGCTGTCGCCCTTCATCGCGAAGACCGCCGCCCGCTACGCGCCCGCCTTCCTCGGCGGCATCGGGCTCGTGTCGACCTTCGTCGCGCTGCTCGTCGCCTCGCTCGTGGGGGACGGGCTGCGCATCACGGGCGGCGCCGTGCCGTGGGTCCTCGCGACGCTCGTCGTCTGGCTCGTCACGGCGCTCGCGACGTTCCTCCTGCCGATGTTCTTCCTCAAGGAGAAGCTCGGCGACCGTCGCGGCGACGGGGAGGGTCCGGCGGCCCGAGCCGCGCGCGGCTGACACGGGCACGGGCGGTCAGGGGCCGGTGAGGCGCTCGCCCGCCTCGCCTACGACGCGCCGTCGCGCCCTCGTCCGGGCTCGTCCGGCCGGCGGACGGACGCCGACGCCGGCGTGGGGGTCACGCGCACGTACGGCGCGCGCTCCTCGTCCGAGACGGCCCAGCCGCGCTCGCCGTCCGGGTCGTCGTGCCCGACGACGGGGAGCGGCTGAGTGGGCCCGTCGGCCGCCCCTGGGGCCGGCGGCACCGGCGGGGGCGGTGCGGGCGGCGGTGGTACGGGTGGACGAGGCACGGGTGGACGAGGCATGGGCGGCGCCGGGTCGAGGACGGGCTCGTCCCAGGGCGGCGGCTCCAGGACGGGCGGCGCCGGGACGGGGTGCAGCTCGCCGAAGGTGGGCACGTCGGGCGCCGGGGGAGCGGCGACCCCGCGCGGGCGTGACGCCACGCCTGTCGGCCCGAAGAGGGTGTCGCAGATCTGGCGGTAGGTCGCCTCGGGCTGCGCGACCCAGTCGATCTGCCGCAGCGCCTGGTCCTGGCCGGCGGACTCCAGCAGGAACTGGCCGTAGCCGAGCACGCGCCCGACGGGGGAGCGGCCGTAGTTCATGTCGGTGACCTTGGTGAGCGGCATCATCGCCACCTTGTGCGTGATCAGCCCGTAGAGCAGGAGCAGGCGCTTGTCCGTCGCGACGAACCACTCGTTGCGCCACTCGAAGACCTTCCACGCGAGGCGCGCGGCGAGCAGCAGCCAGAGCAGCCCGAGGACCAGCACCCCGTCGCCCGCCGCCGGGCCGACCTGCGCGACGAGCCACACGACGACGAGCAGCCCGGCGATCGTCGACGCGACCGGCTCGAGCAGCATGCCCCAGTGGTGGCGCGTCGCGACCACGACCCGCTCGCCGCTGAGCACGTAGCGGTCGAGGATCCGGCTGCGCGGCCGGCCACGGGCGGCGGCCACCGGGTCAGTCCAGGAGCGAGCTGAAGAACTGGCCGATGCTGCGGAAGGCCCCGAGGACGACGTCCCAGATCCCCTCGAGGATGTCGGCGGCGCGTTCCGGGCTCGTGACGATCGCGTAGAGCGCGAAGATCACCAGCGCCCAGATGAGGATCGCCTTCACCTTCGGATGCATCGGGGTCCTCCCGTGTCGGGGGTCGGGTCGGCAGACGTGCGCCCCCCTGCTCGGACCGCGTGGGGCGGCCCGCACAGCATGCCAGCATTCGGGGTGATTTTGACAGGGCTGTCCCGTTTGGGTCACCTGTCTGCCCCGGAGTGTCGCCACCCCGTCCCGGTCCCGGCCGAGCGGGCCGCCGTGCGGACTACTCCCCGGCTCGGCGCAGCACCTCGGTGAGCCGGTTGGCGGCGGCGACGACCGACCCGGAGTGGAGGCGCCCGGGCTGGCGCGAGAGCCGCTCGACCGGGCCCGAGATGGAGACCGCGGCGACGACGCGCCCCGACGGCCCGCGCACGGGTGCGGAGACCGACGCGACGCCGAGCTCGCGCTCGGACACCGACTGGGCCCAGCCGCGCCGCCGGACGCCGGAGAGGATCGTCGCCGTGAACACGGCCTCGCGCAGCCCGCGGTGCAGGCGGTCGGGCTCCTCCCACGCGAGGAGGATCTGCGCGGCGGAGCCGGCGTTCATCGTGAGCGTCGCGCCGACGGGGATCGAGTCGCGCAGGCCCACGGGGCGCTCGGCCGCGGCGACGCAGATGCGGTGGTCGCCCTGGCGGCGGTACAGCTGCGCGCTCTCGCCGGTGTGGTCGCGCAGCGCGGTGAGCACGGGGTTCGCGGCAGCGAGCAGGCGGTCCTCGCCGGCGGCCGTCGCGAGCTCGTTGAGACGCGGGCCGAGGACGAAGCGCCCCTGCATGTCGCGCGCGACCATGCGGTGGTGCTCGAGGGCGACGGCGAGGCGGTGCGCCGTCGGGCGGGCGAGGCCCGTGGCCGTGACGAGCTGGGCCAGGGTGGCCGGTCCGGACTCCAGAGCGCCCAGGACGGAGGCCGCCTTGTCCAGCACGCCGACTCCGCTAGTATTGTCCATAGGTCGATATTGACGTCTCACTCACTGAGATGCAAGTCGGCGGGAGACGGTCCAGCCGCTGGACGGTTCCCCCGAGCGGTGCTCGAAGGACGGACCATCGGTCCAGCGGCGCCCGTGCCCCCGCGGGAGAAGCCGTGACACACGACGAGGAGTTGAGCAGCATGGCCGGCACGCTGGCGGAGAAGGTCTGGGACGCGCACCTCGTGCGCCGCGGTTCCGACGGGTCGCCCGACCTCCTCTACATCGACCTCCACCTCGTGCACGAGGTCACGAGCCCGCAGGCGTTCGAGGGGCTCCGCCTCGCCGGCCGCCCGGTGCGCCGCCCGGACCTCACCATCGCGACCGAGGACCACAACACCCCGACGCTCGACATCGACCTGCCGATCGCGGACCTCACGAGCCGCACGCAGATCGACACGCTGCGCAACAACGCCCGCGAGTTCGGCGTGCGGATCCACTCGCTCGGCGACGCGGACCAGGGCATCGTCCACCAGGTCGGCCCGCAGCTCGGTCTGACCATGCCCGGCCTGACGGTCGTGTGCGGCGACTCCCACACCTCGACGCACGGCGCCTTCGGCGCGCTCGCGTTCGGCATCGGCACGTCCGAGGTCGAGCACGTGCTGGCCACCCAGACCCTTCCGCTCGCGCCGTTCAAGACGATGGCGATCAACGTCGACGGCGAGCTGCCCCCGGGCGCCACGAGCAAGGACATCATCCTCGCGATCATCGCGAAGATCGGCACCGGCGGCGGGCAGGGCTACGTGCTCGAGTACCGCGGCGAGGCGATCCGCAACCTCTCCATGGAGGCGCGGATGACGATCTGCAACATGTCGATCGAGGCCGGCGCCCGCGCGGGCATGATCGCGCCTGACGACACGACGTTCGAGTACCTCAAGGGTCGCCCGCACGCGCCCGAGGGCGCCGACTGGGACGCCGCCGTCGAGTACTGGCGCACGCTGCGCTCCGACGACGACGCAATGTTCGACGCCGAGGTGACGCTCCGCGCGTCCGACCTCGAGCCGTTCGTCACGTGGGGCACCAACCCCGGCCAGGGCCTGCCGATCTCGGCGACCGTGCCGGTGCCGTCGGAGATCGCCGACGAGAACGAGCGCATCGCCGCCGAGCGCGCCATCGAGTACATGGGGCTCACGCCCGGCCAGCCGCTGCGCGAGATCCCCGTCGACACGGTGTTCATCGGGTCGTGCACCAACGGCCGCATCGAGGACCTGCGCTCCGTCGCCAAGGTGCTGCAGGGCCGCAAGAAGGCCGACGACGTGCGCGTGCTCGTCGTGCCGGCCTCGGCGCGCGTGCGGCTGCAGGCCGAGGCCGAGGGCCTCGACGTGATCTTCAAGGAGTTCGGCGCCGAGTGGCGCAACGCCGGCTGCTCGATGTGCCTCGGCATGAACCCCGACCAGCTGCAGCCGGGGGAGCGCGCCGCCTCGACGTCGAACCGCAACTTCGAGGGTCGCCAGGGCAAGGGCGGGCGCACGCACCTCGTCTCGCCGCTCGTCGCGGCCGCCACGGCCATCCGCGGCACGCTGTCGTCCGTGGCGGACCTGGACCTGCCCGCCGACGTCGACCTCACCTCGTTCGACGGCACGCCGCTCGCACCGCTCGACCCGGGCGTCCTCGTCCAGGTCTGACCGGACCACCCGCCGCGAACCGGCCCGCGTCCCCGTCGTCCGTCCCGCACCCCGAAGAGGCCCCACCATGGAGAAGTTCACGACCCACACCGGCGTCGGCGTCCCGCTGCGCCGCAGCAACGTGGACACCGACCAGATCATCCCCGCCGTCTACCTCAAGCGCGTCACCCGCACGGGCTTCGAGGACGCGCTGTTCGCGGCATGGCGCGGCGACCCGACGTTCGTCCTCAACCAGGACGCCTACAAGGCCGGCTCGGTGCTCGTCGCCGGCCCCGACTTCGGCACCGGCTCCTCGCGCGAGCACGCCGTGTGGGCGCTCAAGGACTACGGCTTCCGCGTCGTCCTCGCGTCCCGCTTCGCCGACATCTTCCGCGGCAACTCGGGCAAGCAGGGCCTCGTCGCCGGCGTCGTCGCGCAGGAGGACGTCGAGCTGCTCTGGAAGATCCTCGAGACGAACCCCGGCACCGAGGTGACCGTCGACCTCGTCGCGCGCACCGCGTCCGCGCTCGACGTCACCGTGCCGTTCCAGATCGACGACTACACCCGCTGGCGCCTCATGGAAGGGCTCGACGACATCGGCCTGACCCTCCAGCACGAGGACGAGATCTCCGCGTTCGAGGCGACCCGCGCGTCGTGGCGCCCGAGGACGCTGCCGGCCAAGACGCTGCCGAAGGTCGAGATCGAGGCGGCGCGGCCGGTCGGCTGAGCCAGCGCCGAGTCAGAGCCGGGTCAGCGCGGCGGACCCTGACGGATCGCGTCGAGGAGCGACGCCGGGGTCGCCGTCTCGGGGTTCCAGCGGGACTCGACCCACCAGGTGGCGCCGGCCTCGCCGAGCGCCGAGAGCCGGTCGGCCGCGGCCGCGCGGTCCGTCGGCAGCTCGCCCTGGAGCACGACGTCGAACGGCCGGTCCTCGAGGCCCAGCTCCGCGCGGCGCGCGGTGAGCCACGTGACGAGCGCCGCGACGTCCTCGGGCGTGGGGACGTCGAAACCGCGGTCGCCGCGCAGCTGGACGACGATGCCGTCGTGACGCAGCGCGCGGTCGAGCGACCGCAGGGGCGGGCGCTCGGCGTCCCACACGCCGACCGGCCACACCGGGACGCGCCGGCCCAGCACAGGGCGGTGGACCGGGCGGGGGAGGAACTGCATCTCGCCCGTCTCCAGGCGCGCGCCGGAGAAGGAGAACGGCTCGCCCGTCCACGCGCGGTCGAGGAACGCGAGCGCGTCGTCGAGCTGCTCCGCCCGGTCGCGCAGCGCCTGGGGCTGGTCCGGGACGGCCGAGAACCCGCCGTCGTCGAGCACGCCCACGCCCACCGGCAGGACGAGGCGGCCGCCGGACAGGTGGTCGACCGTGAGCGACTGTCGCACGACCTCCCACGGACGGCGGCGGGGGAGCGCGAACACCATCGCGCCCAGTGCCACCCGCTCGGTCCGCACCGCGGCCGCCGCGAGCAGGGCCCACGGGTCGAAGGTGTCGACGGCCATGATGCTCATGCCGTCCCACGTGAAGAAGCCGTCCCAGCCGTGCTCCTCGGCCGCGACGGCCATGCCGAGCACCTCGGCCGCGGAGCCGAAGCTCCCGACGACCCCGACCTTCGTCCCCGTACCCGTCGACGTCTCCATGGCGGGAAGGCTAGGAGTCGCCTCCGACAGGCACGGGACGGGGGGCCAGGTCGAGACGGACGAGCCGGCGCCTGTCCACCTCGGTCACGGTGAGGCGCTGCTCGCCGACGTCCACGTGGTCGCCCACGGCAGCGAGCCGCCCGAGCTGCGCGACGACGAAGCCCGCCACGGTCTCGTACGGGCCGTCCGGGAGCTCGACGCCGGTGCGCCGGGCGAACTCCTCGATCGTCTGGCCGGCGTCGACGCTCGTGCGGCCGCCGTGCTCGCGCGCGGCCGACGGCTCGTCGGGGTCGTACTCGTCGCGGATGTCGCCGACGAGCTCCTCGACGAGGTCCTCGAGCGTGACGATCCCGTCGGTCCCGCCGTACTCGTCGACGACGACGGCGATGTGCACGCCCTCGCGCCGCATCCGCGACATCGCCGGCAGGATCGCGTTCGTGGCGGGCAGCTCGAGGATGGGGCGCACGACGTCGCGCACGAGCACCGGCTCGCCGGAGGGATGGGTCTCGGGGTGCTCGGGGCAGTCGCGGCCGAGCAGGTCGCGCACGTGGAGGAAGCCGAGGACGTCGTCGAAGTCCTCGCCGGTGACCGGGTAGCGGGAGTAGTGCCCGTCGGCGACGGCGCGCGCCGCCTCGGCGAGCGTCGTGCTGCCCGGCATGAACGCGACCTCACCGCGGGGCGTCATCGCCTCGGCCAGGGACCGGTCGCCGGCGGCGAAGACGTCGTCGAGGATCCGGCGCTCGTCCTCGGGGATCGTCTCGTGCGCGAGGACGAGCTCGCGCAGCTCCTCCTCGCTCATCTCCTCGCCGCGCGCCGACGGGTTCCCGCCGAGGAGCCGCACGACGGCGTCCGTGGAGCGCGACAGGAGCCAGATGACCGGGCGCATGAGCGTGGCGAACCGGTCGAGCGGCGGCGCGACGACGAGCGCGACGCCCGCGGAGCGCTGCAGCGCGATGCGCTTCGGCACGAGCTCGCCGAGCACGAGCGAGAGGTAGGCGACGAGCAGGGTGAGGACGACGAGCGCGACGGTGGAGGCCAGGGCCTCGGGCAGGCCGACGCTCTCGAGCACGGGCGCGAGGTCGGGGGCCAGCGTGGACGCCCCGTAGGCGGCGGAGAAGAAGCCCGCCACGGTCACACCGATCTGCACCGCCGCGAGGAAGCGGTTGGGGTCGCGCGCCACCGCGGCGACGCGCTGGCCGCGGCCGGACTGCCGCTCGAGCTGGGCGACCTGGCTCTCACGCAGCGAGACGAGGGCGATCTCCGTGCCGGCGAACACGCCGCCGACGAGGACGAAGAGCAGGACGAGCGCGATGTTGGTCCATGTTCCGGAGTCCATCGCTCCATCCAATCAGCCGGGGATGCGTCCCGCGGGCCGAGAGGCGTCAGGCGTGCGCGCGCCGGTGCCGGAGGGTGTGGACGAGGTGGACGACGGCGACGACGACCGCACCGACGATCACGCCGACGACCGCCGAGCCGAGGGTGTCGACGAGCCACGCGAGCAGGCCACCGACGCCGGGCACCCCGTGGACGCCGTCCTCGAGGTGGTGCAGCAGGTCGTACGGCGCGTGCCAGCCGAGGTCGTACGTGCCCTGCAGGATGATGTGGCCACCGACCCAGAGCATCGCGACGATCCCGACCGTCGAGATCACCGACATGACGCGCGGCATCGCGGTCACGAGGCCGCGCCCGAACGACTGCACCCACCCGGTGCGCCGGCTCGCCAGGTGCAGGCCGATGTCGTCCATCTTCACGATGAGCGCGACGATCCCGTAGACGACCGCGGTGATGAGGAACGCGACGACCACGAGGATGACCGCGCGCGACCAGAAGCCCTCGCTCGCGACCTCGTTGAGCGCGATGACCATGATCTCGGCGCTGAGGATGAAGTCGGTGCGCACCGCGCTGGACACGACCCGGTCCTCGTCGACGGCCTTCTTCGCCGCCTTGTCGTCGACCTCGGCGTGGTGCGAGCCCGAGACCATCTCCCACAGCTTCTCGGCGCCCTCGAACGCGAGGTACGTGCCGCCCAGCATGAGCAGCGGCGTGAGGAGCCACGGCACGAACTGGCTGAGCAGCAGCGCCGCCGGGAGGATGAACAGCAGCTTGTTGCGCAGCGACCCGACCGCGATGCGCTTGATGACGGGCAGCTCGCGCTTGGCCGCCAGGCCCTCGACGTACCGCGGGGTGACGGCCGTGTCGTCGATGACGACGCCGGTCGCCTTGGCGCTCGCGCGCCCGGCGGCGGCGCCGATGTCGTCCACCGACGCCGCCGCGAGCTTGGCGAACGCCGCGATGTCGTCGAGGAGGGCTGCGAGTCCGACGGCCATGAGGGGTGGTCTCCGTCCGCGGGCCCGTGGTGCCGCGGGCGGGTCCGCCGGGTCGAGGGGGGTGCGCGGCCGCAGCATCGTAACGGCCGCGGCACCCGCTCGCGTCGTGGTGTCCGCAGTCGTCGTCAGGTCGCCCGGGTCACCACGTTGACCAGCCGCGGCGCGCGCACGACGACGCGCACCACCTCGCGTCCGCGGGCCGCCCGGGAGACGCCCGGCAGGGCGAGCGCGCGGTCCCGGAGCGTCGCGTCGTCGACGTCGGCCGGGACGACGACGCGGCCCCGCACCCTGCCGTCGACCTGGACGACGGCCTCGACCGTGTCGTCGACGAGCAGGGTCGGGTCGACGCGCGGCCAGCCGGCGTCCGCGACCGACGGCGCGTGCCCCAGCCGCTCCCACGCCTCCTCGGCGGTGTACGGCGCGAACATCCCGAGCAGCACCGCGACGGTCTCGGCCGCCTCGCGCACGGCGGCGGTGTGCGCCGCGGCGTTCTCGTCCCGCCCGTGACCGTCGGCCTCCGCGCGCCGGGCGGCGTTCACGAGCTCCATGAGCCGCGCGACGACGACGTTGAACCGCGAGCGCTCGAGCAGGTCCTCGGCGTCGTGCACGGTGCGGTGGGTCGCGCGGCGGAGGGCGTGGGCACGCGTGCCGGGCCGTGCGTCGGGGGTGATGCCCCGGCTGTCGGGTGCCGGACCGGTCGGCGACGTCCCCGACGCCGCGACGGCGTCGGCGAGGCGCAGCACGCGGTCGCAGAAGCGGCGCATCGCCGCCGGGTCCACGTCCGCCCAGTCGACGTCGTCCTCCGGCGGGCCGGCGAACACCATGGCGAGGCGCACGGCGTCGACGCCCCAGCGGTCGAGCTGGCCGCCGAGCTCGACGCCGTTGCCCAGCGACTTGCTCATCGCCCGACCCCCGTAGAGCACCTGCCCCTGGTTGAGCAGCGTCGCGAACGGCTCGACGACGTCGACCCACCCCAGGTCGTGCAGCACCTTGGTGACGAACCGGCTGTAGAGCAGGTGCAGGATCGCGTGCTCGACGCCGCCGACGTACTGCGCGGCGGGCATCCAGCGGCGGGCGTCGTCGGGACGGAAGGGAACGTCGTCGGGCAGGCCGGACGAGCCGGGCGAGCAGTACCGCAGGAAGTACCAGGAGGAGTCGACGAACGTGTCGAGCGTGTCCGGGTCGCGCTCGGCGTTGGCGCCGCACCGCGGGCACGGCACGCGGCGCCACGCGTCGGCGGCGGGGGAGGCCAGCGGTGAGCGGCCGCGGGGGAGCAGGTCGTCGCCGGCCAGGTCGGGCAGGCGGACGGGCAGCTCGTCGTCGGGCACGGGCACGACGCCGCACGTCGCGCAGTGCACGACCGGCACCGGCGCGCCCCAGTACCGCTGCCGGGACACGAGCCAGTCGCGCAGCCGGTACGACGTCGCCCGCTCGCCGTGGCCCGTCGCCTCCAGCCGGCCGGTGGCGTCCTCGACGGAGGGCCACGTGGCGCCGTCGCCCACGGAGAGGCCGTGGGCGCGCGCGAAGGCCGCGTCGCGCTCGTCGTGCGCGGGCACGCCCAGGACGACGCCGGTGCCGTACCCGGGCAGCACGTAGTCGGCCGCCCACACGGGCAGCCGCGCGCCCGTGACGGGGTGCACCGCCCACGCACCGAGGAACACCCCGCGGCCGCCGCCCGGGCCCGACCGCGCGATCTCGCCGGCGTCCCGGGCGTCGCGGCACAGGGCGACGAGCGCGTCGGCGCGGTCCGGCGCGCACAGCGCCGCGGCGACCGGGCTTTCCGGCGCGACGGCGAGGAACGTCGCGCCCGGCAGGGTGTCCGGGCGCGTGGTGAAGACGGTGACGGGCGTGCTCGCGGCCGGCGCGGCGTCCTCGTAGCCCGCGACGTCGAACCGGACGCGGGCGCCCTCGCTGCGCCCGATCCAGTGGCGCTGCATCGCGAGAACGCGCTCGGGCCACGCGCCCTCCAGCGCGGCCATGTCGTCGAGCAGGCGGTCGGCGTACGCGGTGACGCGCACGAACCACTGCGTGAGCTCGCGCTGGACGACGGGCGTGCCGCAGCGCTCGCACCGGCCGCCGACCACCTGCTCGTTCGCCAGGACGGTCCGGTCCTGCGGGCACCAGTTCACGGGCGCCGTCGCGCGGTACGCAAGGTCGTGCTCCAGGAGGCGCAGGAACAGCCACTGCGTCCAGCGGTAGTACTCGGGGCGGTGCGTCTCGAGCCGGCGCGACCAGTCGAACGAGACGCCGTACCGGCGCGCGGTCGCGGCTTGCGTCGCGATGTTCGTCTCGGTGAAGACGGCGGGGTTCTCGCCGCGGCGGATCGCGGCGTTCTCCGCCGGCAGCCCGAACGAGTCCCAGCCGATCGGGTTGAGCACGTCGTACCCGCGCAGGCGCCAGTACCGGGCGACGACGTCCTCGAGCGCGAAGACCTCCGCGTGACCCATGTGCAGGTCGCCGGAGGGGTAGGGGAACATCGTCAACAGGTAGCGGCGCGGGCGTGTGCCGTCGTCGCGCGCGCGGAACGTGTCGTGCTCGGACCAGTACCGCTGCCAGCGGTCCTCGACCTCGGCGGTCGACGGGCGGGTGGTCGGGGGCGGCGCGTCGATGGGGTTGTCGACGGCGGCGTCGACGGGGTAGGGATGTGCGGCGTCCACGGTGGGGCTCCTCGATGCGGTGGGCTTCGTCGTCGGGCACTCGCCGTGCACTCACCGGAAACACCGTCACCGGGACGCGCAGGCACCGCCGCGCTGAGCGTGCCCGCCCGGCGGGCTCAGCGCGGCCGGCGAAGGAGGAGCCGCATGCGTCGCATCCCGGGCATCGTGGCGCGGTCCCGCGCCCGCGGTCAAGGATCGACGGTCGCCCGACAGGGCGTGGCAGTGTGGCGGACGTCGCCCGCGCGCGCCGTCCGCGGCCGTGCGCACGCCAGTAGGCTTGCCACATGGCATCCCACTACGACGTCGTCGTCCTCGGTGCAGGTCCCGGTGGTTACGTGGCCGCGATCCGTGCAGCCCAGCTGGGCCTGCAGGTCGCGGTCGTGGAGGAGAAGTACTGGGGAGGGGTGTGCCTCAACGTGGGCTGCATCCCCTCCAAGGCGCTCCTGCGCAACGCCGAGCTCGCGCACATCTTCACGCACGACGCGAAGACCTTCGGCATGTCCGGTGACGTGAGCTTCGACTTCGGCGCGGCGTTCGACCGCTCGCGCCAGGTGGCCGAGGGCCGCGTCAAGGGCGTGCACTTCCTCATGAAGAAGAACAAGATCACCGAGTACGACGGGCGCGGCACGTTCCGCGACGCGAACACGCTCGACGTCAAGCTCTCGGACGGCTCGACGGACCAGGTCACGTTCGACAACGTCATCATCGCGACCGGCTCCAAGGTGCGCCTGCTGCCCGGCGTCGAGCTGTCCGACAACGTCGTGACGTACGAGAAGCAGATCCTCACGCGCGACCTGCCGAAGTCGATCGCCATCGTCGGCGCCGGCGCGATCGGCATGGAGTTCGCCTACGTCATGAAGAACTACGGCGTGGACGTCACGATCATCGAGTTCCTCGACCGTGCGCTGCCGAACGAGGACGCGGACGTCTCCAAGGAGATCGCCAAGCAGTACAAGAAGCTCGGCATCAACCTGCTCACGTCGACCGCCGTCCAGACGGTGAAGGACGAGGGCTCCTCCGTGACCGTCTCCTACAAGGGCGTCAAGGACGACAAGCCGGGCGAGCTCGTCGTCGACAAGGTGCTCATGGCCGTCGGCTTCGCGCCGAACGTCGAGGGCTTCGGCCTCGAGAACACGGGCGTGCAGCTCACCGAGCGCGGCGCCATCGCGATCGACGACGTCATGCGCACGAACGTCCCGCACATCTACGCCATCGGCGACGTCACCGCGAAGCTCATGCTCGCGCACGTCGCGGAGGCCCAGGGCGTCGTCGCGGCCGAGACCATCGGCGGCGCCGAGACCCTCACGCTCGGCGACTACCGCATGATGCCGCGCGCCACGTTCTGCCAGCCGCAGGTCGCCAGCTTCGGCCTCACCGAGCAGCAGGCGAAGGACGAGGGCTACAAGGTCAAGGTCGCGACGTTCCCCTTCATGGCGAACGGCAAGGCCCACGGCCTCGGCGACCCCGTCGGCTTCGTCAAGCTCATCTCCGACGAGACCTACGGCGAGCTGCTCGGCGGCCACCTCATCGGCCCCGACGTCTCCGAGATGCTGCCCGAGCTCACCCTCGCGCAGAAGTGGGACCTCACCGTCAACGAGCTCGCGCGCAACGTGCACACGCACCCGACGCTGTCCGAGGCCGTCCAGGAGTCGATCCACGGCCTCGCGGGGCACATGATCAACTTCTGAGTCGACCGCTCAGCCGGTGTTCGCGGGCAGAGCGCGCTAGGAGGCCCGGATCTGCGGAGAACCGCAAATCCGGGCCTTCTTCGCGTTCCTCAGCGTGAAGGGTCCTCGGCAGCGGCCTTGAGCCCGGCGGCCTCCATCGCGAGATACCGCCGGGTGAGCCCGCGGTACAGCCGCCCCATCACCGCCCCCAGCGCGCCGCTCATCACGACGCCCAGCTCGACGCGGGTCCCGCCACCTGGCACCGGCGTGCACTC
The DNA here is from genome assembly GCF_001722485.1 of Cellulosimicrobium cellulans. Lineage (GTDB taxonomy): Bacteria > Actinomycetota > Actinomycetes > Actinomycetales > Cellulomonadaceae > Cellulosimicrobium > Cellulosimicrobium cellulans_A. The sequence goes on along the minus strand of NZ_LWGL01000001.1, from coordinate 29,388 downwards.
GTGGCGCGCAGTCACCGTGCTGCTGGGCTGCCGCTGCTCCCAGGTGAAGGCACGGCCGGGCTCCAGCGCGGTCACGGTGTACGTGCCGGTCGGGATGCGTGGCTGCGCGACCTCGACCCGCGACCCGACGACGAGGGGGCCGGCGTCAAGCGCCCGGACGCGGGTCACGGACTCGGTCCACTCCGGCCACCGCTCGACGTCGGCGAGCACGTCCCACACCCGTTCGGGCGGGGCGGCCACGTCGATGCTGGTCCGCAGGTCCACGCCGCCCATGGTGGCAGCGGACACGCGCCGTGGGGAAGAGGTGCGCCGTCTGGCGCGCCGTCGAATCCCTCCTTGCCGGAACTCGACGGCGGATGCCCGGGACAACGGTCTCGGGATGATGGGATGGGGGTGACCCCACCACGAAGGAGACCCATGGCCCTGCCCGCCACGCCCACGCGCGAGTTCATCACCGGCCTGCCGAAGGCCGAGCTGCACCTGCACCTCGAGGGGACGCTCGAGCCGGAGCTCAAGCTGCGCCTCGCGGAGCGCAACGGCATCGACATCGGCCAGACGACGGTCGAGGAGGTGCGCGCGACGTACGAGTTCGACTCGCTCGCGAGCTTCCTCGCCGTGTACTACCCGGCGATGGAGGTGCTGCAGACGGCGGACGACTTCTACGAGCTCGCCGACGCGTACCTCGCGCGCGCCGCGGCCGACGGCGTGAAGCACGTCGAGATGTTCTTCGACCCGCAGGCGCACACGTCGCGCGGCGTGCCGTTCGAGGCTGTCGTGACGGGCTACCACCGCGCCGCCGCGGAGGCACCGGCGAAGCATGGCGTCGACGCACAGCTCATCCTGTGCTTCCTGCGCGACATGTCGGCCGAGAGCGCCGCGGAGACGCTCGAGGCGTCGGTGCCGTTCCGGGACCGGATCGTCGGCGTCGGCCTCGACTCCGACGAGCGCGGCAACCCGCCGGAGAAGTTCGCCGACGTGTTCGCCCGGGCGCGCGAGCTCGGCTACCGCCTGACGATGCACTGCGACATCGACCAGGAGGGCAGCATCGACAACATCCGCACGGTGCTCGACCGCATCGGCGTCGACCGCGTCGACCACGGGACGAACGTCGTGGAGGACCCGGCGCTCGTCGACGTCGTGCGCGAGCGCGGCCTCGGGCTCACGTGCTGCCCGATCTCCAACTCGTTCGTCACCGACGACATGAAGGCGACGGAGATCGCCGGCCTCCTGCGCGACGGCGTGCGCGTGACGGTCAACTCCGACGACCCCGCGTACTTCGGCGGCTACGTCGCGGACAACTACGTCGCGCTGGCGGAGGCCGCCGGCCTCACGACGGCCGAGGTCGTCCAGCTCGCGCGCAACTCGTTCGAGGCGTCGTGGCTGACCGACGAGCAGCGCGCCGACTACCTCGCCGCGATCGACGGCTACGTCGCCGCCTTCGAGGCCGAGGCCGCCTGACGGATCGCCACGAGATAGAGGGATCCCCGCGAGGTAGAGGCCTGAATGGCTCTATCTCGCGGGGATCCCTCTATCTCGGTGTCCGGAGCGCTCCGGGTGTCGGCGGGCCGCCAGACGTCAGGAGACGTTGTCGGTGTACGCGACGTCCTTCGTCTCCTTCGACGCGAGCAGCGCGACGAGGGTGATCACGGCCATGACGGACAGGTACACGCCGACCAGCACGGTCGAGCCGTTCGCCTGCGTCCAGAGCCACACCGCGATGAACGGCGCGACGGCGGCGCCGAGGATCGACGACAGGTTGTACGCAACCGCGGAGCCCGTGTAGCGGACGTTGGCGGGGAACAGCTCGGGCAGCACGGCGGCCATCGGCCCGAACGTCAGGCCCATGAGCGAGAACCCGACGACGAGCAGCGCCATGACGCCGACCGTCTCGCCGGAGAACAGCGGCACGAACAGCGCGCCGAACACGGCGATGCCGATCGTCGTCCAGATGAGGTGGCGGCGGCGCCCGAAGCGCTCGGCCATCGGGCCCGACGCGAGGGTGAGGATGCCGAAGAACACGACGCCGACGATGAGCATGATGAGGAAGTCGGTGCGCTCGTAGCCGAGGCCGGCGGGCTCGTCCGTCGTCGGGGCCGTCCCGTAGGTCAGCGTGAACGTCGTCATGAGGTAGAACAGCACGTACGTCGCCAGCATGATGAACGTGCCGGAGACGATCTGGCGCCACGACGTGCGGAACACGCGCGCGACCGGCACCTTGGCGACGGCCTCGGCCTCGACGACCTTCTGGAACGCCGGGGTCTCGATGAGCTTGAGGCGCACCCACAGGCCGACGATGACGAGCACGGCGCTCGCGAGGAACGGCACGCGCCAGCCCCAGTCGAGGAACTGCGCCTCGTCGAGCACCTCGGCGAGAACCAGGAACACGCTGTTGGCGAGGATGAAGCCGATCGGCGCGCCCAGCTGCGGGAACGTGCCCCACACGGCGCGCTTGCCCTCGGGCGCGTTCTCCGTCGCGAGCAGCGCGGCGCCGCTCCACTCGCCGCCGAGCCCGAGGCCCTGGCAGAAGCGCATGAGGACGAGCAGGGCGGGGGAGAGGATCGCCCACCCGGGCGTGTCCGACGGCGGCAGCACGCCGATGAGGAACGTCGCCACTCCCATGGTCAGCAGCGAGGCGACGAGCGTCCCCTTGCGGCCGACGCGGTCGCCGAAGTGGCCGAAGAGCACCGAGCCGACGGGGCGGGCGACGAACGCGACGCCGAACACCGCGAACGACTGCAGGAGCGCGTAGGTGGGGTCCTCGCTCGCGAAGAACACGGACGGGAAGACGAGCACGGCCGCGGTCGCGTAGACGTAGAAGTCGTAGAACTCGATCGACGTGCCGATGAGGCTGGCGAAGATCACGCGTCCCCGGGAGTTGCTCGGGGCAACTGGTGGCGCGGCGGTGTCGGTCGTGGATGTCACGGGTTCTCCTGCGGACGCGGGCGGTGCGAGAGCGTACCGATGGGTACGCTGCCCTCGACGGTAACCGCGCTTCTCGCATGCCGAGCGCGCCGTCTCACGATGCGACCACGGGCGTGCGTCGTGCGGTGTCTCACCCGCCCCGTGTTCTCGCCGGTCGCGCCGCAGGACGAGCGGGTCCAGCGCCGCGACCGCGCGACACCTCCACGGGTCCTCCACGGCGGCGCGGGCGCTCGCGGGCGCCGGGGTGAATAATCTCCGGGTGCCGCGCGTTGGCCCCCACCGGGACCGGACGACACGGCGCACCGTGCCCCGACCGGGGCCGAGACACCGGCTCCATCTCTACCGGCATCTGCGAGAGGGCGACCTGAGCTCATGAACGACGTGCTGTACGTGAACGGCGGGACCCCGCTCGAGGGCACCATCACCGTGCGCGGCGCGAAGAACTTCGTGTCCAAGGCGATGGTGGCGTCGCTGCTGGGCGAGTCCCCGAGCGTGCTGCGCAACGTCCCGCAGATCCGCGACGTCGGCGTCGTGACCGGGCTGCTCGAGCTGCACGGTGTCGCCGTCACGGCGGACGCCGAGGCGGGGGTCCTCGAGCTCGACCCCTCGAACGTCGAGTCGGCGCACGTGGCCGACATCGACGCGCACGCCGGCTCGAGCCGCATCCCGATCCTCTTCTGCGGCCCCCTCCTGCACCGCCTCGGCGAGGCGTTCATCCCCGACCTCGGCGGCTGCCGCATCGGTGACCGGCCGATCAACTACCACCTCGACATCCTGCGCCAGTTCGGCGCCGTCGTGGACAAGCGCGAGAACGGCATCCACATCCGCGCCCCCCGCCGCCTCCAGGGCACGAAGATCGCGCTGCCCTACCCGTCGGTGGGCGCCACCGAGCAGCTGCTCCTCACCGCCGTGCGCGCCGAGGGCATCACCGAGCTGTCGAACGCGGCCATCGAGCCCGAGATCATGGACCTCATCGCCGTCCTGCAGAAGATGGGCGCGATCATCTCCGTCGACACCGACCGCGTCATCCGCATCGAGGGCGTCGACCGCCTCGACGGGTACACCCACACCGCGCTCGGCGACCGCATCGAGGCGGCGTCCTGGGCGTCGGCGGCGCTCGCGACCGGCGGCGACATCACCGTCAAGGGCGCGACGCAGCCCGAGATGATGACGTTCCTCAACACGTTCCGGAAGGTCGGCGGGCGCTTCGACGTCCAGGACGACGGGATCCGGTTCTGGCACCCGGGCGGCGACCTCGACCCGATCGTGCTCGAGACGGACGTGCACCCCGGCTTCATGACCGACTGGCAGCAGCCGCTCGTCGTCGCGCTCACGCAGGCCAAGGGCCTGTCGATCGTCCACGAGACGGTCTACGAGAACCGCTTCGGCTTCACCGACGCGCTGCGCGGCATGGGCGCGACCATCCAGGTCTACAAGGAGTGCCTCGGCGGGCGCGACTGCCGGTTCGGGCAGCGCAACTTCCACCACTCCGCCGTCGTGTCCGGCCCGACGCCGCTCGAGGCCGCCGACATCGAGGTCCCGGACCTTCGCGGCGGGTTCTCCCACCTCATCGCCGCCCTCGCGGCGAAGGGCACCTCCACGGTGCGGGGGATCAGCCTCATCGACCGTGGCTACGAGAACTTCCAGGACAAGCTCACCGCCCTCGGCGCCGACGTCTCGCGCGGCTGAGCCGCGACCGCACCGGCGCGCGGCGCCACCCTCATGACGCGTGTCACGGGGGTCGGCGCCCGCGCCGTGACAGGCTGACGTCGTGAGTCCCTCGCGCACGTTCCTCGAGTCGTGGACCCGCCGGTCCGCGCCCGCGCGGTTCGACGCGTACACGCGCTGGTCGCTGTACCTGCTGTCGGCGGGCGAGCCGTTCGTCGCGCTGTTCGTGGTCGCCGCTGACCCCGGTTTCTCCCGGGCCACGGTGCTGCCGTGGATGCTCCTGACGCTCGTGCACACGGTCGTCTGCCTCGTCGTGCTGCGGCGCGGGATCGCCCACTTCCTGGGGGGTCCGCCCGTCCCGCGGTGGCTGCTCGGCGTCCTCGCCGCGCTGTCCGCCGCGCTCTTCGCGCTCGCCTTCGTGACGTTCCCGGTCGAGGGGCCCGCGGACATCGTGGGCAGCGGCCGGTACTGGGCCCTGATCGTCGGCCTCGGGTACGGCGTGCTCGCCGTGACCCCGCTCGTCGGGTTCGGCCGGCTCGCCCTCGTCGGTCTCGGGCTCGCCGTCGTGCTCGGCTGCTCGACCTGGATCGGCACCGGGCCGGTCACCGCGACGACCGCAGGCGTCGCCGTCGGCATCGGCCTGTCGTTCGCGCTCATGCTCGTCGCGCTGTTCGGCTCGTACCGCGTCTCCGTGTGGATGCTCGGCGTCGTGTGGGAGCAGGAGCGCAACCGCGTGCTGCACGCCCGGCTCGCCGTCGCCGAGGAGCGGCTGCGGTTCTCGCGCGACCTGCACGACGTCTTCGGCCGCACGCTGTCCGTCGTCGCCGTCAAGAGCGAGCTCGCCGCCGAGCTCGCCGCACGTGGGCGCCCCGGCGCGGAGGAGCAGATGCTCGAGGTGCGCCGCATCGCCCAGGACGCGCTGCGCGAGGTGCGCGCCGTCGTCGCCGGGTACCGCACGGCCGACCTCGCCGCCGAGCTCGCCGGGGCGCGCTCCGTGCTGCGGTCCGCCGGCGTCGACACCGTCGTCCACGGCGACGAGACGCCCGTCGGCCCCTCCGCGCAGGAGGCGCTCGCGTGGGTCGTGCGCGAGGGCGTGACGAACGTCGTGCGGCACTCGACCGCGTCGTCGTGCACGATCACGCTCCACCACGACGGCGCTGCGAGCGTCCTCGAGGTCGTCAACGACGGCGTCCCGCCCGGGACGCGCGCGGGCCGCGGCTCCGGCCTGCTCGGCCTCGCGGAGCGCCTCGCCGGCGCGGGCGGCTCGCTCGACACCTGGGCCGAGGACGGCCGCTTCGGCCTCGTCGCGCGCGTTCCCGACGACACCGCCGCAGACCTGACCCCCGCTCGCACCACCGGAAGGACCACCGGCGCGTGATCCGCATCCTCCTCGCCGACGACGAGAACCTCATCCGCGACGCCGTGGCGTCCCTGCTCGCCCTCGAGGACGACCTCGAGATCGTCGCCCAGGCGGCGTCCGGCCCCGAGGCCGTCGCGGCCGCGCTCAAGCACCGCCCCGACGTCGCGGTGCTCGACCTGCAGATGCCCGGCCTCGACGGCGTCGAGGTCGCGGAGCGCCTCGCGACCGAGCTCCCGGGCTGCGGCGTCGTCGTCGTCACGAGCCACGGGCGCCCGGGGTATCTCAAGCGGGCCCTGGAGGCCGGCGCACGCGGGTTCCTGCCCAAGACGGTGTCGTCGCGCGTGCTCGCCGACGTCGTGCGCCAGGTGCACGGCGGCGGCCGGTACGTGGACCCGGAGCTTGCCGCCGAGGCGATCGCGGCCGGCGCGAGCCCGCTCACGGCGCGCGAGGCCGATGTCCTCGAGCTCGCCGCCGACGGCGCCCCGGTCGAGGAGATCGCGACGCGCGCCCACCTCGCGCCCGGGACGGTCCGCAACTACCTGTCGTCGGCCGCGGCCAAGCTCGGCGCGGCCAACCGCCACGAGGCCGCGCACGTCGCCCGGCGGCACGGCTGGATCTGAGTCGTCCGCGTCCACGGGGCGGCCGGGCGCGTGCGGGCCGACGGGTAGGCTCGGTGCTCGTGCCGAGCCTCCCTCCCACGCCGCGCGCGTACCGCGTCCTCGCGTTCTTCCTGCGCCCGATCCTGTTCCTCATCACGCGACGGGACTGGCAGGGCGCGGAGAACCTGCCGCAGCGCGGGTTCATCGCCGCGGCGAACCACGTCACCGAGGTCGACCCCGTGACGCTCGCCCACTTCCTCTACGACCAGGGCCGGGCGCCGAAGATCACCGCGAAGGCGTCGCTGTGGAAGGTCCCCGTGGTCGGCGCGGCCCTGTCGCGCACCGGCATGATCCCGGTGCACCGCGGGACGGGCGGCGCCGCACAGGCGCTCGTCGACGCCACGGCCCGCCTCGACGAGGGGGAGTGCGTCGTCTTCTTCCCCGAGGGCACGCTCACGCGCGATCCCGACGGCTGGCCGATGGTCGGCAAGACGGGCGTCGCACGCCTCGCGCTCACGAGCCGCGCGCCCGTCGTCCCGATCGGGCAGTGGGGCGCGCACCGCCTCCTCGCGCCCTACGGCAAGGCGTTCAAGCCGATCCCGCCGAAGCACGTCGCCGTGCACGCCGGCCCGCCCGTCGACCTCAGCGACCTGTACGACCGCCCGCTCGACACCGCGACGCTGCGCGAGGCGACCGAACGCATCATGACCGCCATCACCGTCCAGGTCGAGCAGATCCGCGGCGAGAAGGCGCCCGCCGAGCGGTTCGACATGCGCAAGCACCCGGGCTCGGAGCGCCGCCGGTGACGGGGACGCGGCCCTTCACCGAGCCCGCCGCAGTGCCCGGCGCGGAGCCCGACGACGGCCCCGTGGTGGCCGCCGTCCTCGGGTCCGGCAGCTGGGGCACGACCTTCGCGGCCGTCCTCGCCGACGCCGGCTGCGAGGTGCGCCTGTGGGGCCGCGACCCCGAGGTCGCGGAGCTGGTCAACGCGCGCCGGCGCAACGAGAAGCGCCTGCCGGGCATCGACCTCCCCGCGGGGATCGTCGCCACGACCGACGCGGAGCAGGCGCTCGCCGGGGCGGGCCTCGTCGTCGTCGCGATCCCGTCGCAGGTCGCGCGCGCGACGCTCGAGCAGCTGCGCCCGCACGTCGAGCCCGGCGCGGTCGCCGTCTCGCTCATGAAGGGCGTCGAGCTGAGCACCGACCGCCGCATGAGCGAGGTCGTCGCCGAGGCGCTCGACCTGCCGGCCGAGCGCGTCGCCGTCGTCTCCGGGCCGAACCTCGCGCGCGAGATCGCGCACCGCCAGCCGACCGCGACCGTCGTCTCGTGCGTCGACGAGGACGTCGCGCGCTTCGTCGCGCGGGCGTGCTCGTCCACCTACTTCCGCCCGTACACGAACCGCGACGTCGTCGGCGTCGAGCTGTGCGGCGCGGTGAAGAACGTCATCGCGCTCGCGGTCGGCATCGCCCAGGGGCGCGGCTTCGGCTACAACACCACCGCGACGGTCATCACGCGCGGGCTCGTCGAGATCACGCGCCTCGGCCTCGCGCTCGGCGCGGACGCCGAGACGTTCCCCGGGCTCGCCGGTCTCGGCGACCTCGTCGCGACGTGCTCCTCGCCGCTGTCGCGCAACCACACGCTCGGCAAGCACGTGGGCCAGGGGATGACGCTCGACGAGGCGGTCGCCGCGACGGGCGGCACGGCCGAGGGCGTGAAGTCGTGCCGGTCGGTGCTCGAGCTCGCGCAGTCCGTCGGCGTGGAGATGCCCATCACCGCCGGGGTCGTCGCCGTGCTCCACGAGGGCATGCCCGTCGACGAGATGGCGCGCGGGCTGCTGTCGCGGCCGCAGAAGGCCGAGGGGCTGTCCGCCGAGCGGTGAGCAGGGGTGCCGCACCGCTCGGCGGGGCGGCTCAGCCGTCCTGGCCGCCCGCGTGCTGGACGTCGACGACGACCCGTGCCGGGTTCTCGAGCAGGAACGCCCGGAAGGGCCGCTGCGCGTCGTCCACCCCGACGAACGCCTGCGTGTAGCCCTCGAAGACGCCGCGCAGGAGGACCTCCTCGATCTCGCCGTCCTCGACCTCGACGGGGTTCGGGCTGGAGTACTCCTCCACGCCCGTGTCCATCGGGTAGCCCGAGCCGGAGATCATGACCTGCAGGTACGCGTCGCCGTCCATCTCGATCGCGGTGCCCTTGCCGTCCTCGACCGGCTGGTCGACGTACTCGACGCGCCACCCGGGCGTGCCCTCGCCGCCGAGCTCGAAGACGACGCGGTCGTAGCCGTCGTGGTGGCCGACGCGGATGTCGGAGACCGTGAGCATCGCGCCCGCTGACGGCTCGGCGACGTCGGGCTCGGTGTTCGCGGGGAACGGGTCGGACGGCTCCTGCGCTTCGTCCGCCGGTGCCGACGCGTCGTCGGTGGGGGTGGAGGTGGCGTCGTCGGTGGGGCTGGGCTCGACGGTATCGGTGGCGGTCGTCGTCTCGGTGACGGTCGCGTCCTCGGCCGGGTCGTCCGAGGCGCACGCCGCCAGGGCGAGGGTGAGCGTCAGGGGCACCGCCCACAGGGCCGGCGTGCGTCGGGAGGTCGTCGTCCTGGGGTGGTGAGCCATGCCCCGATCGTAGGGACGGGGTGTCACGCCTGCGTGCAGGCACGGCCACGGGCGTGTCTCGGTCGTGTCTCGATCCGGCCTCGCCCGAGCGGGCGCCGGACCGCCTCGGCCCGGCGCCCGTCCGGTCAGGAGGCGGCGGCGCGCAGCGCCTGGTCCAGGTCGCGCCAGAGGTCCTCGACGTCCTCGATCCCGACCGACATCCGCAGCAGGTCCTCCGGGACGGTCGCGGACTCGGTCGCGAAGCGGCGACGGCGCTCGAGGCTCGACTCGACGCCGCCGAGGCTCGTGGCGGGCACCCAGAGGCGCACGGCCGCCACGACGGCGTCCGCGGCGTCGGGGCCGCCGACCGGCCGCAGACCGAGGATCGATCCGAACCCGGTCATGAGGCGCGCGGCGCGCTCGTGGCCGGGGTCGTCGGGCAGGCTCGGGTGGCGCACCTCGGCGACGCCAGGGTGGTCGGCGAGGCGGCGCGCGAGCTCGGCGGCGCTCGCCTGCGACCGCTCGACCCGGAGCGCGAGCGTGCGCAGACCGCGCAGCGCGAGCCACACCTCGAAGGGCCCCGGGATGGCGCCGTGCAGCGTCCGGTACGCCCGGACCCGCTGCGCGAGCTCGTTCGTGGACGCGACGACGGCGCCCAGCACGACGTCGGAGTGCCCGGCGAGGTACTTGGTCACCGAGTGCACGACGAGGTCCGCGCCGTGGTCGAGCGGACGCTGCCCGAGCGGCGTCGCGAACGTGTTGTCGACCGCCGTGAGCACGCCGCGCTCGCGCGCCGCCGCGAGCAGCACCGGCAGGTCGGCGACCTCGAGCATGGGGTTGGTCGGCGACTCCAGCAGGAGGAGCGACGCGCCGTCGAGCGCGGCGACGACCTGGTCGGTGTCCGCGACGTCGACGCGCACGACCGTCACGCCCGCGCGCTGCGCGAGGTCGTCCGCGAACCCGAGCGTCACCTGGTACGCGTGGCGCGGCACGACGACCGTCCCGCCGGCCGGGACGAACGCGAAGACGGACGCGATCGCCGCCATGCCGGAGGAAAACACGACCGCCGGTCGCCCGGCACCCTCGAGCGCGGCGAGCGCCTCCTCGAACGGGTGCCACGTCTCGGTGTCCATGCGGGCGTAGAGCAGCTCGCCGGGCCCCTGCACGCCCTGGGAGACGTACGTCGAGGACATGACGATCGGCGGGTTCACCGGCGCGCCCTGGGCACGCTCCGGGCGGCCCGCCGCGACGACGACGGTCGCGGGGGACAGGGCGGCGGGACCGGGGTGGTCGTGCGGGGTCATGGGCGCAGGCTACGCCGCGGGCGCGGTCGTGTGCCCCGGGCGACCACTCTGCGGCGAGATCCGCCCGACCGGGGGGCACGAGGCCTACTCGAGCGGGCCGAGGAGCGACTGGGCGACGGTCGAGTGGGCCGACTCGTCGTCGGACGGGTGGAAGATCCCCGCGAGCACGTCGCGGTACAGCCGGCCCAGCTCGTTGCCGGAGAAGTAGCTCGAGCCGCCCGCGACGCGCACGGTCTGGTCGACGACCGTCTTCGCCGTCTCGGTCGCGCGGACCTTCAGACCGGCCGTGGCGCGGAACCAGCCCGCGCCCCGGTCGACGAGCGCGTCGATCTCCCCGGCCGCGGTGTCGAGCTGCGGCCAGATCGCGTCGAGCGCGAGGGCCGCGTCGGCCAGCCGCCAGCGGATGTCGGGGTCCTGGGACAGCGACGCACCGTCGTTCTTCATCGACGTGCGACGGCGTGCCGCGGCGACGCCGAGCTCGAGCGCGCGGTCGGCGATGCCCGTGTACACCGCGGCGAGGAGGATCTCGAACGTCGTGAAGATGCCCACGACCAGGGGGTCGAGCGTCGGCCCCGGCGCGAGCCGGCGCACCACCCGGTCGCCCGGCGCGGGCGCGCCGTCGAGGAGCGTCGAGCACGACTGCGACGCGCGCATGCCCATCGTGTCCCAGTCGTCGGCGATCTTGATCCCGCCGCCGTCCCGGGTGAGGAACGCGTGCACGAGGCGCGGTGCGTCGTCGGACGTGCTGTCGAGGCCGAGGACGCCGAGGCGCGTCCAGCCGGGGGAGTTCGAGGTGAAGATCTTGCGTCCGTGGAAGGTGTAGCCGCCCGCGCCGTCGGGCCGGGCCTCGGTGCGCGAGCCCAGCAGGACGAGGTCGTTGCCGGCCTCGGAGTACCCGAACCCGAAGACCTCGCCGCGGCCGGCCTCCTCGAGCAGCCAGTCGAGCGAGGAGTCGCCGCGCTCGTGCAGGTAGCGCGCGACGCCCGTCCACACGTGGTGCATGTTCACCGCGAGCGCCGTCGCCGGCGCCGCGCCGGCGAGGCGCGCCTGCTCGCGCGCCGTCTCCCGCAGGCCGAGGCCGGCCCCGCCGAACGACTCGGGGACGAGCGCGCGCAGGTACCCGGCCTCGACGAGATCCGCCATGTCGTCGTCGAACCACGTGTTCTCGCGGTCGTGACGGGCGGCCCGGGACCGGACGGCCTCGAGCAGGTCGTCGCCGAGGAGGGTGCGCGGGGCGGGGAAGGGGACGGGCGTGGGCATGGCCTGCCTTCGGGTCGGGTCGGGTCGGGGCGTGGAACGGGAGTGGGGCCCGGCGACGTGCCGCCGGGCCCCACCACCGTACGCCGGGCCCCTGGCCCGTCGTCGCTCAGGCCCGCGGCGCCGGCGTCTTCTCGCCGGGCCGCCCGCCGAGGTAGAGCTCGGACAGCTGCGGGTCGGCCAGCAGCTCGGGGGCGGGGCCCGAGATGTGGACGCGGCCGAGGTCGAGGACGCAGCCGATGTCCGCGGTCTCCAGGGCGCGCCGCGCGTTCTGCTCGACGAGGAGCACGGCGACGCCCGCGTCGCGCATGCGCACGACCTGCTCGAACACGGTCGCCGTCGTCTTGGGGTCGAGACCCATGGACGGCTCGTCGAGGAGCACCACGCGCGGGCTCACCATGAGCGAGCGGGCGAACTCGACCTGCTTCTGCTGCCCGCCGGACAGCAGGCCGGCGAGCTGCTTCCACCGCTCGCCGACGATCGGGAACAGGTTCTGCACGAACTCGACCCGCTCGGCGACCTGCGCCTTGTCCCGGAGCGTGTACGCGCCGAGCAGGACGTTCTCCGCGACGGTCATCTCGCGGAACACGCTGTGGCCCTGGAGCACGTGCGCGAGGCCCGAGGTCAGCATCTCCTGCGGCCCCTGGCCGGTGACGTCCTGCCCGTCGACGAGGATGCGGCCCCCGCGGGGCTTGAGCAGCCCCGACGCGACCTTGAGCACCGTCGACTTCCCGGCGCCGTTCGGCCCGACGAGGCACACGACCGTCGAGGCCGGGACCTTGATCGTCAGCCCCCGCAGCACGAGCGCCGCCCGGCCGTAGCCGGCCTCGACGTCCTCGAGCTCGAGGAGGTACTTCTGCTCAGACACCAAGGTAGGCCTCCAGCACTCGGGGGTCGGACTGGACGACCGAGGGCGGGCCCTCGGCGATGGGCCGGCCCCGGTCGAACACGATGACGTGGTGGGACAGGCTCATGACCATGTCCATGTTGTGCTCGACGACGAGGAAGGTCCTGCCCTCGGCGTTGAGCTCCTCCACGAGCGTCCCGATGCGCCCGATGAGCGCAGGGTTCACGCCGCCCGCCGGCTCGTCGAGCATGATCGTGTCCGGGTCGCCCATGAGCACCCCGGCCAGCTCGAGCAGCTTCTGCTGCCCGTAGGACAGGTTGCGGGCCTCGGCGTTCTCCAGGTGGTCGATCCCGACGCGCACGAGCAGCGCGCGCGCCTTCTCGATCTCCTCGGGGTTGCGGGCTCCTCCGAGGAGCTCGCGCACGGACGTCCGCCGGACGGCGACGAGCATGTTCTCCAGCACCGTCATGCGGGGGAAGACGCGGCACAGCTGGAAGCTGCGCCCGATCCCGGCCCGCGCGATCCGGTGCGGCGCCTGGCGCGTGATGTCCGCGCCGCGGTACGTGACCGTGCCGGAGTCCGGCTTGATCATGCCCGTGACGCAGTTGAAGAACGTCGTCTTGCCCGAGCCGTTCGGCCCGATGAGGGCGTTGATCTTGCCCTCGTGGAACGTGACGGTCGCGTCGCGGACGGCGTGGACGCCGCCGAACGACTTGGTGAGCCCGACGGTCTCGAGGTTCCGGGTCGTCGGGGGTGCGGTGGTCGTCGTCATCGGTCGTCCTCCTCCGGGCCCGTCCGAGGACGAGGGGCCGCGTCTACCATCCGCTCGCTCGTCCCTCGCGAGCTCGCGCCAGGCCCGCCACGACGCGGCCCCTCGTCCTCTCCCGTGCCCTCGGCGGTCGGTGCACCCGACGCCGCGCGGTTGCGCTCGAGGAGCTCGGCCGCCGTCATCTCGCGGATGGAGGAGTCCTGCGGGCCGAAGCGGCGCACGAGGGCCTGCAGGGCGGGGATGATGCCGTCCGGCATGAACAGCACGACGACGCCGAGCAGGATCGCCGTCGCGACGAGGTGGAACTGGGTGTCGCCGAACTCGAGCTTGAAGTACTCCAGCCCCGTGCCGACGATCAGCGCGCCGAGGAGCGGGCCGAAGAGGTGCCGGACGCCGCCGAGCAGCGCCATGAGCACCATGTACGCGCCGAGCATGATCGAGAACTGGAAGATCGGGTCGAGGTCGCCGAACCACAGCGCGTACATGCCGCCCGCGAGGCCGGTGAACGTCGCCGAGACGACGTAGGCGACGAGCTTGTAGTTGCGCGTCGGGACCCCGAGCGCCTGCGCCTTGTCCTCGTCCTCACGGACCGCCTTGAGCCCCGTGCCGAATCGCGACCGGTCGATCGCCCACCACGCCACCAGCATGACGGCGAGCAGGCCGACGAACAGGTAGAAGAACGTCTGGTGGTGCTCCGGGCGCAGCATGTCGGGGAAGGGGCGCGGGACGACGAGGCCGTCCGACCCGCCCGTGAACGTCCCCCACGCCTGGAACACGAGCAGAAGGATGAGCACGAACGCGATGGAGACGATGACGAACGACGCCCCGCGCACGCGCAGCGCGGCGATGCCGACGGGGATCGTCACGAGGAGGACGATCACGCCGGCCACGAGCCACGCGACGAAGCTCGGCAGGCCGACGTCGCGGATGAGCAGCCCGGTCCCGTAGGCGCCGAGACCGAAGAAGGCGGCGTGGCCGAGCGACACGTAGCCCGTGAAGCCGCCCATGAAGTTCCAGGCGGTGGCGGTGCACGCGTAGCTCGCGACGACGATGCCGGCGGACAGGATGTACGCGTTGGGCGCCGCCGTCGGGAAGGCGAGGATCGCCGCGGCCCCGACGAGCAGCGCGGCCAGGCGGACGATCCGCGTCCACGGGCGCGGCGTCGGCCCCGCGGACCCGCCCGGGCGCGCGCCGGCGCTCGCCGCCGGGCCTCCCGCGGCACCGCGGCCCGCGGCCCGCGGCGGTCTGGTGTCAGAAGCGTTGGGCAAGGCGACCTCCGAAGAATCCCTGGGGCCGCAGCATCAGCGTCGCGAACAGCGCGACGTAGAAGATGGTCTGCGCCCACGTGGTGCCGAGGGGCACCTGGAGCAGGCTCTGGCCGATGCCGAGCACCATGGCGGCCATCGCGGCGCCCGGGATCGACCCCAGGCCGCCGACGACGATGATCGCCATGAGCGGGCCGATCCAGTGCCAGTGCAGCGACGGGTAGATCGTCGCGTCGAGCGACAGCGCGGTGCCGCCGATCGCCGCGGTCGCGAGGCCGAGGCCGAAGCCGTAGCCGGCGACGCGGTCGGTCTTGATCCCGACCAGCTGGGCCGCCTCCCGGTGCTGGATCGTCGCCCGCAGCGCCTGCCCGAACCGGCTGTGCTTCATGAGCAGGTAGAGCAGGCCGAGCGACAGGGCGGCGAGCCCGAACGCGACGAGCTTGACGACGGCGATCCGTGCCCCGAACAGCTCGAGGCTCGCGCCCGAGTACGGCAGCTGGATGCGCCGCTGGGTGCCGCTCCAGACGAAGCCGATCATGCCCTCGATGAAGAGCGCGATCGCGAACGTCAGGAGCACCGACATCATCGTGAGCGTCGCCGGCCGCAGGCGCGTGATGAGCAGGCGCTGCATGCCCACGCCCACGAGGAAGAACAGCGGGACCGTGACGACCAGCGAGAGCAGCGGGTCCATCCCGGTCTGCTGGTGGAAGAACCAGGCGAGGTACGCGGCGAGGATGAGGAACGCCGAGTGGGCGATCATCACGACGCGCATCACGCCGAAGTACAGGGTGAGGCCCGCCGCCAGGAGGGCGTAGAGCCCTCCCAGCAGCACGCCGAGCACGAGGCTCTGGAAGAGGAGCGTCCCTGTCACGAGCCGATCACCACGCCGGCTTGGGGAAGATTAGGTCGGCTTCCTTCGCGTCCTCGGGCAGGACGATCTGGATCTCGCCGTCCACGTACTGCTGGATGAGGTGGGCGCCCTGCGGCTTGCCCGTCTCGTCCCACGTGAGCGGTCCGACGACCGTCTCGACCTCGTTCTCGCGCAGCCAGTCGATGAGCTCCTGCTGGCACTCGCCCTGCTCGGCGCAGCCGACGGCCTCGACGGCGGCCGCGACGACCTGCCCGGTCGTGTACGCGTTCGCCTCGTCCTCGCCCGGGGGGTTGCCGTGGAGCTCGGTGTACCGCTCGACGAACTCGACGTTCGAGGGCCAGCTCGCGGTCTCGGTGTACCCGGTCGGGGAGAGGATGCCCTCGGTCTTCGCGCCGATCGCGGCGGAGAACTCGGGGTTGGTGGGGGCCGTCGAGAACGCGGCGATCTCGGGCTGGTAGTTCAGCTGCTGCAGCGCCACGATGAGGTTGACGGCGTCCTGGTACTGGGTGCCGCCGATGACCATCTCCGCCCCGGAGTCGGCGATCTTCGCCGCGATCGAGGAGAAGTCCGTCGTGTTGGGCGGGTACACCTCGTCGACGACGATCTCGAGCCCCGCGTCGGCGAGCTTGTCGCGCAGGCCGTACGCCGTGCCCTGGGCGAACGGGTCGTCCATGGCGGCCACCGCGACCGTCGTCGGCCGCTCGCCCTCGGGCATCGCGAGGATGTGCTCCGCGAGGTAGTTGTAGTGGTCGTCCGCCACCGCGGGCGCGGCGTAGAAGAGGTTCTCGAAGCCCTGCTCGAAGACCTCGTTCGCGGCTCCGGCCGGCTCGACGAAGAGCATGCCGTACTCCTCGGCGACGCGGGCGCTCGGGACGACGAGACGCGTCGAGAACGGCCCGAAGACGAGGTCCACCTCGTCCTGGGCGATGAGCGCCTCGTAGTCCTGGACGACGCGGTCGGCGTTGGACTGGTCGTCGAGGATCTTCAGCTCGACCTGGCGCCCCAGCAGGCCACCGTCCTCGTTGACGAACTGCGCCCAGGCCTCGTACCCGCGCTGGACGCCCTTGCCGGGTTCGGAGAAGTCGCCGGTCAGGGGCAGGGAGATGCCGATGACGATGGGGTCGTCGGCACCCCCGCCCCCGCCGCCACCGGAGCCGCCGCCCGAGCAGGCGGTGAGGACCAGGGCGGTCGCGGACAGGCCTGCCGCGACGGCGAGCGCGCGCTGCTTGCGGGTGCGCTGTGGCATCCGAGGGGACATCCGTGGGGACATGGAGCTGACTCTCCCTACCTCGTCGTAGTGAGTACTCGACCGTACATCGGCGTACGTAAGCGCTTTCGTAAGCGCTTCCGCCAGGCTACGCTGCGGGACAGGGATGTGGCAAGCGTCACGTCGGGTGGTCTCGCGGACCGACGGCGTGCGCCCGGACGGACGGGGTCGCGGTGCGGCGTGAGGGCAGGACGGCGGGTCGCGGCGGGCTCCGGCTCGCCGACGTGGCGGAGCGGGCCGGCGTGTCCCTCGCGACCGCGTCCCGGTCGCTCTCGGGGAGCCAGGGCGTCTCCGAGGAGGTCGCCGCCCAGGTGCGCCGCGTGGCGGCGGAGATGGGGTACGTCGCGAACCCGCACGCCCGCACGCTCGCGGGCGGCACGACGTCCGTCGCCGGTCTCGTCGTCTACGAGATCGGCGACCCGTACTTCTCCGAGATCGCGAGCGGCGTCGTGCGCGTGGCCGCCCAGCACGGCTGGAGCGTGCAGATCAGCCACACCGAGCGAGAGCCGAGCGCGGAGGTCGCGCAGATCCGCCTCATGCGCGCCCACCGGGTGGGCGCCGTCCTCATGGCGGGCTCGGGCTACGTCGACCCGGCGATGGAGGCGGACGCCGCGCGCGAGCTCGCCGCGTTCCAGGAGGCAGGAGGGCGCGTCGTCGTCGTCGGGCGTCACCACCTGCGCTGCGACGCGGTCCTGCCCGACAACGCGCCGGCGGGGGAGAGCGTCGCCGAGCACCTGCTCGGGCTCGGGCACCGACGCCTCGCGGTCGCCGCCGGGCCGGATCAGCTCACGACGATCGCCGACCGGCTCGCGGGCGTGCGCGCGG
Source organism: Cellulosimicrobium cellulans (assembly GCF_001722485.1). Taxonomy (GTDB): domain Bacteria; phylum Actinomycetota; class Actinomycetes; order Actinomycetales; family Cellulomonadaceae; genus Cellulosimicrobium; species Cellulosimicrobium cellulans_A. The sequence goes on along the minus strand of NZ_LWGL01000001.1, from coordinate 11,849 downwards.
CCGTCGCGCGCCACGGGCTCGACGCGGACGCCCTGCCCGTCGTGCACGCACCCTTCACGCGCGAGGGCGGCCGGGACGCCGCGCGGCGCCTGCTCGACGAGCACCCCGGGACGACGGCGATCCTCGCTCTCAACGACGCGATGGCCACCGGCGTGCTGTCCGTCCTGCGCGAGCGGGGCGTCTCCGTGCCGCACGAGGTGTCCGTCACCGGCTTCGACGACATCCAGGTGGCCCAGGACCTCGCGCCCGCGCTGACGACCGTGCGCCTGCCCATGAGCGAGATCGGCGCGGCCGCGCTCGAGCTCGCGCTGCGCCCGGCGTCGGAGCGGCCCCGGCGCCGCGCCACGGGGCACGCCCTGGTCGTGCGCGACTCGACGGCGCCGCCGCCCGTGCGAGGCTGACGGCGCCCCGACGGCGTCCGTCGTCGCACGACCCGACGCCAGAGGAGGTGTGCGCGGGACCCGCGCACACCCCCTCACGTCAGGCCGTGGGTCAGCCGCAGGCGTGCGCCCCGTGGTCGACCTCGACCTCGGACGTCACCTCCTCGCCGTCCACCGTCGCGATCGCCGACACCGTGACGGTTCCGGCCTCCACGGACGTCGCCCGGACGGCGAACGCGTGGTACGCCGCCGCGCCGGGAGCGACGTCGGCGAGCGTCCGGCTGCCGTACGCCGTGGAGAGCGTCACGTCCGCCGGCACCGCGCTCGCGTTCGTCGCGGCGACCGCGAGGTACACGCGACCGGCGAGGCAGCGCGGGGCGACCTCGACGTCCAGGTCGACGCCCGCCGGCTCCTCGGCCGCCGTGACGGTGAGGTCGCGGATCCGGCCGGTGTTGTCGAACGACCCGAACCCGACGCGTCCGGTCGCGAACGTCGTGTCGTTCGCCGTGAGGAGCGGGGTGTCGAGCCCGTCGACGTAGACGGCGACGTCGCCGCTGTCCGCGCACCGCACGACGCGCACGTCGTGCCACTCCTCGTCGGTCACGGCCGGCGGGGCGCCGACCGTCCCGTCCCACTGGTCGTCGATCCGCTCCCGGTCGCGGCCGTCGACCTTGAAGATGCCGTTGTGGGCGTAGATCGTGTTGTCCTGCGACAGGTGGGCGTAGTAGTACTGCGTGTCCGACTGCCAGCCGAAGACGACGATGACGTCCCGGTTGTTCACCGACGCCGGCGCGTCGAGCCGGACCTCGGCGTCGAGTGCGAACGAGCCGAGCTCCGGGCCCTCGGTGAGCACGGCGTACTCGAACGGCCGTCGGATGCCGTCGTCCGGGTCGGTGCCGGCCTCGGCGAGCACGACCTCCTCGCCGGGGAACTGCCACTTGGACGGGGTGCGCGGTGCCCAGTGCTCGGCGTCCATGACGTCCGTGACCTGCTCGCCGGCGGGCGAGCACGACGGCGGCGCGGGCGGCTCCACCGGCTCGGCCCCGAACAGCGCGTACTGCGCCGCGACCTGCTCGGGCGTCGGGACGACGTCGAGGAACATGAGGTCGTCCATGCGGCCGTTGAACGGGTTGGCCTCACGCGTGTCCTGCGGGTAGCTGCCGCCGATCTTGATCCCGGCGGGGTCGGACGGCGACGTCGCGCCGGCGCCCCACGGGTTGGTCGACGACGTGTACCGGCCCTCGAGCTTCTCGCCGTTCATGAACAGCTGCATCTCGCCGCCCGCGAAGTCGAAGGTGGCGGCCAGGTGGACCCACTTCCCGCGCTCGAGGATCTGGTCCCACGGCAGGTCCGCGGCGAAGGTCCACGACCCCGCCCCGTCGACGCGGCGGCCGAGCGCGACGAGCTTGAGCTCGCCGTCCACGGTGATCACCTCGAGCAGCGCGCGCACCGCGTGGCCGTCGGAGGTGCCCGTGAGCACGCCGGCGAGGCCGATCGCGTTGTAGCGGTCGTCGGGGTTCGCGGTGCCGGAGTTCAGCGCGGGGTGCTCGCCGGTCGGCTTGAACCACCCCATCACCGAGATCTCGTCGGCGTCGGCGAAGGCCCCGAGCGTCTTGACGCCCTCGGGGTCGTGGACGCCCGCCTTCCAGTCGTCGTTCGAGGCCGTGCGCGGGCTCATCTGCTGCGTCTGCAGCGCCTCCCCCGCTCCGGGGTACGCGCGGTCCGCGACCCGCATCTCCGTGCCGCCGTTGACGAGCTGGATGTCCGTGCCGGACCAGCCCTGGTCGTCCTCCCGCGTCGCGTCGCCCGCGACCGGGTGGTCGAAGTCGTAGTGCGCGACGAGGTTCGGCGCGAGCTCCGGCAGGGCGTGCGGCGACGACGCGCCGACGTGCCGGGCGCCCGTCACCTTCCACACCTTCCCGTCCGCCTTCGACACGAGGTAGAGCTCGCCGTCCGCGTCGGCGCCGAAGCGCAGGTCGACGCGCCTGTCACCGACGAGGTCCTGGAAGGTCGTCTCGACGCCGTCGCGGAAGACCTTGAGGTGCTCGATCTCCGCGAGGTCCTCGAGGTCGCCGTCGTTGCGCTGCATCTCGTCGGCCTGCGTGGACAGCACCCAGCCGCGCACGAGGTCGGTGAACAGGTAGCGGCCGCGCAGCTCGGGGATGTCGCCGCGGTACACGAACCCGCCGTTGAGCGCCACGCCCGCGTCGCCGGTCTGGCCGGGGTCGCGGTTGTGGTCGTACGCGGCGACGGGGTAGGTGAAGCCGTTCTCGGCGTCGTCGGCGGGCAGCGGGAAGATCTGCCGGTTCTCCGCGAGGAACGGCCCCTCGCGGTCGGACCAGCCGAAGTTGTCTCCCGGCTCGACGGCGTAGACCGACTCGACCTGCCACTCGCCGATGTGGCCGAGGTACATCGTGTGGTCGCCCTCGGGGTCCCAGCTGATGCGGTGCGGGTCGCGCATGCCGACGGCGTAGATCTCGGGCAGCGCGCCCGGCGTGCCGACGAACGGGTTGTCCGCCGGGATCCCGTACTGCCCGTTCGCGCTGTCGTCGCCCATCGGGTCGATCCGGAAGATCTTGCCTTGCGGCGTCGCGAGGTCCTGCGGGTTGTCGTTGCCGACGCCGTTGCCGCCGTCCCCGACGAGGACGTAGAGCATGCCGTAGTCGGGCTCGCCGGGCTCGACGGTGGGGTTGAAGGCGATCTGCTGGACGGTGTGCACCCGGCCCGCGAACGGTACGCGCATGAGCTCGCGGCTCGTGCCCGCGAAGGTCTCCGCCGCCGGGTCGGTCGCGGTCCACTCCGTGATCACGCTGTGGTAGTTGGTGCCGCCGAACGCGGGGAAGTCGGGCGTGTCCTCCGTCAGGGCACTGCCGGCCTCGGTGTGCACGGTGTAGAAGACGCCGTTGTCCGCGAACTCCGGGTGGAACTCGACGAAACCGAAACCGGTGCCGAGCCCGGCGTGGTTGTGGAAGTTGTCGACGAACTGGTCGCGCACGTTGAGGTAGGCGACGTGCTCGCCGGTCTCCTCGTCGACCATGTAGAGGATCTCGTTCATGTCCGGGACCGCGAGGCGGCCCGAGCCGTCGGGCACCTCGTCGAGGTGCGTGATGCGGTTGTGCCGCACGAGGCGCTGGTCCGAGGTCGCGGGCGTCGTCTGCGACTCGGGGAGCTGGACGAGCTCTTCCACCTCGATGCCGAGGGCCGACGGCGTCGGGTCGGGTAGCGGGTTGAGCAGCGGCTCGCTCGGCGTCGTGCCGCCGGACGCGCAGTCGCCCGGGTTCCCGGTGGCGATCGCGAGGTTCTCGCCGGACGGGTCGACGGCGACGTCGTCGAGCATGAGCCGGCCGGCGCTGCTCGCGCCGTTGATCCAGAAGAACCGGTCGAGCGCCGTGCTCACGCCCTGGCGGAAGCCGAACTGCTGCTCCGTACCCTCGGGCAGGCGCGTGATCTCCTCGTACGGGCCGCCCTGGCTGTAGACGGACACCTTGTCAGTGGCGTTGTCCGCGACGATCCACACGCACTGCCACGTGTCGCGCGACCACACGCCGGCCGGCTTGAACGACCCGCCGTCGCGCACGAGCATGACGTCGCTGTTCTGGTTGTTCACGTACGCCCGGCTGTTCACGTAGTCGGACGGCGCGTCGACGTCCGTGAGGCCGAACGACGTGTCGACGCTCCCGGTGCGCATGAAGCGGAAGAACAGGGTGCCGGTGCCGCCGTCGGCGACGGGTGGGACGGCGCGGTAGGACTTCTGGCCGCCGCCGACCTGCTCGAGGATCTGGTTGTTGGCGTTGAGCGGGTCGGCCACGACGCGGGCGGCGGCCGAGGCGGTCCACCCGTCCTGGCCGTGGAGCGCGGTGCGCTCGTACTCCTCGAAGTCGAGGATCTCGGTGAACCCCTCGTCCGCCGCGACCTCCGCGGCGGCGGGCGGCCCGAGGAGGGTCCCGCCCAGGACGGTCGCCAGGGTGACCGCGAGCGCGGCACTCCCTCGGCGACGGGAACGCGTAGACGTCATCGTCTGCTCCACTTCGTCGGTTGCTGCTCCTGCAGATCTCGCTGGTGCTGCCGGGGCGTCGTCGCCCCGGCGCCGCGCGGGTCCCACCCCGGCAGGCATTGGCCCCCTGTCATGTCGAGTGCACGTCCCTGTGCGCGACCTTCGAAGGCTAGGAAAGGGCTTTCCCGCTGTCAACAGGTGCCGGTCGGGTCGGCTCGGACGCACGAAGGCCCGGCAGCACGCGCTGCCGGGCCCTCGCTCGGTCCTGTCCCGCCGGTCGCTCAGCCGACGAGCGCCGCCGCGGGCTCCTCCGGTCGCGGCAGGATGCGCCGCAGCACGTCCGCGAGCGTCACGACGCCGACGAAGCGCTCGCCGTCCATGACGATCGCGAGCTGCTCGCTCGACTCGCGCATCCGCGCGAGCGCGGCGTGCACGGTCGTGCCCGACTCCAGGACGAACCCGGGGCGCGCGAGGTCGTGCGCCGGGCGGTCGTCCGGCTCGAGGAGCGTGTCGCGCACGTGCACGACGCGCGGCACCACGCTGCCGTTGCGGACGAGGATGCGCAGGTGCCCGGACGCGGCGGACGCCGCCCGGACGTCGGCGGCCGTCGCGTGCGCGGGGACGGCCGTCGGGCTGCTGCCGGTCGGCACGAGCGCGTCGACCGTCAGCGTCTGCAGCTCGAGCGCACCTGAGATCTGCGCGCGGTAGGACGCCTCGAGCGCCCCGACATTGGCGGAGTGCTCGACGAGGTGGCGCAGGGTCGCGGCGTCCTGGCCGCCACCCTCGACGTTCTCCACGGGCTCCACGCCGACGGCGCGCACGCACCGGTTGGCGAGGGCGTTGAGCCAGCGCAGCAGCGGCCGGAAGAGCGCCATGAACCCGCGCATCGGCAGGGCGAGCAGGGTCGCGGAGCGCTCCGGGTGGGCGATGGCCCACGACTTGGGCGCCATCTCCCCGACGACGAGGTGCAGGAACGTGACCACGACGAGCGCGAGCACGAACCCGGCGACGTCGGCGGCCCACACCGGCACACCCCACGCCTCGAACACCGGCGTGAGCCAGTGGTGGACGGCCGGCTTGGTGATGGCTCCGAGCGCGAGCGTGCACGCCGTGATGCCGAGCTGCGCGCCCGCCATGAGGAGCGTGAGCTCGTTCGAGCTGCGCAGCGCGGCGCGCGCGGCGCGGCTCGTCGCGGCGGCGTCCTCGAGCCGGTGCCGCTTGGCGCCGAGGAGCGCGAACTCCACGGCGACGAAGAACGCGCTGAGCGCGATGATGGCGACGGTCGCCACGACGACGACCCACGGGTTGCTCATCGGGTCTCCTCCCCGGTGGTCGTCTGGCGTACGGCGTCGTCCCCGGCGCCCTGGTCGGTGCCGTGCCCGGTCCCGTGCCCGGTCCGCTCGGCGGCGTCGGGCGCGGCCTGCTCGGCCGCGTCCCCGCGCCGCTCCTCGAGCCGGACGCGCACCAGGCGCGGCACGTGGCGCTCGACCGACAGCACGTCGACGACGAGCGATCGCGTGACGGGCTCGTCGTGCACGAGGTCGGCGGGGTCGTCGGGCAGCGGGACCTCGATGGTCTCGCCCGCGCGCGGCAGCGCGCCGTGCTGGGCGATGAGGAGGCCGGAGACGGTCTCGTGGTCGCCGCGCGGCAGGTCGTGCCCGATGGCGCGCTCCGCCTCGTCGACGTGGACGTCGCCGCCCATGACCCACACGTCGTCGTCCTCGGCGGTCACCGTGACGGGCTGCTCGGGGTCGTGCTCGTCGGTGATCTCGCCGACGACCTCCTCCGCCAGGTCCTCGACGGTCAGCACGCCGGTGAAGCCGCCGTACTCGTCGATGACGCACGCGAGCTGGTTGCGCGAGCCGGTGAGCTCGGCGAGCGCGTCGGGGAGCGCCATCGACGTCGGCAGGACGACCGCGGGCCGCATGAGCTCGGTGACGGGCGCGTCGTCCGCGAGCGGGGTGTCGAGCACGTCCGCGAGCTGCACGACGCCGAGCGGCTGGTCGGTCTCGTCGACCACCGGGTAGCGCGTGTGCGCGCGGGCCATGAGCTGGCGCACCTCCGCGACGGTGGTCCCCGGTCGGACCGTGCCCACGCGCGAGCGCGGGATCATCGCGTGCTCGACGTCCTGCTGCGGGAAGTCGAGGATCCGGTCGAGCAGCACGGACAGCTCGTCGGGCAGGTCGCCGCTCTCGCGCGACTCGGCGACGATGTGCTCGAGGTCGCGCGCCGTGGCGGTGCTGTCGACGTCGTGCACCGGCTCGATCCTGAGCAGGCGCAGCAGGGCGTTCGACGCCTTGTCGAAGACGGCGATGAGCCAGCCGAACACCGTGAGGTACGCCGAGGTGGAGCGGGCGAGGCCGCGGGCGAGCGGCTCGGGCCGCGCGATGGCGAGGTTCTTGGGGAACAGCTCGCCGAACAGCATCTGGATGATCGTCGAGAGCACGAGCGCGAGCACCGTGCCCACCGCGACGCCGACGCCGGTCGGCACGCCGGCACCGCCGAGCATCGTCCCGAGGGACTCGCCGATGAGGGGTTCGGCCACGTAGCCGACCAGCAGGCCGGTCACGGTGATGCCGAGCTGCGCGCCCGACAGCACGAACGACGTGCGCCGGGTGACCGCGAGCGCGCGCCGGGCGGACGCGTCACCGGCGTCGGCCTTGGCGCCGAGCCGGGACCGGTCCACGGTCATGTAGGCGAACTCCTGGGCGACGAAGTAGGCCGTCGCCGCCGTGATCGCGAGGACCACGAGGAGTCCGAGGAGAAGGGAGAGGAACGTCGTCACCGGGCCCGCACCGCCCCTCGGTCGTCACGGACGCGGTGTCGCGTCCTGGTGAGGCCGGGGCCGGTGCGGCCGGGACTATGGTCGGGGTCGTCGGCCGCAGGGGCCTCGAGAGTCATCTCTTCCACGGCACCCACAACGCCACCGCCGCCGGATTGGTTCCCGGATCGCCGACGAGTTTCTTCGCGATCCCTCCACGGTGGGGGCGCGGGGGTGCGGAGGGCGCCACGAGCCGGTCCGGTAGGGTCGTCCGCGATGTCCAGCCAGCAGCCCGTCCCGCATCCCGCCGCGCCCGAGCCGGCCCCGGTCGCGCACCCGTCCGAGCCCCGCAAGGTGCGGGTCCTCGTCCTGTTCGGCGGGCGCTCCGGAGAGCACGCGATCTCCGCCGCCACCGCGGCCGGGGTGCTGCGCGCGATCGACCGCACGCGCTACGACGTCCTGCCCGTCGGGATCACGCCCGACGGCGAGTGGGTCGTCGCCGCGGACGACCCCGAGCGCTGGCAGATCACCGACGGACGGCTCCCGCAGGTCGAGGCCACGGGCGAGGAGGTCGTGCTGCCGCTCGCGGCGGACCGCCGCGGGCTGCGCGTCCTCGCGCCGGGGGAGATCCCGCGCGAGCTCGGCGACGTCGACGTCGTCTTCCCGCTGCTGCACGGGCCGTACGGCGAGGACGGCACGGTGCAGGGGCTGCTCGAGCTCGCCGACGTGCGGTACGTCGGTGCGGGCGTCCTCGCCTCGGCGGTCGGCATGGACAAGCACTTCATGAAGCTCGTGCTCGCCGGCCAGGGGCTGCCGGTCGGCCCGTACACCGTGATCCGCCCGGGCGAGTTCGAGCGCAACCCGCAGGCCTGGACCGAGACGGTCGCCGGCCTCGGCCTGCCCGTGTTCGTCAAGCCCGCACGCGCCGGCTCGAGCCTCGGCATCTCCAAGGTGGACGACCTCGCGGACCTGCCCGCCGCCGTCGCGGAGGCGCAGCGCCACGATCCGAAGGTGGTCGTCGAGGCGGGCATCGTCGGTCGGGAGATCGAGTGCGCCGTGCTGGGCGGGCGTGGCGGGGAGCGCCCGCGGGCGTCGCTGCCGGGCGAGATCGTCGTCACGGGCGCCGACCACGCGTTCTACGACTTCGAGGCGAAGTACCTCGACGAGGCCGGCGTCGAGCTGTCGTGCCCGGCGGACCTGCCGCCGCACCTGGTCGAGGAGGTGCGCGACGTCGCGGTCCGCACGTTCGAGGCCGTCGGCGCCGAGGGTCTGTCCCGCGTCGACGTCTTCGTCACCGACGACGGGCAGGTCGTCGTCAACGAGATCAACACGATGCCGGGCTTCACGCCGTTCTCGATGTACCCGCGGATGTGGGAGAAGTCGGGCCTGAGCTACCCGGAGCTCATCGACGAGCTCATCGCGCTCGCGCTGGAGCGGCCCACCGGCCTGCGCTGACCTCGGCGACGCCGGCCCTCAGCCGGTGAGGTCGGCCGCGTCCAGGCACTGGCGCGTCTGCGGCACCGACTGCACCGCGGGCCCGAGGTCGGCGATGAAGGACGTCGAGCGATTCGCCGTCACCGCGGGCGGCACGACCACCTCGACCGCCGGGTCGCGGCCGTAGGTCGTGAACGTCCACGTGCCCTCGCCGTCCTCGACGACGAGCCAGTCCACCGTGCCCGAGCCCGTGCCCACGCTCTGGCACAGGTCCGTCGTCGGGCCGGGGACCTCCACGCCGCACCGCAGGGTCACCGCGGCGCCCGGTGCGCCCCACGCCGTCGTCGCCTGGCTCGTCGTGCCGAGCTGGGGCAGGTCCTCGCCGAGCGACTCGGGCACGGCGAGCACGACCTCGGCGCAGAGCGGGTTCGCCGCGTCCTCGGCGACCTCGACGCCGATGCGCGGCGCGCACGGCGCCGTCGCGCCGGCCGCGCCGACGACGAGGACTGCGGCGAGCGAGCAGGCGACGGGGCGTCGCGCGGCGCGACGGGACGGGACCGCCGGAACGGTGGAGCGGGGGAGGACGTCGGGCACGCGACCACGGTAGCCGCCCGCCAGGGGTGCCTCGCACGCACGTCGTCGACCGCGGGCGGCCACTAGGGTGACCGGGTGAGCGAGACGCCCCTGCTGGTCCGCGACGTGCCCGAGGAGGCGCTCCTCGCCCGGATCTTTCCCCTCCTGCCCGCCGCACCCACGACGCTCGTCGGGCCGGGCGACGACTGCGCGGTGGTCGCAGCGCCCGACGGCCGGTACGTCGTCTCCACGGACGTGCTGGTCGAGGACCGCCACTTCCGGCGCGCGTGGTCCACCGGGTACGACGTCGGGTGGCGGGCCGCCGTGCAGAACCTCGCCGACGTCGTCTCGATGGGGGCGCGACCGGCGGCGCTCGTGGTGTCGCTCGTCATGCCCGGCGACCTGCCGGTCGAGTGGGTGACCGGTCTCGCACGCGGCCTCGCCGCGGCCTGCACGCCGGTCGGGGCGGCCGTCGTGGGCGGTGACCTGTCCGGCGGCGAGCAGGTGGTGGTCGCGGTGACCGTCCACGGCGACCTCGAGGGGCGCGCCCCGGTGCTGCGCTCCGGCGCGCGCCGGGGCGACGTCGTCGCGCTCGCCGGGACCGTGGGCCGCTCGGCGGCAGGGCTGGCGCTGCTCGAGGCCGGCCAACCGGACGCCGCGCTCACGCAGGCCTACCTGCGGCCCGACCCGCCGCTCGCGGCCGGACCGCTCGCGGCGGACGCCGGCGCGACGGCCATGATGGACGTCTCGGACGGCCTCCTGCGCGACGCGGGACGCATCGCACGGGCGAGCGGTGTGCAGCTCGACCTCGCGAGCGCCTCGCTCGACGGGGACCGCACGTCGCTGGCCGACGCGGCGCGCACCGTGGCGGCCGCGGGCGGAGCCGAGCCCGGGGACGCGGAGGACCGGCGAACAGTCGTCGACGACTGGGTGCTCGCCGGGGGAGAGGACCACGCGCTGCTCGCGACGTTCCCGCCCGGAACGGCGCTGCCGGCGCCGTTCCGCGTCGTCGGCGCGGTGACCGCGCCCGACGGGTCTCCGGGCGTACGCGTCGACGGCGTGGCGCCGCACCGCCGCACGACGGGGTGGGACCACTTCGGGCCTGAGGCCTGAGGCCTCGGGGCTCGACAGCTCCGACGGGTCGGGAGGCCGATGGGCGCGGGCGGTCAGCGGCGGCGGAAGCGGACCATCGTCAGGTCCTTGCCGCCGATGTCGTCGCGACGCTCCACGCCGTCGGGCGAGAAGCCGTGGCGGCGGTAGAAGCGCAGCGCGCGCTCGGCGTCGGCCAGCACCCAGAGCGTCACGGTGACGCCCGGCGGGACCTCGGCGAGCATGGTGCGCATGAGGTCGCGCGCGACGCCGCGCCCCCACGTCTCGGGGTCGAGGTAGATCGCGTAGATCTCCAGGTCGCCGGGCTCCGCGTCCTCGTCGCGGCACGGGCCGATGGTCGCGAACCCGATGGTGCGGCCGTCGGCGTCCGCGAGCCAGGTCCGCGCGCCCGCGGTGGAGAGGCTGTCGACCCAGTGCTTCTCGCGCTGGTCGACGTCCAGCGAGGCCAGGTACTCGTCCGGCACGATGCCGGCGTACGCCCCGCGCCACGACGCCACGTGCACCCGTGCGATGGCGCTCGCGTCGGCGGGACCGGCAGGGCGGATGGTTACCTCGCTCAGTTCCGTCACCATGGGCAAAGCCTGCCACCGGGCCCCGGTTCCGCCAAACCGGAATGTCCGTGCTCCAGAGGATCTCCGCATCCGGGGGGAGCGGCCCCGGCGTGCGGGCCGACGTGGGCCCGCGCGGTCGGCCCAGGGCCGCCCGGGGACGACGCAGCGCCCGCCGGCGATGCCGACGGGCGCTGCGAGGAAGGCGGGTTCGCGCGGGCTCAGGCCGGGCGCGTGACCTTGCCGGCCTTGAGGCACGAGGTGCACACGTTGAGGCGCTTGGGCGTGCCGCCCACCACGGCGCGAACACGCTGGATGTTCGGGTTCCAGCGACGCTTCGTGCGGATGTGGGAGTGCGAGATGCTGTGCCCGAAGCCCGGGCCCTTGCCGCAGACGTCGCAGTTGGCAGCCACGGTTTCTCCTGATCGTCGTGCACGTCGCGCAGGCAGCGGCGACGTATGAATGGTCTGTAGGGTGTCTCGCCCGGTCGCTCGTGCGGCAGCGGGCACGCCGAGCACCCGGGCAACCTCGTCAGGGTAGCCGATCGGACGGCGCCGGCTCAAGTGAGGTCGCGCACGCCCGGTGGCGGCGGGCCTCCCGTCGCAGACTACGGTGTTGCCGTCGTCCGCCCGGGCGGCGCACCGCATCCGTCCCCGCGACCCAGGAGCCAGACCGACGTGAGCCCCGCCACCGACGTGATGGACGGGACGGCCGTCGTCACGTGGGCGCGCGAGGGGGTGCGCGCGCTGGGTGCGGCCCGCCGGGCGCTCGACCGGGTCAACGTGTTCCCCGTCCCCGACGCGGACACCGGGACGAACATGTACCTGACCTTCCTCGACGGTGCGCGCGCCCTCCCTGCCGGCCGCACCGGCGAGGCCGGCGCCGGAGAGCTGCTCGCGCTGCTCGCGCGCGGCGCGCTCGTGGGCGCGCGCGGCAACTCGGGCGTCATCCTCAGCGAGTACCTGCGTGGCCTCGCCGTCGCGCTCGCCCGTCACGACGCCGTCCCCGCACGCGCGCTCGCCGAAGGGCTGGCGGCCGCCGCGCGCACC